>NZ_JBSKHT010000015.1:0-212480 GCF_057128745.1 Pseudomonas rosaeacicularis
CCAACTACTTGATATTCAAGAAGTTTTCCGTTTCGTCTGCGCCGGAAGTGGGGCGAATTATAGACAGATCCTCAGGGGCGTCAACCCCTTAATTCGCATTCATTCCGAAAAAGTTCTAGCAACCTATATATAGGGGAATATGGATCCTTCTCTATATAGGTACAGCCGCTACAGCTACAGTACTCCGGCAGCACGCAGTGCGATGATAGCCTCATCAGTCATCCCAAGTACCCGCGTCAAAACCTCCCGGGTGTGCTCACCTAACATCGGTGGGGCGCGCCTGTACTCAACAGGCGTTTCCGAGAGCCTGATAGGACTTGCAACCTGAGGCACCACTCCGCTCAATGCATGAGGCAGCGAGATCGCCAAGCCTCGCGCTTGTACCTGCGGATCGGCGAAAACCTGAGCCACGTCATTGATAGGCCCGCACGGCACCCCAACTGACTCCAGCGACGTCACCCATTCGGCCGTTGTTTTGAACACGGTCGCCTGGCGAATAAGAGGGATCAACTCGGCCCGATGCGCCACACGCTGCTTATTAGAAGAGAACCGCGGATCCTCCGCCCACTGCGGCTGACCGGCAACCTGAGCAAACTTCCTAAACTGGCTGTCATTTCCCACCGTCAGGATGAAGTCGCCATCGGCGGTGGGGAAATCCTGATAAGGGACGATGTTGGGATGAGCATTGCCCAAGCGACGAGGAGCTACGCCTGTAGTGAGGTAATTCATCGCTTGATTGGCCAAACAGGCGACCTGAACATCCAGTAGCGCCATATCAATATGTTGCCCGAAACCACCCTGATCGCGGTGCGCCAACGCCGCCAGAATGGCCGACGTCGAATAAAGCCCCGTCAGGACATCCGTCAGTGCTACGCCTACCTTTACAGGCCCCGCACCATCTTCACCCTCCGGACGACCAGTAAGGCTCATCAATCCACCCAACCCCTGGATCATGAAGTCGTAACCAGCGCGCTTGGCATAGGGCCCAGTTTGGCCAAAGCCGGTGATCGAGCAATAGATCAATCGAGGGTTCTCTGCCTGCAAAGACTCGTAGTCCAACCCGTAGGCCTTCAAACCTCCTACCTTGAAGTTCTCAATGACGATGTCCGACTTTGCCGCCAATTCACGTACCAGCTTCTGACCCTCTGGCAGGGTGAGGTCGATGGTGACTGACTGCTTGTTCCGATTCGCTGACAGGTAATAAGCAGCCTCACTGGTGTTTTCCCCATTGGCATCCTTCAGAAAAGGAGGACCCCACGCACGAGTATCATCACCATTGCCGGGGCGCTCGATCTTGATGACGTCGGCACCAAGGTCAGCAAGAATCTGCCCAGCCCAAGGGCCCGCCAGGACTCGGGACAAATCCAGTACCCGCAGATGTGAAAGCGCGCCCATGACAACTCCTTAATAGAAAGCCTGAATGCCGGTCTGAGCACGACCAAGAATCAGCGCATGAACATCGTGCGTACCTTCATAGGTATTCACCACCTCCAGATTCACAAGGTGCCGTGCAATGCCGAACTCGTCAGAGATCCCATTACCGCCCAACATGTCCCGCGCCATACGGGCGATATCCAGAGACTTGCCACAAGAGTTACGCTTCATGATGGAGGTGATTTCAACTGCGGCAGTACCTTCATCCTTCATCCGCCCTAGTCGCAGGCAACCTTGCAACGCCAGAGTGATCTCGGTCTGCATGTCGGCGAGCTTCTTCTGGATCAACTGATTGGCAGCCAACGGACGCCCGAACTGCTGACGATCAAGCGTGTACTGACGCGCGGTGTGCCAACAAAACTCAGCTGCACCCAGTGCACCCCAGGAAATGCCATAGCGGGCGGAGTTGAGGCAAGTAAACGGCCCCTTCAAACCGCGCACGTCTGGAAAGATGTTTTCTTCGGGCACGAATACGTTATCCATCACAATCTCGCCTGTTATAGAGGCGCGCAAACCAACCTTGCCGTGTATGGCAGGCGCGCTCAGGCCTTGCCAGCCTTTCTCCAACACGAAACCACGAATGTCACCTTCGTCGTCCTTGCCCCAGACTACGAACACATCAGCGATAGGGCTGTTGGTGATCCACATCTTGCTACCGGACAGGCGATAGCCGCCTTCGACCTTCTTCGCTCGAGTGATCATCGCACCGGGATCAGAACCATGATTGGGCTCGGTCAGGCCAAAGCATCCGATCCATTCGCCAGAGGCGAGCTTGGGCAGATACTTCTGTTTCTGCGCCTCAGTGCCGAATTCATTGATTGGCACCATGACCAGAGAGGACTGCACACTCATCATGGACCGGTAACCGGAATCCACGCGCTCTACCTCGCGAGCGATCAGGCCGTAACACACGTAGTTCAGCCCGCTTCCGCCGTACACCTCAGGAATGGTGGCGCCCAACAGACCGATTTCGCCCATCTCGCGAAAGATGGCGGGATCGGTTTTCTCATGGCGGAAGGCTTCGAGGACACGCGGCGCCAACTTGTCCTGGGCGAATTGCTCAGCGCTGTCGCGCACCATGCGCTCCTCTTCAGTTAACTGCTGATCCAGCAACAGCGGATCGATCCAGCTAAAGCTCGCTTTGGCGCCCATGAAAAATCTCCTCGTGATCGGTGCGTGCGCTGATCCGCGCAATAGTCGTGCAGTGATCCTAGGCGCCGATTCCCCATCGGGCAAACGATGATATTTCACTGTGTTGTGCTAATTTCTCACTCCGTAACACATTAATCAGCCCAATTCCGTACCCATTGGTGAGGTAGCTGTACATGCGCCGCAAAATTCCGAGTACTGCTGCGCTGGTCAGCTTCGAAGCAGCTGCCCGCCACGAGAGCTTTACCAAGGCTGCCGTGGAGCTTTCTCTGACGCAAAGTGCAATTTGCCGACAGATTGGCAGCCTTGAGGAGTTCCTGAACGTGGAACTGTTCCGACGCTCCAGGCGCGGAGTAAAACTCACCGAAGCAGGCCTTTCCTACAGCCGAAGAGTTGCCACGCAGCTGGATGCCGTCGAGCGCGATACGCTTTCAGTGATGGGTCATCAGGGCACCAACGTGATCGAGCTGGCAGTTGTTCCCACCTTCGGCACTCAGTGGTTACTGCCCCGACTCAAAGATTTTCAGCAACGCCAACCTAACGTCACCATTAACCTCACCAACCGCACTCGCCCGTTCCTGTTTGCCGATACCGAGTTTGATGCGGCCATCTACTTTGGCGATGCCGACTGGTCCGGGACCGAGTCTCATCGCTTGATGAGCGAGAATCCCATGCCTGTCTGTAGCCCGGCGCTGCTGAGCCACCGATCACATCTGAGTGCTAAACAGCTGGCCGAGATGCCGCTGCTGCAACAAACCACCCGGCCCTATGCGTGGCGCCAGTGGTTCAACGCCATGAACCTGAATATCCCTCGCGACATGACAGGCCCGCGTTACGAGCTATTCTCCATGCTCGCGCAAGCGGCGATGCACGACATGGGGGTCGCGCTCATTCCGCCCTTCCTGATTCAGCGCGAGCTGGCCGAGAACCGCCTGGTTGTCGCTAACCCACATGCATTGACGAGCCTGAAAGCCTATTACCTGATGATTCCTGAGCGAAAAGTGGAGTCAGCATCACTGAGGGCCTTTCGCGACTGGTTAGTGGAACAAGCTGAGCAGTACGCACTTCCCTGATTCAATTGACTAAATAATTTGTTGACTCTGTAGTCAGTCGATTTGCAAGCCTACAAATGTCCTAATTTGTCGCATTTAAGAAACAGCAGTGTCTGTTATCGAAAACACGCTACAGGCTTTGTGGAGCGTGCCCTGCAGCCTGAATTTAGATACTGAACAGCCACAAGGTAAAAATTTCTTCGAATACCATCTGACAAGCTACAAACCAATAAACACAAGGCTTGCAGCGCTTTATTGCGTCAAACGGTCACAGGGTAATTTGTAGTAAAAGTTACGACCAGTTACAGAACTTCTTGATGGGGCAACGCCTGACCTGCAAAATGCCGCGCCCCGCCATTCTCGGCAGGGACGTGGTGATCGCTGCCCCAGAGGCGCCATCCGTAGCGCGCTGGCCTATTTTTCTAAGCATAAAAAAGATCACGCAGGAGATTTGACGTGCACATTGGTGTCCCTCTCGAAACCCAGACGGGTGAAACGCGGGTTGCTGCAACCCCGGAAACCATCAAAAAGCTCATCGGCCAAGGTCATAAAGTCACCGTTCAAACGGGGGCGGGTATAACTGCCAGCGTTCCGGACAATGCCTATGAAGCGGCAGGTGCGACGATTGGCAGCGTCAGCGATGCATTCGGCGCGGAGTTGATCTTGAAGGTTGTCGCTCCCAATGACAGCGAACTGACCCTGATCAAACGGGGCACGATCGTTGTCGGGATGCTCAACCCTTTCAATAACGAGATCATCGGCAAAATGGCCGAATGCGGAATTACCGCGTTTGCGCTTGAAGCCGCGCCACGCACTTCCCGCGCGCAAAGTCTTGATGTGCTGTCGTCGCAAGCCAACATTGCCGGTTACAAATCGGTATTGCTGGCAGCCCATCACTATCCGCGCTTCATGCCGATGCTGATGACCGCCGCTGGCACCGTAAAGGCCGCCCGCGTGCTGATTCTCGGCGCAGGCGTTGCCGGACTGCAGGCCATTGCTACAGCCAAGCGGCTGGGCGCAGTCATCGAGGCGTCCGATGTGCGTCCTGCGGTGAAGGAGCAAATCGAATCCCTGGGTGCGAAATTCGTCGACGTTCCGTACGAAACCGACGAAGAGCGTGAAGCCGCTGTGGGTGTCGGTGGTTACGCCCGCCCGATGCCTGCTAGCTGGATGCAGCGCCAGGCAGTTGCCGTGCACGAACGCGCGAAACTGGCGGACATCGTCATCACCACGGCTCTGATCCCGGGCCGCAAGGCGCCGGTGTTGCTGAGCGCCGACACCGTCTCGCAAATGAAGCCAGGGTCGGTGGTAATCGATCTCGCCGCAGCGCAAGGCGGCAACTGCCCGCTGACCGTCGCCGACCAAGTGGTGATTGAGCATGGCGTGACCATCGTCGGTCATACCAATCTGCCCGCCATGGTGGCCGCCGATTCGTCCGCGCTGTACGCCCGCAACCTGCTGGATTTCCTGAAGCTGGTGTTCACCAAGGAAGGCCAGTTTGAGATCAACCTCGAAGACGACATCGTCGCCGCGTGCCTGATGTGCCGCGACGGCCAAGTCATCCGCAAGAACGGCTGAGGATAAAAATAATGGAAGAGTTCATCTCGCCCGGGATCTATAACCTGATCATTTTCGTGCTGGCGATTTACGTCGGTTACCACGTGGTCTGGAACGTCACCCCTGCGCTGCATACCCCTCTGATGGCTGTCACAAACGCCATCTCCGCCATCGTCATCGTCGGCGCCATGCTTGCGGCTGCGTTGACCGTTACCCCTCTGGGCAAAACCATGGGCACGCTTGCCGTTGCCCTGGCCGCCGTCAACGTATTCGGCGGGTTCTTGGTTACCCGGCGAATGCTTGAGATGTTCAAGAAGAAAGCGCCCAAAGTTAAAACAGAGGTGACAAAGTAATGAGCATGAACCTGGTCACGCTGTTGTATCTGGTCTCGGCGATCTGCTTCATCCAGGCGCTCAAAGGCTTGTCCCACCCGACCACTTCACGTCGCGGCAACCTGTTTGGCATGCTGGGCATGGGCTTGGCAGTGCTCACCACCGTTGGCTTGGTGTACAAGCTGGCGGCGCTGTCCACCGACGGTGCAACCGCAGGCATCGGCTACATCATCATCGGCCTGCTGGTTGGCGGCACGGCCGGCTCGATCATGGCCAAGCGCGTCGAAATGACCAAAATGCCGGAACTGGTCGCCTTCATGCACAGCATGATCGGTCTGGCAGCGGTGTTCATCGCCATTGCCGCCGTGGTAGAGCCGCAATCATTGGGGATCGTTCACCACTTGGGCGATCCGATCCCTGCCGGTAACCGGCTGGAGTTGTTCCTCGGCGCAGCAATTGGTGCGATCACCTTTTCCGGTTCCGTCATCGCCTTCGGGAAGTTGTCGGGCAAGTACAAGTTCCGTCTGTTTCAAGGCGCACCGGTGCAATTCGCGGGTCAGCACAAGCTGAACCTGATTCTTGGCCTGGCGACCCTGTTCTTCGGCCTGACCTTTATGTTCACCGGCAGCCTGTTTGCCTTCAGCGTCATGTTGATCCTGGCCTTCGTGATCGGTGTGCTGTTGATTATCCCGATTGGCGGCGCCGACATGCCGGTCGTGGTTTCCATGCTCAACAGCTACTCGGGCTGGGCAGCAGCAGGAATCGGGTTCTCGCTGAATAACTCGATGCTGATCATTGCAGGCTCTTTGGTGGGTTCATCGGGCGCGATTCTCTCGTACATCATGTGTAAGGCCATGAACCGCTCCTTCTTCAACGTGATCGGCGGCGGGTTCGGTGGTGCAACTGATACAGGCGCTGCTGCAGGTACTAAAGAAGCTCGCCCAGTGAAATCCGGATCTGCTGACGACGCGACCTTCCTGCTAACCAACGCTGATACTGTGATCATCGTGCCGGGTTATGGCCTTGCAGTGGCTCGCGCGCAGCACGCGCTTAAAGAGCTGACTGAAAAGCTGACCCATCGCGGCGTGACCGTGAAGTACGCGATCCACCCGGTGGCAGGCCGGATGCCCGGCCACATGAACGTTTTGTTGGCTGAAGCCGAAGTGCCTTACGACCAGGTGTTCGAGATGGATGACATCAACTCCGAGTTCGGCCAGGCGGATGTGGTGCTGGTATTGGGCGCCAACGACGTGGTGAACCCTGCGGCGAAGAACGACCCGAAATCGCCCATTGCCGGCATGCCAATCCTCGAAGCGTTCAAGGCCAAGACCATCATCGTCAACAAGCGCTCGATGGCCAGCGGTTATGCCGGTCTGGACAACGAACTGTTCTACCTAGACAAAACCATGATGGTGTTCGGCGACGCTAAAAAGGTCATCGAAGACATGGTCAAAGCCGTCGAATAATTGCTCTGGCCCGCTACATAACAACCCTCCAGCGCGGTCATCGGCTGGAGGGTTTTTACATTCTGGGCAACAGTGTTTTGTCCTGAAACCCTCTAATTAGAGCCCTCCAATGCGACCTTGGTAGTGGGACGAAAAAAACTTCACGCTCTAGACTGGGCGCTCGCTTACCCCGTCCGAGATAACAATCCATGTACCGTGAACGTATCCGCCTGCCGTCGCTGATGAGCAAAGTAATGAGCGCGGCTGATGCCGCTTCTTTGATCAAGGACGGCATGACCGTTGGCATGAGTGGCTTCACTCGCGCAGGAGAAGCCAAGGCGGTCCCACAGGCTTTGGCCGAACGCGCCAAGACCACGCCGCTGAAGATCAGCCTGATGACGGGCGCCAGCCTTGGCAACGACCTCGACAAGCAGTTGACCGAAGCCGGCGTGCTGTCACGACGCATGCCATTTCAGGTCGACAGCACCCTGCGCAAGGCGATCAACGATGGAACGGTGATGTTCATCGACCAGCATCTTTCGGACACCGTCGAACAACTGCGTAACCGCCAGATCACTGCTGTAGACCTGGCTGTTATCGAATGCGTGGCAATCACCGAGGAAGGCCATCTAGTGCTCAGCAGCTCGGTAGGTAACTCCGCCAGCTTCGCGATTCTCGCCAAGGAGGTAATCGTCGAGATCAATCTGGCGCAGCCGCTGGAGCTTGAAGGTCTGCACGACATCTATATACCCAGCTACCGGCCGACTCGACTGCCAATTCCGGTCTTGAAACCCGACAGTCGTATCGGCAACCCTGCGGTCCAGATCGATCCCTCGAAGATCGTTGGGATCGTGATCAGCAATCAGGCCGACTCCCCGTCAACGGTTTTACCGCCGGACAGCGAAACCCAGAGCATTGCCGGACATCTGGTGGAGTTTTTCAAGAACGAAGTGCGACAGAACAGGCTGACCAATCAGCTCATGCCTTTACAGGCAGGCGTCGGCACCATCGCCAATGCGGTGATGACGGGGTTGCTCGACTCACCCTTTCACGACATGACTATGTATTCGGAAGTCTTGCAGGACTCCACTTTCGATTTATTTGAAGCTGGCAAGCTGAGCTTCGCTTCGGGCAGCTCCATGACACTTTCCGAGCGCAAGCATGGCTCGGTCTACAACCACCTCGACCAGTACAAACCGAAACTGTTATTGCGACCGCAAGAAATTTCCAACCATCCGGAAGTGGTGCGCCGCTTGGGGATCATCGCGATCAACACTGCGCTGGAGTTCGATTTGTACGGCAACGTCAACTCCACTCACGTCGGCGGCACACGGATGATGAACGGGATTGGCGGCTCTGGAGACTTTGCCCGTAATGCCCATTTGGCAATCTTCGTGACCAAATCCATTGCCAAGGGCGGTTCTATTTCAAGCGTGGTGCCTATGGTCAGCCACGTCGATCATACCGAGCACGATGTGGATATCCTTGTCACCGAGCAAGGACTCGCTGATCTGCGTGGCCTGGCACCTCGGGAAAGGGCGCGGGTCATCATCGACAACTGTGTGCATCCTGCTTATCGAGATGCCCTGAATGACTACTTTAGACGTGCGTGCGCCATGGGGGGCCACACCCCGCATGTGCTGCGCGACGCACTGGCTTGGCACATCAATCTGGAAGAAATAGGCCGAATGCTTCCTGCCTAATAAAACAGTTTCCAGCTGATGACGACCTTTTGTTATCAGTCTCCAATTACTGATCGCGTAAATGGAAAAAACTGTACTGCTGTACCTGTCTATTTATCCTCTAAAAATCACCGTCCAATGCTAAAAGAAGGATAAACGCACTATTCTGGTGCCAACAAGTACAGTTGGCCCAAATTTGAACCAAACAGTGCCGTTGAACAGTTAACTGAACTCTTACAATACAAATGAACTGTGTCTGTAGTGAGCGCTAAAACGAGAGGAAGATTGGCACCAATCAAGTCACTATCTAATCCCGCCATAAGCGGAAGGAAGAAGCACCATGGAACGTACAGTCAGTTCCGATCTGTTCTACGAAGAAACCGCAAAAACCGCCCAAGCCTCGTTGCCTCTGCGCGCTTTCGCTAATCTGATGCTTTGGCAGCGTCGCCTTTCCAGCCGCCATCAACTGGCTCGTCTGGATTCGCGCCTTCTGGCCGACGCAGGTATCAGCGAATCGCAACGTTACGAAGAGCTGAGCAAGCCGTTCTGGCGCTAAATTAGCGTCCGCTGGTCCAAAGGCGAATAGCCTTCTCACCAGCACCCCGAATTGCTTAACACAAAACCCGTCGCGGGTAACTGCGACGGGTTTTGTCGTTTCAGCAGAGTAATTTAAGGCACTAGTACAGTTATGGAGATTTTACCAACAACAGGTACAGTCTCTGCTTTCCAAGGGCTCCAGGTCGATTGTCGTCAGCGTCAGCCGCCGCCGAAGCCGCTGGCAATACGCCGTGATAGTGCTAACCCCTTCGCTACGCTAATCTTTGCACCAATTATCAAACCCCGTCCCAGCGACGCCTGTTCTCGCCCCCCTTCGCGAGCGTGGCTTTCCCTGTGACTCTATGGAGTTCTACTATGTCTCGCCTTTGTCTATTGTCCGGCGCCGCTTTGCTGATTGCTGCCACCAGCGCCAGCGCTTCGAGCTTCGTTGTCACAACTGATGCCGTGGTCCGCGCCCTTGACGCGTCGTCCAACGCAACGTCCAAAATCTCATCCTCTTTGAAAGACGACAAAATCGTCCTCGCCGCTCGCGAGGATGCCGCCAGCTTCGTCGCCACCAACGGTGATATCCGCGGCGCTCAGCTGGAAGGTGCTTTCCAGCACATTCGTGAAATAGCTCCACAGATGCAGGCAAGTGACGCGCAGTTAGCGCAGGCAATCCTGGCCATCTGATTCAGCAATCAGACAGCTTCCTGCCCGGCGCGCCCTGCTTCTCGGACTAGCTCTGAACAGGGCATTGCGCTAGCCTTGCAGCTCGATTTACCCGTACCCCGAGTCTCATGCCTTTATCGCCTTGCCTGTCGATTGCGACAATTGTCAGCCTGCTCTGGATCTCCCAGGCACAGGCTTTCGATGTCACCACGCAAAGCCTGGTCAAAACCGGGTTCGCCACAACTCAAGTGACGACCGGACCATTCGATAACAAACTGATACTTGCCGCCCAGGATGACGCTGCAGCCTTTCTTGCCAGTGACGGCCAACTGCGGGGAGCACAGCTGGAGTCGGCCTTGATGTATCTGCGCCAGACTCGACCAAAACTTCGTGCCAGCGACCTTGAACTGGCGCAAGCAATCCTCGTCCAATGACCACTTTGTATCTTCTGTATTTCTGGAGACGTTCCATGCGTACCCCGTTGATCGCTGTCACGCTGGGCCTGCTTATGCTGGCAGGCATGGCTCAAGCCCAAACCTTGAAAGCCACCAGTAACATCGTTGTTCGTGCATTTGGCCGCACCATCGACTTCACGTCGGACACCACTACATCTATTCGCGACTCGAAAATCGTCCTGGCAGCCAAGGACGACGCCGCCAGCTACGTCGCCACCAACGGCGACATCCACGGTGCCCAGCTCGACGCAGCCTTCAATACCCTGCGCGAACGTCTGCCAGAGGCCCGCAATGCCAGCGATCAAGTACTCGCCGAAGCCATCCTCGCACTGTGAGGCCAATTGCCGTCTGGCTGATGGCATCTGCGCTCACGCTTTTGTGCAACAGCGCATTTGCCGACCTCACGCTGTCGCTTACCGCCGAAGGCTTGAGCGCCGATCAACAGCAAGCCAGTCAGGCGCTGCTCAATGAGGCGCTAGCCGCGTTGCCGCCGCTCTTTGTTAGCAAGCTTGATCGCAAGGTCGATGTGAGCTGGTCCGATCACATGCCAGCCAACGCCTACGGCCAGGCGGACGGGTCCGGACAGCTGGACTTGAATCGCAACCTGTTGGCCTCATTGACTGACGGCAGTGCCGCCACCACAAAAACCACACGTCCTCACGGCACCGTGCGCAAAGAAATGCTCGCCACGGTGCTGCACGAGCTGACGCACATCTATGATCGCGGCCAGTTCTGGCCTGAAAATCAGCGCTCGCTCATCATCATGTGTGGACGCCGTGAAAACAGTCTGGGCAAGGTCGGGCTGCCGGATGAATGTCGAGGCCAGACGGATCGCCGTTTCACCCTGAGCGATGACCCGCGCCTGCTGGACCTAGCAGGCTGGCCGCAATATGTCGGGCGACGAGGGGACCGGGAAGAGAAGAACGGTCAGGTCGCGCGCAGTCCGGACATCTACGAAATCAGCAGCCCGCTCGAATTCGTTGCCGTGAACATGGAGTATTTCCTGCTCGATCCGGCCTACGCCTGCCGACGCCCCGCGCTTTATGACTACTACAAACAGCATTTTGGCTGGGCGCCCGCAAGTAAGGATGAATGTCCGAAGAGCTATCCGTTCCTCAACGCGGGAAACGACTTTGCGCGCGAGCCGCTGGGCAAACTTGATCCTGAACGCGTGTACGAAGTGGACTACCTGCTGGCCGAAGCCAATCAGAATCTGGTCAGCCGCTGGGGCCATTCGATGCTGCGCCTGGTGATTTGCAAACCTGGACGCCCTCGCGGCCCGGATTGCCGACTGGATCTGGACCAACATCTGGTGCTGTCCTATCGCGCGTTTGTAAATGATCTACAGCTGTCGAGTTGGAGCGGCCTCACTGGCGCCTATCCTTCGCGGCTGTTTGTTTTGCCCTTGGGCCAAGTGATCGACGAATACACCAAGACCGAACTGCGCAGCCTGGCGTCGGTGCCGATGAAGCTTTCTCGTGACGAGATCGACGGACTGGTGCAGCACGCCGCCGAGATGCACTGGGCGTACGACGGCAATTATTGGTTCATCTCGAACAACTGCGCAGTCGAAAACCTCAAGCTGCTGCGCAGTGGCACCAACGATCCAAAACTTCAGGGCCTGGACAGTATTTTGCCCAACGGCTTGCTCGAAGTACTCAAAGGGCGAGGGCTGGCGGACACAAGCGTGCTGGACGATCCGAAAGAAGCGCTGCGCCTGGGCTATCGCTTCGATTCCTATCGCGACCGCTATCAGGCGATGTTCGATGTGCTGCGCAAAAATCTGCCGGTCAAACAGTCCGGTGTCGAGGATTGGCTCGCGTTGCCCGCCAAAGAGCGCGCGCCTTGGTTCGCTCAGGCGGACTTGCGTACCAGCGCGGCGATGTTGCTGCTAGAACAAGCCAGCCTGCGTCGGCAATTGCTGCTGGCACAGGATGAAGTGAAACAGCGATATCTCAGCGCTCGGGAGCAGAAGGACAACAGCGTTGCCCACGCAACCGGCACGCTGCAAGACATTCTCGCTAACAGCGGCTTCCTCAGTCGTCCGGCAGAACTGCTCGGCAGCGGTGGATATGGATTGCCCCAGGAAGGGGAATGGCAGCGACTTGAGGCAGAGAGCAGCCAGCGCCAAAAGCAGTTGCAGCGGTTGACCGGTGATCTGGACAAGGAGGTGAGGGCGCTGCTGGAACCTGATCGCGCGAAGGAAATCGCTGCCACCGAGGACAATCTCAAACAGGTCGGCGAACATCTTCGGGCGCTTCACAAAGCTGCGGGTGGGCTGGAGCTGCCCTAACATCGCTCCCGGATCTATTGAAGCGAGGCTTGCCCGCGAAGCAGAACATAGGGTTCCAACAGGTAGAACACGGTGACGACTTCGCGGGCAAGCCTCCCTCCAACAATTTTGATTCGATCAAATAATCAAATTGTTTCTCCCGGCTCGCCCGGCAACTGCTCATCCAGATGCAGCCACGGCAGGCGATTGTCTGTCCAGATGTGGCGCGACGCAGCGGCTTCTTCCGGGTGATCGAGAGTGGCGATGGTGACGTCCATTTCCTCCGGGCTGTTGCGGCTCAGCAGCGCCACCTGCGCCCCACAGTTATTGCAGAAATAACGCACGCATGTCGGCCCGGAGTCATATGCCGTGGGACTGCCCGCCAGCCACTTGAATGACGTGATCGGCACAGAGATCCAGGTCATCACGATCCCGCCCGAGGTGCGTCGACAGATCGAGCAATGGCAGTGCGCGATGTCAGCCAGCGGCGCATCGAATTCATACCGCAGATTGCCGCAATGGCATCCACCCGTGTGCAACTCGCTCATGGCCTGTTCTCCGAAGTCAGTTACAGCGTCAGACACTCCCTAGCGTCAATCGCTTCATCGTTCATTTAACGATCAACGGAAAAGCCTGCGAAAGCTGGCTGAAAGCTTCGCGCATTAGGATCCCTCCACCGCCGGCAAAAGACCGGTCAGCCAGGCAGGACGTTTCGACGTTCACCGGCCCAGTCAACAACAACAAATTTGGTGAACCTGATGCTTGCTCGTACCCCGCACCACACCCCGCACTCCAACCCTGATTCGCTCCCTACCCAAGCGCCGTTGATTTGAGCTGATTCGTCTCTCTTGTCTTTCTCAAATCACGTTTTGCCTGGAGTATTCCTATGCTGACCTTCCTCGGCTTCGCCATGGTTGTCGCCTTTATGTACCTGATCATGAGCAAACGCCTGTCGGCGCTGATCGCTTTGATCCTGGTGCCGATCGTATTTGCACTGTTCGGCGGTTTCGCCTCTGAAATCGGGCCGATGATGCTGGCTGGCATCACCAAGCTTGCGCCGACCGGCGTGATGCTGATGTTCGCCATTCTGTATTTCGCCCTGATGATCGATTCAGGGTTGTTCGATCCGGCCGTACGCAAGATTCTCAAGCTGGTCAAAGGCGACCCGGTAAAAGTCTCGGTCGGCACCGCTGTATTGGCGCTGGTGGTTTCCCTGGACGGTGACGGCGCAACCACTTACATGATCTGCGTCGCGGCCATGTTGCCGCTGTACAGCCGGTTGGGCATGAGCCCCCGCATCATGGCTGGCCTGATTATCCTGGCGGGCGGCGTGATGAACATGACCCCGTGGGGCGGTCCGACTGCACGGGCGGCCAGTGCGCTGCATGTGGACCCCTCCGACATTTTCGTGCCCATGATTCCTGCAATGCTCGCCGGCGTCGTCGCGATTCTGGTTATCGCCTACGTCTACGGTAAACGTGAGCGCGCTCGCCTTGGCGAACTGCACCTGCCGGGCGATGAAGTCGATCACAGCGAGATCAGCGTGTCGCAGTTCCCTGAGGCTCGCCGCCCTAAACTGATCTGGTTCAACGGCCTATTGACCCTTGCCCTGATGGTGGCCCTGATCATGGGCCTGCTGCCACTGCCGGTGCTGTTCATGGTGGCCTTCAGCATCGCCATGATCGTCAACTACCCGAACCTAGACATGCAGAAAGACCGTATCGCCGCGCACGCTGGCAGCGTTCTGGCAGTCGTCGGGTTGATCTTCGCAGCCGGTATTTTCACCGGTATCCTGTCGGGTACCGGCATGGTCGATGCGATGTCGAAAAGTCTGCTGGCTGTGATTCCGGACGCACTGGGGCCGTATCTGGCTGTGATCACGGCGCTGGTCAGCATGCCGTTCACCTTCTTCATGTCCAATGACGCGTTCTACTACGGCGTCTTGCCGGTGCTGGCCGAAGCCGCTGCCCATTACGGGATCAGCCCGGTAGAAATGGCACGTGCCTCGATCGTGGGCCAGCCGGTCCACTTGCTCAGCCCACTGGTGCCGTCCACCTACCTGCTGGTGGCATTGGCCGGTATCGAATTTGGCGATCACCAACGTTTTACCCTCAAGTGGGCGGTGCTGGTTTGCCTGTGCATAATGGTCGCCGCGTTGCTGATGGGGATTTTCCCTCTGTTCAGCAGTCTGTAAGGCCAATGATTCCCTCGCTGTCGCGACAGGCGCCGGCGAGCAATAGACCTGCTCAAAGGATTACCAAATGGAATGGCTGACCAACCCGGAAATCTGGGTTGCTTTCTTTACCCTGACTGCCCTGGAGATCGTCCTGGGCATCGACAACATCATCATGATTTCGATTCTGGTCAGCCGCATGCCCAAGTCGATGCAGCCGCGTACGCGGATCTTCGGCCTGGCGCTGGCCATGGTCACTCGGATTCTGCTGTTGCTGTCGATCACTTGGGTCATGCAGCTGACGGCCGATCTGTTCGTTGTGCTGGGACAAGGTATTTCCGGGCGCGACCTGATCCTGTTCTTCGGCGGTCTGTTCCTGCTGTGGAAAAGCTCGCAAGAGATCTACCACGGCATGGAGGGTGAAGAAGAAAGCCTTGATGAGCCCAAAGGCAAAGGGGGCACGTTCATCTACACCATCATCCAGATTGCGATCATCGACATCGTGTTCTCTCTGGATTCGGTCATCACTGCTGTCGGCATGGTGTCCCACGTACCGGTCATGGTGGCTGCGATCATCGTTGCCGTATTGGTCATGATGCTGTGCTCGGGGTTTATCAGCCGCTTCATCGATCAGCATCCGTCGCTGAAGATGCTCGCTCTGTCGTTCCTGATCGTGGTCGGCACAGTGCTGATCGCCGATGCGTTTGATGTGCATGTGCCAAAGGGCTACGTGTACTTTGCGATGGCGTTCTCGCTGGCGGTGGAAGCAATCAACATCAAGATGCGCATGTCGATGGCCAAGAAGAAGGCCATGAGCGACCCTGTGAAACTTCGCAAGGACGTACCGGGTCAATAAAGCCCTGTTAGGCTTGCGCTGCGAAAACGGGGCATGAGTTGCCCCGTTTTTTTGGGCGAGGTATTGGTATGAGCGCGCTTGCCCGCGATGGCAGTGTGTCATCTGCAGCTATTTCAATAGGCTGAGGAATATCGCGGGCAAGCGCGCTCCTACAGGTGGACAGCGGTCAAACGCCTGATTTGTGACAGATTTGTTTCAAAACCGCTATTCCGTGTGCGATGCTGGCAATAAGGCCTCAAGCCGACTAAAGCTTAGTTGAGCAGCTTTCACAGCTCATGCTCGCTACACGCTGCACCTTTCATTTTTTGCCCATATGGGCAACCTTCAGGGGGCTTTTTGTATGCTGACCCTGCTCGATTTGCTGTCTGCCGTCGCGCTGCTGATCTGGGGCACCCACATCGTTCGGACCGGGATTCTGCGCGTTTACGGCTCGCAGTTGCGCCGTATCCTTAGCCAGAACATGTCCAAGCGTCCGTTGGCCTTTATCGCCGGGATTTTAGTCACGGCACTTGTGCAAAGCAGCAACGCAACGGCCATGCTCGTGACCTCATTCGTCGGTCAGGGCTTGATGGGCCTTACGCCTGCGCTGGCAATCATGCTCGGCGCGGACGTCGGCACGGCGCTGATGTCTCGTATCCTCACCTTCGACCTATCGTGGCTGTCGCCGCTGCTGATTTTTCTCGGCGTGATTTTCTTCCTGTCGCGCAAGCAGACCCGTGCTGGCCAGTTCGGCCGAGTGGGAATCGGCCTGGGTTTGATCATTCTGGCACTGCAACTGATCGTCAGTGCCGCTGCACCAATCACTCAAGCCGCCGGCGTGAAAGTGCTGTTTGCCTCGCTGACCGGTGACCTGCTGCTGGACGCCCTGGTTGGCGCCATGTTCGCGCTGATATCCTATTCCAGCCTGGCCGCCGTGTTGTTGACTGCAACCCTGGCCGGCGCAGAAATCATCAGCTTGCCTGTCGCCATCGGCCTGGTAATCGGCGCCAATATCGGCAGCGGGTTGCTGGCGTTTCTCAGCACCAGCATGCAGAACGTCGCCGGCCGCCAGGTCGCGCTTGGCAGCCTGCTCTACAAATTGATCGGCCTGTTGCTGATTACCCCAGTCCTGACCCCGTTGGTAAACTGGATGGACTCGCTGGAGCTGAGTCCCGCCAGCCTGGTGATCAGTTTCCACGTTATCTATAACTCTCTGCGTTGCGTGATCATGCTGCCGACGGTCGGTCCGATGGGGCGGTTGTGCGCCGCCATGTTGCCGGAGCAGCCCGAGACCAATACTCAAATCAAAGCCCGTCATCTGGATTTGACAGCGCTGGCGACTCCGAGCCTGGCGTTGGCCAATGCAGTGCGCGAAACCCTGCGCATGGGCGATTTGATCGACAGCATGCTCAATGCCATGCAAGAAGTGCTACGCGGCAACCAGACGGCCGTGACTCAGGAAGTACGCCGCCTGAACGACGACGTCGAGGTGCTCTATAACGGCATCAAGCTGTATCTGGCGCAAATGCCACGCGAAGACTTGAGCGACCAGGACAACCGCCGCTGGGCCGAAATTATCGAGCTGACAATCAACCTCGAGCTGGCCAGCGGTCTGATCGAGCGCATGCTGCGCAAGGTTCAGCAGCAAAAAACCTCCAAGGGCCGTTCTTTCTCTGAAGTCGGACTTGAAGAGCTGTCGGGCTTGCATGCGCAGTTGATGTCCAACCTGCGATTGGGATTGTCGGTGTTTCTCAGTGGCGATCCTGAAAGCGCCCGCCAACTGCTGCGTGAAAAACGACGTTTCCGGGCACAGGAACGGCGTCTGGCACACGCTCATGTCAGCAGGTTGCAACGTAAGATCGTGCAAAGTATCGAAACCAGCTCGCTGCATCTGGAACTGATCGCAGATATGAAGCGCCTGAACTCGATGTTTTGCAGCAGCGCGTATGCAGTTCTCGGGAACACTGACACAGGTGCGCTCTCTAGCGAGCCGTTGCCCGACTGATCCCGGTGAACGCAGGGGCCGGTTTGAAGTCTGTTACACATACCGGCCCGCAAGGAAGCCCGTTTTATGCGTTGCCTGCTTCTCGTCTCTTTACTGTTGATCTCTCTTCCGTCCATGGCGCTCGACCGCTTTCAGGTCGAGGGGTACGTGTTGCCCAATGGTCTGCAATTGCTGCTCAAGCCCGCCGAGAAGGGTCATGTGTCGATCCGCCTCGTGGTCGGCATTGGTTTCGATGATTTCAACTGCGCCGACAAAGAGCTGCCCCATGTGCTTGAGCATTTGCTGTTCAGCGGCGTCGATGACAGGGGGGAAGGAGGCCTCGAGGAGCAAATGCAGGCGCTGGGCGGGGACTGGAATGCATTCACCAGCAACGCCGACACCACATTCGTGATCGAAGCCCCGGCGCAAAACCAACGCAAAGTGCTGGACCTGCTGCTCAACGTGCTCACGCATACTCAGATCAATCAAGCCAATCTGGACAACGCCAAACGCATCGTCGAACACGAAGACGGCGGCCATCATTCTCACCTGCAGCGCTTGCTCGATCTGCGTGATCAAGGGCACAGCGCCAGCAATCAGTTGGCAGTGGAGCTTGGGCTTAAATGTTCCGAACGCCCGGAAGTGGAGCATCTGACGGTCGATCAGATAGAAGACATCCACAGCGGTTGGTACGCGGCCAACAATATGACGCTGATCATCGTCGGGGATCTCGATCGCCTGTTACCGGCTTATCTTGAACGCACTTACGGCCAGCTCAACGCAGTCGACCCAACCGAACACCCTGCGCTGCCCCAAATTACCGAGAAAGCCGACCCCGAACGCGTGCTGACCCGCGGCACGCTAGGGGATAACGCCAAACTGCATCTGTTCTTCCCCGAGCCTGACCTGGGCGAACAACACGACGAAACATGGGACATGGTGAAAACTTATCTGGATTGGGCGCTTTACAGCGAATTGCGTCTGGATAAGGGGTTTTCATATGGCCCGTGGTCGGATCGCGAAGTCTTCGGCGATACCGGTTTTCTTAGCTTGAACGCCGACGTGGACCGCGACGATATCGATGGTGCGGTGACAGCGACGCGCTCAATGCTGGCACGTCTGCGCAAAGACGGGCTTGATCCAGCGACTTTCGCGCGCTTGCAGCAAGGGTCTATCGCCAAGCAGGCTTGGGCCGTGCAAGGCAACAGCGCGCTGGCCGATTATTACTGGGGCGCAATCAACGATTACACCGATGGTCGTTTCGACGACCCGACCAAGCGCACACGCGCCGTCAGCCTGGACCTGGCCAATCAGGCCTTGCGCAAGATGCTCGCGCAGCCTGGCTACTTGCGCATCGAGAAACCGCTGCTCAGCTATGACGAGCTGTACGGTATAGGCGTGGTGTTGATTGCGCTGATTGTGTTGCTGATCGTCTGGCGGGTGTGGGCGTACAAGAGACGGCCACTTTAGAAGCGCTCTCCTAAAAAACGGGCTGGTTCTTATTGTGGGAGGGAGCTTGCTCGCGATGAGGCCGGTACATTCGCCACATCTGCCGAGCGCGAAGTAGCGAATCACGAGCAAGCTCCCTCCCACAGTTCCACGCGTGCCCGGCTGGATACGGAGGGATTTCCGACAGTTTGTTGCGTGCCGGATGTTGATACCCTGCAAAAGATTTTTCCTACAACAAAGTGAACAAGCGAAATGCCGGACTGGAACGCCCTCGTCAATCATTCAGCTGTACAGCGCGTCCTCGGGCTGATGAAGCGCTATCCCGGTGTTATCGCGCTGTTCGGTTTTTGCTCGGGGATCGGCAGTTTCATGCTGGTGGATCGTCAGGCCAAGCTGGCGACGTGGATTGCAGTCATTCTGCTGCTGAGCTGGATCTGGCTGATGTTCGAGAACAGCGCCATGACCCTGTTCGCGAAAATCTTCAAAAAGGAGATTCCCAAGCCGCTGCTGCGCTACGGCACACAGATGATTCACCAGGAAAGCCTGTTTTTTGTGCTGCCGTTTTTCTTCATCACCACTACCTGGAACAGCGGCCAGCTGGTATTCACCGGATTGCTGGGCGCCGCCGGGCTGATCTCCATCATCGACCCGCTGTACTACAAATGGCTGGCGCCCAAGCGCTGGCTGTTCATGGCGCTGCACACGCTCACGCTGTTCGCAGCATTGCTGACCGCTCTGCCGATCATTCTTCACCTGACCACCGCCGAGAGTTACAAGCTGTCGCTGATCACTGCCATGCTGCTGGCATTCCCGAGCCTGGCGTCGAGCTTCCCGATCAACAATTGGCGTCGCGGCGTGGGGCTTGTGGTGATGACGCTGGCCATCGGCGGCGCAGGCTGGCTGCTGCGCTCATGGGTGCCGCCAGCGACACTGTGGCTCACCGAAGTTGCAGTCAGTACCACGTTTGATAACCAGAGCCGTACCCCTGGCGACAGCATCCAGGAGATCGGCGTTAACCAGCTTCGCGGTGGAGGCCTGTACGCCTATACCTCAATCAATGCACCCCGTGGGCTAGATGAGCGCATTTATCACGTATGGCGCCACAACGGTAAGGAAGTCGATCGCATCGCACTGGATATCCACGGCGGCCGGGAAGAGGGTTATCGCGCCTGGACCCATAAGCAGAACTTCCCGCCGGACGTGCTCGGCAAATGGCAGGTGAGGGTGCTCACAGACGATGGACAGATGATCGGCGTCTTGCGCTTTGAAGTGACGGATCGGGATCAACCGGCCGTGACCCGCAAAAGATTTACGCCTGCGGGTTTGAAACCGGGCGCGGACAGCTATGATGCAGACGATTCGGACAAGGCCACGTCCGAGAAAAAGACGCCTGCTGCGGCGCCTTCCGACCCTGCCAATACCAACTAAGCTCGTCGCCATGAATTCGTCCCTCACGCCGGCTACTCGCGCACCGAAATCTTCGGGCAGCGCCCTACTGGATACTGCGAGCAGTCCCACGCAGCTTCGGATTACCGGAGACTGGACACTCGCCCACTACCCCAGCTTGCGTCATCAGACCGAAGTCCTGCGCGACGGATTCAGCGCCAGCACGGTCGTTGACTTGAGTCAGCTGGGGGCGCTGGACACCGCGGGCGCATCGCTGTTGGTTGAACTGCTTGGCGTCGAGCGTCTTCGTCTGCTGTCAGTGCAGGCACCCAATCTGCCGGAATCCAGCCGCGCGTTGATGCAGACCATCCAGGCGGCGCTGTGCGATTACTGTGCGCCGGTCAAAGATCCGGAAAAAGCCGTCGGCATGCAGCTGCTGGAGCGGATCGGTCGCGCGGTGGATGTGATCTGGAAGGACACGCTGCAACTGCTTGGTTTCGTCGGCCTGATTTTGCAAACCATCGCGCTGAATCTGTTTCGCCCCAAGCGCTGGCGTACCACCTCGATCATCGCCCATATCGAGCAGATCGGGCTGGATGCGGCGCCCATCGTGGCGTTGCTGACATTTCTGGTGGGGGCGGTGGTGGCGTTTCTCGGCGCTACCGTGCTGCGGGCCTTCGGTGCGACGATCTTC
The DNA here is from genome assembly GCF_057128745.1 of Pseudomonas rosaeacicularis. Classification (NCBI taxonomy): domain Bacteria; kingdom Pseudomonadati; phylum Pseudomonadota; class Gammaproteobacteria; order Pseudomonadales; family Pseudomonadaceae; genus Pseudomonas; species Pseudomonas rosaeacicularis. The sequence continues at coordinate 21,109 of NZ_JBSKHT010000015.1, forward strand.
ACCGTTGACCTGGTGGCGTTCTCGTTTCTCAGAGAATTCGCAGTACTGCTCACGGCGATTCTCATGGCCGGGCGCACCGCCAGCGCTTTTACCGCACAGATTGGTTCGATGCAGGCGAACGAAGAAATCGACGCTATCCGGACGCTGGGCTTGAGTCCTACAGAGCTGCTGGTGGTGCCCAGGGTGATTGCGCTGTTGATTTCACTGCCGATGCTGACGTTTTTGGCGATGGTCTGCGGCATCGTAGGCGGCGGCGTGGTTTGCGCGCTGTCGCTGGATATCTCGCCAGCGATGTTCCTGTCGCTGATGCAGGCCGACATCGGCGTTCAACACTTTTTGGTGGGCATGGTGAAGGCACCGATCTTTGCCTTCTTCATTGCATCGATTGGCTGTCTTGAGGGCTTCAAAGTCACGGGCAGCGCTGAGTCGGTCGGCGCGCACACGACATCGAGCGTGGTGCAGTCGATCTTCGTCGTGATCGTGCTTGATGCCCTGGCGGCGATGTTTTTCATGGAGCTGGGCTGGTGACCAAACGCTGCGTACAACCCACCGAAGCGGTGATCGAAGTGCGCGGCCTGTGCAATCGCTTCGGCACCCAGAGCGTGCACGAAAACCTGGATCTGGATTTGTATCGCGGTGAAATCCTCGCCGTGGTCGGCGGCTCCGGCAGCGGTAAATCGGTGTTGCTGCGCAGCATCGTCGGGCTGCGCCGCCCGGATGAGGGCAACATCCGCGTATTGGGTCAGGATCTTCAGAATTTGTCGGAGAAAGGGCGCTCGCAAGTTGAGCGACGTTTCGGTGTGCTGTTTCAAAAGGGCGCTTTGTTTTCATCGCTGACCATTGCCGAGAACGTCGCGTTGCCGCTGGTCGAGCACGCCGGGTTGAGCCGCGAGGAAGCCGAACATCTGGCCGGCATCAAGCTGGCGTTGTCCGGGTTGCCGTTGTCAGCGGCACATAAATACCCGGCGTCGCTATCTGGAGGGATGATCAAGCGCGCGGCGTTGGCCCGGGCTCTGGCGCTGGACCCGGACATACTCTTTCTCGACGAACCCACCGCAGGCCTCGATCCTATTGGCGCGGCGGCGTTCGATCAATTGATCCTTACCCTGCGCGATGCCTTGGGCTTGAGCGTGTTTCTGGTCACCCACGACCTGGACACGCTGTACACCATCACCGACCGCGTCGCCGTGCTGGCGCAAAAACGTGTGTTGGTCGCCGACAGCATCGACAAGGTCGCCGCCACAAACGATGCGTGGATTCACGAATACTTTCATGGCCCTCGGGGCCGCATGGCCTACGCCGCCGCCAATCATCAAAAAGAGGTCTGAGGATGGAAACCCGTGCCCATCACGTGTTGATCGGCTTGTTCACCGTGATCGTGGTCGCCGCAGCGCTGCTGTTTGGCCTGTGGCTGGCCAAATCAAGCGTCGACACCGCTTTCAAGGACTATCAGGTCGTGTTCAACGAAGCGGTGACCGGCCTTTCCCGTGGCAGCGCCGTGCAGTACAGCGGGATCAAGGTGGGTGACGTTATCCAGCTCAAGCTCGATCCGCAGGACCCGCGCCGGGTTCTGGCGCAGATTCGTGTCACCGGGGACACGCCCATCAAGGATGATACGCAGGCCAAACTCGCCCTGAACGGCATTACCGGCACATCGATCATTCAGCTCAGCGGTGGCACACCCCAAAGCCCTGAGCTGGTGGGCGAAGACGGCAAGATACCGGTCATCATCGCCGCGCCATCGCCCATTGCGCGCCTGCTGAATAACAGCAACGACCTGCTGACCAACATCAACGTGCTGCTGCACAACGCCAACGAGATGTTCTCCTCCAGCAACGTACAAACGCTGACCCAGACTCTCCAGCACCTTGAGCAAACCACCGGAGCGATTTCTGATCAACGCGACGACATTCGCCAGGCCCTCAAGCAACTGACGGTTCTCAGCAAACAGGCTGGCGGCACGCTGGAACAGACTTCGCTGTTGATGCGCAACGCCAATACGTTACTGACCAGCGACGGCAAGCAGGTGATCGGCAGCGCCGAGAACGCCATGAAGTCTCTGGAGCAGAGCAGCGCCAGGATCAACGCATTGCTGACGCGCAATCAGGATTCGCTCAACGGCGGCATGCAGGGGCTTGGCGAACTGGGCCCGGCGATTCGCGAGCTGCGTGAGACCCTTACCTCGCTGAAAACCATTTCCCGCCGTCTGGACGCCAACCCCAGTGGCTATTTACTCGGCAGTGACAAGAACAAGGAGTTCGAGCCATGAGGCTTGCCCGTCAGTCCATGGGTCGTTTGGCGATCCTGAGCGTGATCCTGCTGGCGAGCGGCTGCTCGATCTTGCCCAAGACTGAGCCCTCCGATGTTTACCGCTTGCCGACCGCCACTACTGCCGCGAAAAACCTGACGTCGGTCCCGTGGTCATTGCGCATCGTGCGGCCTAAAGCCAGTGAAGCGCTGGACAGTCCCGGCATTGCGGTCATCCCTCAGGGCGATGTCATCAGCAGCTACAAAGGCGCGCGTTGGAGCGATCCGGCCCCGGTGCTGCTGCGTAACCGGCTGACCGATGCGTTTTATCGCGACGGGCGAGTGCAGTCGATCAGTACCGATGACAGCAATCTGCAGGCGGATTTCGAGCTGGGCGGGGAGCTGCAGGCGTTCCAGAGCGAATACACCGCACAAGCCATTGAAGTGGTGATTCGACTGGACGCCCGCATCGTCAACGAGCGGCAGCGCATTATCGCCAGTCGCCGTTTCGAGGTGCATCAACCGGTAACTGACAAACAAGTGCCAGCGGTGGTTGCAGGCTTCGGGCGCGCCAGCGATACGCTGACGGCCCAGCTACTGCAGTGGACGGTGGAGCAGGGCCAGAAGAGTTACGCAGCGGCGCCGAAGAACCAGTAGCAAACGAAGATCGCCGCGATCACGCCAGCCAGTTCCGCGAGCAGCGCGCAACCGACAGCATGGCGTGCGCGCTGAATCCCCACCGCGCCGAAGTACACAGCCAGTACGTAGAAGGTGGTTTCGGTGCTGCCTTGAATAGTCGCTGCGACCAATGCCGGGAAGCTGTCGACGCCTTGGGTCTGCATCGTCTCGATCAGCATCGCGCGTGCGGCGCTGCCAGAGAATGGCTTGACCAGCGCCGTTGGCAGGGCATCGACAAAGCGGGTGTCCACGCCAAACCACTGGGTGACGTGCCGAATCCCCTCAAGAATCAAATCCAGCGCGCCCGAAGCCCGCAGTACGCCCACCGCACAAAGCATCGCCACCAGATACGGCAGCAGATTTTTCGCCACGTCGAAGCCTTCTTTTGCGCCTTCGACGAACGCCTCATAAACCTTGACCTTGCGTAACGCGCCAATCACCAGAAACAGGATGATCAAGCCAAAGAGGGTGACGTTGCCCAGCACCGAAGACAACGTGGCCAGCGCCGTGGCCGACAGTCCCGCCAGTACGGCCATGAAGCCGCCCAGCAATAATGCGCCCGGGATCAGGTAGGCGAGCACCACCGGGTCCCACAATCGCAGCCGCTGCATCACCGCGACCGAGAGCAGACCGACGAGGGTCGAGGCGCTGGTTGCCAGCAGAATCGGCAGAAACACCATCGTCGGGTCAGGCGCGCCCTGTTGCGTGCGGTACATGAAAATCGTCACCGGCAGCAGCGTCAGTGAGGAAGCATTCAGGACCAGGAATAGAATCTGCGCGTTGCTGGCGATGGTCTGACTGGGGTTCAGGTCCTGCAAGGCGCGCATGGCTTTCAGCCCGATAGGCGTGGCGGCGTTATCCAGGCCCAGAGCGTTGGCCGCGAAGTTGAGGGTGATCAGGCCGAGGGCAGGGTGGCCGGGCGGCACCTCCGGCATCAAGCGGGTAAACAAAGGGCCAAGGACTTTGGCCAGCCAATCGACGATGCCTGCCTTCTCCGCGATCTTCAGGAAGCCCAGCCACAGGGTCAGTGTGCCGAACAGCAGAATCATCACATCGACCGACAACTTGGCCATGGCAAAGATGCTTTCGACCATCGTCGCGAAGATGCCAGCGTTGCCGCCGATCAACCACTGCGAAAGCGCCGACACCGCCGCCACCAGAAAAAAGCCAAGCCATAGGCCGTTGAGCATCGGTAAGTCCCTCGAAAGATGCGGGGGATGATAGCGGCGCAGGGCGGAACAACAAACCCTAATACGCATAAAATGCGGGACGGTACGACGTCTTCTGTAGGAGCGAATTTATTCGCGAGCGAGGTATCTGGCGCATCCGGATTTATATGGCCGACGCCTCGCGAATAAATTCGCTCCTACGGGGGTTGTCCTCAACCCGCACAAACAACAAACCCCGGAAATCCGGGGTTTGGAGTCAAGCGCTCAACACATCAATCGACTGTGGTCTGACCCGCAGGCGAAGACTCGTTATTGCGCTCACGCACCAGCGACTTCCAGTAACGTTCGCCCTTGGCATCGTCGTACAGGCCTTCCCAGCGGGAGATGACCAGCACTGCCAGCGCATTGCCGATCACGTTCAGCGCAGTACGCGCCATGTCCATGATGCGGTCGACACCGGCAATGAATGCCAGCCCTTCGAGCGGAATACCCACACTGCCCAGCGTTGCCAGCAGCACCACAAACGACACGCCCGGTACGCCGGCAATGCCTTTGGAGGTGACCATTAGGGTCAGCACCAGCATCAGTTGCTGCCCGATCGACAGATCAATGCCATACAGCTGCGCGATGAACAGCGCGGCAATGCTTTGATACAGCGTCGAGCCATCGAGGTTGAACGAATAACCGGTTGGCACCACGAAACTGCTGATCGCCTTCGGCGCGCCGTAGGCCTCCATCTTCTCGATCACTCGAGGCAGCACGGTTTCAGAGCTTGCCGTGGAGTAGGCCAGGATGAGCTCGTCCTTGAAGATGCGCATCAGCTTCACGACCGAGAAGCCAAACAGGCGCGCAATCAGGCCGAGCACCACAAAGGCGAAGAAGGCGATGGCGACGTAAACCAGAATTACCAGCTTGGCCAACGGCAGCAACGAGGCGAAACCAAAGTTAGCCACCGTCACCGCGATAAGCGCAAACACGCCGATGGGCGCGTAATTCATGATCATGTGCGTGACTTTGAACATGGTTTCCGAGACGCCCTGAAACACCTTCACCAGTGGCTCACGCACTTCGGCTTGCAGACTGGAGAGACCGAGGCCGAAGAACACCGAGAAGAAGATGATCGGCAGCATGTCGCCACGGCTGATGGCCGCAAAAATGTTCGACGGGATCAGATTGAGGATCGTCGCGATGAACGCATGGTCGTGCTGCACTTCGGCAGTGGTCTTCTCGTATTGCGAAATATCCACGGTCCCCAGCGTGCTCATGTCGATCCCGGTGCCAGGATGGAAAACGTTGGCCAGCAGTAACCCCACGACAATGGCAATCGTCGTGACTACTTCAAAGTAGAGAATGGTTTTGAACCCAATACGGCCCAGTTTCTTGGCGTCGCCCATGCCGGCGATTCCGACAATCAAAGATGAGATCACGATCGGAATAACGATCATCTTGATCAAGCGAATGAAGATGTCACCCGCTGGCTGCAGAATATTGCTGATCCACCAGGCTTTTTCTGCGCTGAAGTGATTGAGCAGGGCCCCTAACGCGATCCCCAATACCAACCCGATGAGGATTTGCCAGGCGAGGCTCAGTTTTGCCTTCTTCATGTCATTACCCTTGTTTTAGATGGCTTGGACATTCCTCAACCCACACCTGCGAATCTGCCCTGAAGGGTTGATCCGAAGCGCCGCCGGCCTTGGAATGTTCCAGAAGGTCACCGCAAACGAGCATCCGAGCTCTTGGCAGGCGAAAAAGGGCGCAACTATTCCCACGCCCGACCTGATCGTCTAATGCCGTAAATGACTACCTCATGCCGAATCGGCATGAGGAAAATCAAAGACTTAGTTGTTGAAGGGAAATGTGGAGATCACCGAGGCGTGCCGAGCTGTGCTGAGAAGTGGCTAAAACGTCGCCTTTAGCCCGTGGAGACAAGTTTTGCGAAGGGCAAGACAAAGAATATTTACTTCGCCCGTGGGCAGATTTCGGGCAGATATTTCTCGGTATACGGTCGTAGGACGTTTCGCTACAGGGCGCAGGACGCCTACCGATTGGAGAATAAAGAGAAATCAGCTATATAGAGAGGGGGTGTATGGGGGGAGATTTTGCGCCTCGCAAGCCCATTATCTGACACACGTAACGAGTCAAACGATGGACCTGCGTTGCGGCTTCCTGACCCGGCCCGTAAACGGAGGTACTCCCTGTACCCCTAGGTCGAATCGATCATCCATTGATCAAAACAACCCGGCCCCGTGGTCGCGCGCCGCCGTCTTCGGGGCGCATGAAGCAGGAAGATAAGATCAGAGCCTCGGTCTTCCTGCGTTTAAATCAGTACCAGTTCGGATCTTTTTTCAGTTGCTCTTTCAACAATGCCTGCATGTCCTCATCCGGCTTACCCAGAAAGCGGTAGTCGGCGTGACGAGTGGGTGATTTATCTGCCGGCAAGCCCGCAGCTACTTCAACCAACATGGCATAAGCGTCTTCCTTATCGAGACTGAAGGCCACGATCAGACGATTATTGATGCAAGTGTCCTTGGTTTCGCAAAGAGGACCGACCAAATACCCGTCACCGTTTTCTGTGACTGCACTCATTTGCTCGGACGATCCAGAGAGGTTAATCACCCAATCGGGCAACCGCTCTTCTTTCTTGACAACACTCGACCACGTCTGCCGGTACTCGGGGTCCGAACTTAAAAGCTCGTTCACCCGAGACTGGCCGTCGTTGGCCGCCATAACCATGGCGCTGCCGCTCATCAAGAGCGACAGTGCCAGGCCATGGAGAGCTTTAACCGCCATGTCAGCCTCGACCGCGACGACCGAAGAAGAACGAAACTACGAACATCACCAGGAAGACAACAAAGAGGATCTTGGCGATACCCGTTGCGGTGCCTGCGATACCACCGAAGCCCAAGACTGCAGCGACGATAGCGATGATCAGAAACGTGATTGCCCAACTCAACATGGTGATTCTCCTTACTGTTTTTGATTTCTACACATCGAATCGGGATCGATATTTCGATGCAGACGCGCCTCTGACTTCAATCGGTCAGAAGATCCAACTCTTTTAGAACACCCAGCTCTGCTGACGAGGCGCCTGCCCATCGGCAACCGCAGACTCATCGATAGCCTGAAAGCTCAGTGCAACATCGGTAGCTTTCAAAGCAGTCGCGATGGCCACAGGTGCAGAGTGGCGATAAAGCGACTGGATCTGGGTGACTTCCTGATTCTTATTCCAATAATGGAATTGTTGAGCTGCGATCAAAGTGATCAGCAGCGCCAAGCTGGCGAAAAGGCCTTGCTGCAGGTGCAGTGGCGAAATACGCATTTGAGCGAGACGCTGAGTAATCATTCCGATGCTCCCTTCCACCTGGGTGGCTATCAATCTTGCCGGCCGACGATTCAGGCCTTTCTTGAAAGAAGTATTGCAGCCTGTGTGCCAGCTTTTTTGATCGATTAAATACCTTATAAATCAAATAGTTATCTAAGATATGGGGAAAGGTCTTACGAGCAAGCTGCACGATTGAACATTTGTCATCGTGCGTAATGCACGAAGCGGGGATTGGTTTAGCGATGTTGGACACGTAACGGTGTAGGAGCGCGCTTGTCCGCGTAACTCTCGGCCCATCCATCAACAATGGCGCCTGACAGATGCAATCGCGGGCAAGCGCGCTTCCACAGGGCCGTCAACCCGCCGTGCGCGTTGTCACTCGCAACGTGTCGGCATTTACGCCCTTGACCCCGCGAATGTTCCGGGCGATCTCTACAGCCAGCTCTTTCTCGGCATAGTTGGCTACCACACCATCAAGCTTGACGACGCCTGCTTTGGTATCAACCTTGATGTTCAGTCCGTCCAGCGTGCGGCTGTAAATCAGACTGGATTTGACCTTGCTGGTAATCCAGACATCGCTGAATTCCTCACGCACGCTGTTAGCTTCGGCAGCGCTCTGATCCTTGATCGCCTGAGTGTCGCGGGCGCTGAGGCTGATCAAGTTGTTCACTTCAGTCACGCCATCGGTGTTGCTCGCCAGGCTACCGGCTAACTGCTTGGCGTCGGCGTTCTGCGCTTGCCCCTTGAGGGTGACGACGCCTTGCTGGCTGCTCACGTCAATCTTCAGCGCCTCGGTGACACTGTTCCACAGCAGTTTGGACTTGATGGTGGCGGTCAGGGTGGCGTCTTCAAAACGCTGTGCCATGTTGGCCTTGGTGCCCGGCTCCGACGCCACTGCATCGTCGATTTCTAGCTGGTTATCCACTTTGTTGATGCCCTGGGTGTCCCCGGCGATCTGCCCGGCCAGTTCTTTATCGACCTCGTTCTCGACCTTGCCTTTGAGGATGGCGGTGCCTTGTTCCACTTCGACTGACAGGCTGAATGGACTCAAATGTCGGTTCAGCGCAAAGGCGGTCCAGATCGAACCTTCCTGCCGCGCTTCGGCCAGCTGGGTTTGCAGATCACCCTTCGAAGCCTCGGCGGCCTGAGCAAAAAGCGGGGCAAAACCCAGCACGGTAACAGTGGCGGTGGCCAGGGCGATCTTCTTCAGCGGGTGCATGGCAAATCTCCAACGAATACAAAAAGGACAACTTGAAAGACTGACTGTGGACCAAGTCGTTCTGTACCGAATGCCATCACGGCCTCGGTGCGTCTGTGTAATCGAGCACTATTCGCTGAAAAAGATAGGTGGGGAATTCCGGAATCAAGCAATCTTGCGCAGATAACTTCCATGTCGAGCCGTTAATCAATCAGAATCAACCATGCAACTTGCCCGATGTTTCCGGGACTAACCAAAGATCATTCGTACAGGAGCGTAGGAAAAATGGAAGCAGCCACTGAGAATCAGGGCCGTATTCTGCTTGTGGATGATGAATCCGCCATCCTTCGCACCTTCCGCTATTGCCTGGAAGATGAAGGCTACAACGTGGCAACCGCCAACAGTGCGGCACAGGCCGAGGCGCTGTTGCAACGTCAGGTGTTCGACGTGTGTTTCCTGGATTTGCGTCTGGGTGAAGACAACGGGCTAGACGTATTGGCGCAAATGCGCGTGCAAGCACCGTGGATGCGCGTTGTCATCGTGACTGCGCATTCGGCGGTCGACACGGCCGTGGACGCGATTCAGGCCGGCGCTGCAGACTACCTGGTCAAGCCGTGCAGCCCCGACCAATTGCGGCTGGCGACTGCTAAACAGCTGGAAGTGCGTCAGCTGTCCGCCCGCCTGGAAGCATTGGAGGGCGAAGTCCGCAAGCCCAAGGACGGTCTGGATTCCCACAGCCCTTCGATGATGTCTATTTTGGAGACGGCCCGTCAGGTCGCCAATACCGATGCCAACATCCTGATTCTTGGCGAGTCTGGCACCGGTAAAGGCGAGCTGGCGCGAGCGATTCATGGCTGGAGCAAGCGGGCGAAGAAATCCTGCGTCACCATCAACTGCCCGTCGCTGACCGCAGAGCTGATGGAAAGCGAACTATTCGGTCACAGCCGCGGTGCCTTCACCGGTGCCAGCGAAAGCACGCTGGGCCGGGTCAACCAGGCTGACGGCGGTACATTGTTCCTCGATGAGATCGGCGACTTCCCCCTGACCCTGCAACCCAAGCTGCTGCGCTTTATTCAGGACAAAGAGTACGAGCGCGTAGGCGACCCGGTAACTCGCCGGGCCGATGTGCGCATCCTGGCCGCGACCAACCTGAATCTGGAAGACATGGTCCGTGAAGGCCGCTTCCGTGAAGACCTCCTGTATCGCCTCAACGTCATCACCCTGAACCTGCCACCGCTGCGTGAACGCAGCGAAGACATTCTGACCTTGGCCGACCGCTTTCTGGCGCGTTTCGTCAAAGAGTATGGCCGACCAGCACGCGGTTTCAGCGAAGAAGCACGAAGCGCACTGCTCAACTATCGCTGGCCGGGCAACATCCGTGAGCTGCGAAACGTCATTGAGCGGGCAAGCATTATCTGCCCACAGGAAAAGGTCGAGATCACGCACTTGGGCATGGCCGAACAACCGGTCAACAACGCCCCACGGGTCGGCGCAGCACTGAGTCTCGACGAACTGGAAAAAGCTCACATCGGCGCGGTATTGGCCACCAGTGACACGCTCGATCAGGCCGCCAGAACCTTAGGCATCGACGCCTCGACGCTCTACCGCAAGCGTAAGCAGTACAACCTATGATTTGTCGCCCATGAAGTTCGCGATGAAGTTACGCACACGCCTCTTTCTCAGCATTTCAGCCCTGATCACGGTCGCGCTGCTGGGCCTGTTGCTGGGGCTTGTCTCCGTCATGCAGATGGCAAAGTCTCAGGAAGCTCTGATTCAGCATAACTTCGTCACCCTCGACCTGGGCCTGAAGCTGCGGCAAAACCTGGGCGATCAACTGGTCATGATGCTGCGCGACAAGCCGGTTCAACCGGGTCTCTCACAGGCACAGCAGCAATTTCAGGAGTTACTGACTGAAGGCATCAACCACGACGTTCAGACTCATACCAACAACGGCTTTGAACAGGCGCGGTTGGATTACCAGAACTTCGTTCAGGCCTATGAGCGTTCGCGAAACGCTGCGCAACCGATCGGGGAAGACGCTGAACTCAGTGCCAGCTTCAATGTTTTACGCAATGGATTGCTGAACGCTCACCGCCAAGCGCTGGAAAACATCAACCAGTCCGAAACCAGCGCACGCAGCCACGCACTTTGGGTGTCCGGGCTGCTGGGGCTGGTCGGGCTGGCAGTGCTGGGCATAGGGTTCATCACCGCCCACGGGATCGCCCGACGTTTCGGTGCGCCCATCGAAGCGCTGGCACAGGCGGCTGACAAGATTGGGCAGGGCAACTTCGAAGTCACCTTGCCAATCTCCTCGGCGGCCGAGATGAATCTGCTGACCCGCCGGTTCGGGATCATGGCCGAGGCCCTGCGTCGGCATCAGGTGACCAATGTCGACGAATTGCTGGCAGGGCAGCAGCGCTTACAAGCGGTGCTCGACAGCATTGACGACGGCCTGCTGATGATTGATCGCCAAGGGCAGTTGGAGCACTTGAACCCAGTTGCTCAGCGGCAACTGGGCTGGGAAGAGGATCGCTTGGGGCTGGGGCTCGGTGAGGCGCTGGGACGCCCGGAGCTGGATGAGCAGCTTTACCTGGTATTGCGCGGCGGCACTCTGGAGCGCGCGCCAGAAGATCTGTCTATCGAGATCGAAGGCGAGACGCGCCTGCTGACCTACAGCCTGACACCGGTCAGCCACACCAAAGGCCACATTCTCGGCGCAGTAATGGTGCTGCACGATGTCACCGAGCAGCGCGCCTTTGAGCGAGTGCGCAGTGAGTTCGTATTGCGTGCGTCACACGAACTGCGCACGCCGGTCACCGGCATGCACATGGCGTTCGGCTTGCTGCAGGAGCGGGTGCATTTCCCGCCTGAATCGCGAGAGGCGGATCTGCTCAAGACCGTCAACGAAGAAATGCAGCGCTTAATGCAGCTGATCAATGACCTGCTGAATTTCTCCCGCTATCAGAACGGCCTGCAAAAATTGACCTTGGCACCCTTCGATGTGAGCGAACTGCTCGAAGAATCTCGCGTGCGCTTTGCCGATCAGGCGCAGGAACAGGACATTATTCTGCTGGTTGAAATGCAGGAGCCACTGCCGCGCCTGAATGCCGACCGCGCTCAGCTGGAACGTGTGCTCGATAATTTGCTCGACAACGCATTGCGCCATACCCCCCACGGGGGCCTGATTCGCTTGCAGGCTCGTCGTCACGGCGAGCGGCTGATCGTCAGCGTCGAAGATAATGGAGAGGGCATCGCTTACGGCCAACAGGCGCGTATCTTCGAGCCGTTCGTGCAGGTAGGGCGCAAAAAAGGTGGCGCGGGACTGGGGTTGGCCTTGTGCAAAGAGATCGTGCAGCTGCACGGCGGCCGGATGGGCGTGTATTCGCGACCCGCTCAAGGCACGCAGTTCTATATGGCGCTGCCGCTCTAGCTCAAAGCCTCAGGCCACGTCGTCTGCACGACGCCCGGCATCACGTCGTCCGCCAGTCACCAGTTCAGTGAATTTTTTCGCGGTCAACGGCCGCGCGAACAGCCAACCCTGGCCGTAAATCACGCCTTCGCTCTTGAGCAACAACGCTTGGGATTCAAACTCAATGCCTTCGGCGATGACGCGCAGTTGCAGCGCGTGAGCCATGCGAATGATGTGCGGCGCAACACCGCTACTGGCGGCATCATGGCCGAGCGCATCAATAAATGCCTTGTCGATTTTGAGGCAATCCACTGGCAAGGTTTGCAGATACGCGAGACTGCAATAGCCCGTGCCGAAATCGTCGATCAATACCTGATGACCTCGGTCGCGTAGCGCCTGGAGATGATTACGCGCAACGACCACGTCGATCAGCCCGCGCTCAGTCACCTCGAACGCGATCTGCCGCGGTGCTACACGGTGCAGGGCTAGCAGCCGGGCTGTGACTCGACCGATCCTCGGCGCCATGACATCACACGCTGCCAGATTGACCGAAATATACAAATGCGGATTGGCCCGCAGCAATTGGCCCAATTGCTCCAGTAGTTGCTGAAGTACGAAGTCGGTTATCTGGCGAATCTGGCCGGTATTTTCCGCCAGCGGGATGAATAAATCAGGGCTTGTGAGCGTGCCGTCTGGCCGCCGCCAGCGCACCAGCGCTTCGGCACCTACACAGATGCGCGTATTAAGGTCGAAAATGGGCTGGTAAAGCACTTTCAATTCGCCCCGGCGCAATGCTCCATGCAGTTCGCCGCCCAGCGACAAGCGCTGGCGAACCAATTGCAGCACCAGCGCACCGATGCACAGCGACACCAGCACGCTGGCAGGCACCAGCAGCCACCAGGCGCCGGTGATTTTCTGTTGTAAGCCGCTGCGAGGCGTGACCAGCACCAACTGATACTCAGGGCTTTGCGTGGGCATCCGGTAAATGAGTTGGTCGTGAGTGGTGATCAGCGTCTCGACCGAGGCCGGCGACCAGTCTTCGGTGGGCGGCCACACTTGGGTCGGTCCCAGCACTGGAACGGCTTTGGCTCCATTATTGAGAACCACAATCAGACTGCCGCCCGGCGGCAAATCAACCACGTCAGTCAGATGACCGCGAGAGGTCGAGACGCGGAAGTCGCCGCGTCCAAGCACCAGCGATGCGAGGTTGTCATCCGGCTGCGTTGAAGTATTGAGCCAGTAGTCGTAGGTCGGCCCGCGGATGTCCGGCACCCGAACCTTGCCGATCATGCTTACCCGCGTCCAGCTTGAACACAGTGTGGTGTCGGTCAGATACGCAGCCTCATAAATGAAGCGATAGCGCGCGTTGACCTCACGAAGCTGTTCAACCATTTGCGGACTGCAGCCACGCAGCGGTTGGGCTTCCAGTTGATCCAGACCAGCACGCAATTGGCCGAACAACTGCTCAAGACGAACCAGAAAGCGCTCGCCTTGAGCATTCATCTGGGCGCTTTCCTGTTGCCGCGCCTGATGCATTGCCAACCCAAAACTTCCTGCCAGCAAGATAACCGCGCTCAACAACGCCGCCAGCAAGGCCAGCAGCGAAGGTCGGTAGAAAATTGAGCGTAACTGGGTTGTTGCTATCCACATTGGTAGATATCCGCGCGAATACCCATGAGGTATAGCAACAAGCACGGAAATAGCCCGTCAATTCTGACGCGCATGCGAATTTAATTCTTGAGATTGAGCACTTGGAGGATAGCTGCACTTTGCAGATCAGGCTCACCATCAAATTTTTGCGGCCGGTAATGCATCTGGAACGCTGCCAGTACATGGCGGGTAGCAACATCGAACTGGCCCGTTTGCGGGGTCGAATAACCCAGCAAAGCCAACTGCTGCTGAAACCAGGTAGCGCTCGGTACAAGCCCCATCATTTGCGACTGACGCTGCGCTACCCGTTGCTCGTCGGGCCAGACACCCAAGCCTGCCTGGGCCAGACGTTTCCAGGGGAATAGCGGTCCTGGGTCCAGCTTGCGCAGCGGCGCGATGTCGCTGTGGCCGATGATGTGGCGCGGCTCGATGTGGTTGCGCTGAACGATGTCTTTGAGCAGCACGATAAGCGCCTGAACCTGCGCTTCGCTGTAGGGATACCAAAGCCTGCCGGTAGGCGTGTCTTTGTAACCCGGATTGACGATTTCGATGCCGATGGAGCTTGAATTGAGCCACGTGCGACCCTCCCACTCGCTTTCCCCGGCGTGCCAGGCGCGCTGGCTTTCATCTACGAGCTTGTAGACAGTGGCCGGACCGTCACCGATGAGGTAATGGCTACTGACCTCGCCATGGGTCAACAACTGCAGCGAACGCTCCAGCGATGCGGAGGTGTAATGCACCACCACAAACTGCGCGCGATTGTCGAAGTTAACCGAGGGGTGACTGGTGTCGAGCTTCGGGCCGCTGGCACAAGCAGTCAGCAAAAGGAGCAATAGAGCGGAGCAGAGCAGCTTCATATCAAGGCAGAACACATAGGCGAGTAATGCAATAGCATAACGTAAGCTTCACGAGGTGCTCAAAGAAAGGCCAAAAATGAAACATCCACTTACCTCTTGGCCATTTGTGTCATCCCTGCTCCAACCGATTACGGCCTTCACGTTTGGCGCGGTAAAGCGCTTCATCGGCTCGTTTGAGTACCAGGTCGCTGCGCTCACCCGGCTTGAACGTGGTGATGCCCATCGATACCGTGATAGTGACCGGCTCACCTTTGAAGTGAAAAGGGCACTGCTCAATAGTCAGGCGCAGACGCTCCAGCAACGTCAGGCCGTCCGCCAGCGCAGTGCCCGGCAATAGAAAGACGAACTCCTCACCGCCAAACCGAGCGATGAAGTCATTGGGACGCAGCCGCCTTTTAAGCTGCGAGGCAATGATTTTCAGCACCTTGTCGCCCGCCAGATGCCCGTATCCGTCATTGATACGTTTGAAGTGATCCAGATCCAGAATGCCCAGCAGCAGGCTGGCACGGTGCTTTTGCATCTGCTTGATCTCAAGCTCCAACCGCTCATTCCAGGCAGCGCGGTTGGGCAACCCCGTCAGGGTGTCGATCAGCGCTTTTTGCCGCTGTTCTTCCAGGTGAACGCGGAAGCCCTGAGCCTCCTGCTCCATCGTCGCCACCCGACCGACCAACGATTGCAGCTTGCTTGCAACCTCCTGCTCTCGCTCATCGCGCTCTTTCTGGTGTTGATCCATGGCGCCGATCAACCCCTCGAGCCGGCTTTCCAGCACGCTTTTGAGGCTGTCCAGGTCGGCTGCGTCCTGAACGCTGGTTTGCAATCCGCCGACATGCTCACGCAATTGGTCATTCAGTTGGCGAGAAGCGGACTGCGTGTCGGCATGATCGGCACTCGCAGCCTGGAGATTGCGCTGGAAAGACTCTAACCGGTCGTTCAGTTGTTGCAGGTAGATCTCAAACTCGTGCTGCCCGCTGTCGGTGATAGCAAGCATCAAGACAGCCAGATCGTCGAGAATCGGTAGCAGCTCGTACCAATTCAGGCCATTTTCCAGCCGCAATCGCATTGCTTCTGCTTGCGGCCGGTGATGCTCTGGCAACGTCAGGTCGTCGAGTAAACCTAAAAGCGTTTGCTCGATATGCGCGGCGACTGAGCTGTAGGTCGGCTCGGGAGAAGAGGGTAGAGAGAAAGGGCTGTCTTCGTCGGCTTCGGTAGCTAGGTCTTCGGCATCGGCTTCCAGTGGTTGCACTATTTCGTTTTGAGGCTCGGGTCGGGCGTCTAGGCTGTAAGGTGTTTCGGTGGGAGGATCTTCAACGGGCGAGTCGACCTCGGATGGAGCAGGCTCTGGAGCCTGCACCTGCTCTGGTTGTGCTGGTTCTTGTAACGACGTCAGTGGTTGAACCGAGACTGGCGCGGGCGCTTCCAATGCAGGCTTTTCGTAAAAGCCATCGTCGGGGGCAATAGGCGTCGGCGGCGGCTCCAACCGAGAATCTGCCTCCTGCAGATCACCGATGGGCAACGCAGGTTCGGGTTCAGCGTGAGGAGCCACCACCGTTGCTGGCGGCTCCTGAAGCGCAGTTTGCACAGGGGCTTCGTTGGTCCACTGGACCCTATGCGCGGTCCCCGCGTCTTCTTCGGGCTCTTGTTCCGTTGCGTCTCGCCCACCGAATAGCCGCTGCAAAAAACCGGGGCGCGCCGCCAGTTCAGGGTGCTCCAGCAGCGCCAGCGCCTGGCCCTGCAAACCACTGAGCTCACCCAACAACAGTGGCAATTCGCGCGCCTGGTTGACTCGATCCTCAAGGCCCTTGGCGAATCGCTTAAGCGGTTTGCTCACCTCTTTGGGCAACGGCAACGACTGAAGTTGCGTCACCAGTGAGGTCAACGCCGCCCCCATTTGCTCCACACGCTGTTCGCGCCGCTGTTCGGATTCCAGCACCGCTTTTTCAAGACGGGGTATCAGCGCGGCCAAGCCTGCGTCCATGTCGTCGGTGCGCACCACTTCGCGCATTTCTTTCATGCACAGATCGACTGCCCTGTCCGCCCCTTCGGCGGCCAGGCTGCTGCGCACCAAGCCACGTCGCAGCAAGTCGAGGCGCGCATTCCAGCGGCGCTCCAACTTGTCTTGCTGATCGATGCTCTTGAGGTACTTTTCTTTCCAGCGTTGTGCTTCGTCGCTCATTCCACAGGTCCCGGAGGAGATGAGCTTGTTATCGGCAGGGAGTCCCCAATTAATGAGGCCGGCAAGCGAATCTCCACCGCGACCGGCAGATGATCAGAGATGGGATGAGCCAGGACCTGGACTTTTTCAAGCGTCAGGGTCGGGCTCAGCAGGATGTGGTCCAGGCAGCGCTGAGGGCGCCAACTGGGGAATGTGGCTTCGATCTGAGGCGCCAGCAGACCTAAATCGCGCAGCGGCGACAATTCGAGCAGGTCTGAGGCGTGGGTGTTCATATCGCCCATCAGCACTTGATGGCGATAACCGCCGATCAGTTCGCGGATGTAGGCCAGTTGTCGCGTGCGCGTCCGAGCGCCCAGCGCCAGATGCATGACTACGACGATCAACGCGTCGGGGCCTTCACCAAACCGGACCAGAATTGCCCCACGCCCAGATGGGCCTGGCAGCGGATGGTCTTCGATCTCCCACGGCTTCAGACGGCTGAGCACGCCATTGCTGTGCTGGCCGAAGCGTCCGAGATTGCGATTGAGTTGCTGATGCCAATATGGGAAGGACCCTAGTTGGGCAAGGTGTTCGACCTGATTGACGTAACCTGACCTGAGGCTGCCGCCATCGGCTTCCTGCAGGGCAACAAAGTCGTAGTCGCCCAGCAAGTTGCCAATCTTTTGAAGATTCCCCGCGCGGCCATTGTGCGGCAACAGGTGCTGCCAGCCGCGGGTCAGGTAGTGACGGTACTTCTCAGTACTTATTCCCACCTGAATGTTGAAACTGAGCAAACGAAGCCGACCGTCAGCCGGCAGCCCCGTTTCCTGCAGATGGCGTTCGTTGACCTTCGCCGAAGGCCGGCCAACGATGCGTTCAGTACTGCCCCAGCGCGCCATGACGGGCCGCTTACTTGGCGGCCATCGCCGCACGTTCTTTGGCGATGAGCTGATCGGCGACCTGCAGGGTCTGCTCTGGACCGCCGGCGCTGCCGAGGTCGAAGCGATATTTGCCGTTAACGATCATGGTCGGTACGCCGGTGATTTCGTATTTCTTGGCCAGTTCTTTGTATTGGGCGATCTTGCCCTTTACGGCGAACGAGTTGAAGGTTTCAAGGAATTTGGTCTTGTCGACGCCTTGGGTGGCGACGAATTCAGCCATGTCGTTCGGGTCGGTCAAGCGCTTGCCGCCCTTCTGGATGGCTTCAAAGACAGCGGCGTGAACCTTGTGCTCAACACCCATGGTGTCGAGGGTGATGAACAATTGACCGTGTGCATCCCACGGGCCACCGAACATGGCAGGAACGCGGACGAAATGAACGTCGGCAGGGAGTTTTTCAACCCATGGATTGATGGTGGGTTCAAAGGCGTAGCAGTGTGGACAGCCGTACCAGAACATTTCGACGACTTCGATCTTGCCTGGCTCGGAAACGGGAACGGCGCTCTTTAACTCGACATACTGTTTGCCAGCTTCGATAGGCTCTGCGGCCTGGGCGGACAAACCAAACAAACTGGTAACAACCAGAGCGGCGCTGAGGATCAGATTACGCATGCTTAACTCCTGGGCATGAAAAGTCGCCTCGACGAGACCGGATTAGGACCGGTCGTCGAGGCGTGAGTTCGCAAGTGTAACGCCTGTGGCCAAGAAAAAGGGCAGCCGTTCGCTACCCTTTTTGGCCCGGCGAAACAGGATTCATTAACGCATATGTCAAAGCACGCAAAGTCGCCCCGCGCCTTAATCCGCCCTTAATGCAGGCCCTGGATATAAGCCGACAATGCGTCGATATCCTTGTTGCTCAACTTCGCTGCGATGCTGCGCATGACCATGGTGTCGCCGTCGTTGGTGCGCTCGCCTTCGCGGAAGGCCGTGAGTTGTTTTTTAATGTAATCGGCGTGCTGTCCACCCAGATGCGGAAAGCCCGCCGGGGCGTTGCCAGCACCGTTTGGTGAATGGCATCCCGTGCAGGCCGGCAGGCCCTGATCGAGCTTGCCGCCGCGGAACAGTTCTTCACCGCGAGCAACCAGCTTGGCATCGGCCGCGCCCACACTGCCTTTCTGGCCAGAGAAGTAAGCCGCCATGTCCGCCAGATCCTGATCGCTAAGATTGTTCAACAGACCGGTCATTTCCAGAACGACGCGCTTGCCGTCCTTGATTTCGTGAAGCTGTTTGAGCAGATAGCGCTGACCCTGACCTGCCAGTTTTGGAAAGTTGGGGGCCATGCTATTGCCGTCGGGTCCGTGGCAGGCACCACACACCGCTGTTTTCGCCTGGCCTGCGGCGGGGTCACCGACTACCACATCAGCGGCGTGGGCAGTGCCGCATAGGCCTAGCATTAACAGCAGACTCACGAATAGTTTGTTCATCGGCTAATCCAATACGGCTAAAAGTGAAAAGTGAATAGCGGGCCTACTCTTTCACCCTGCGGATGATGGTTCGGTAGTCCTCGCCAATGCGGTGCCTGCACAATCTACGCGGCAGCATTCACGCAAAGATGGGCTGACCGCTTGCTGCTGTGCCTGGTTACTGTGCGTAAGTCTAGGCGGCCGGGGCGGGTTGTCACCCCGCCGAAGTGTATACTCGCCCCACTGAAACGGATATGAACCACCTTGCCGCCCTCCAGCAGGCAACTTCCCCACCGGAAATCTCATGCAACTCAAGAATCCCATCCTCGGCCTGTGCCAACAGTCCAAGTTCATGCTCAGCGCCGCCAAAGTCGATCAGTGCCCCGACGACGAAGGTTTTGAGGTCGCTTTTGCCGGTCGTTCGAATGCGGGCAAGTCCAGCGCTCTTAACACCCTGACCCACGCCAGCCTGGCTCGTACATCGAAAACGCCAGGTCGTACGCAACTGTTGAACTTCTTCAGTCTGGACGACGATCGGCGTCTGGTCGACCTGCCGGGCTACGGTTATGCAAAAGTTCCGATTCCGCTCAAGCTGCACTGGCAGCGTCACCTGGAGGCCTATCTGGGGAGCCGCGAAAGTCTCAAGGGTTTAATCCTGATGATGGACATTCGCCACCCGATGACCGACTTCGATTTGCTGATGCTCGATTGGGCGATTGCCAGTCAGATGCCGATGCACATTCTGCTGACCAAAGCCGACAAGCTGACCTTCGGCGCCGCCAAAAACGTGTTGCTCAAAGTACAGGCCGAGATCCGCAAGGGTTGGGGTGATGCAGTCACGATTCAGCTGTTCTCGGCACCCAAGCGCTTGGGGCTGGAGGAGGCTTACACCGTGTTGGCGGACTGGATGGAGCTGGAAGACAAGGCACCTGCTGAGTAAATCGCAGGCAAAAAAAACCCCGGACTTCATGTGGGGAGGGGAAGTTCGGGGTCCAAGTCCAGACCACTAGGGAAAGGTCCGGATATCTGCCAACACTTAACACAACATAGGAGCTGAATGGCTACGTCAGCCATTCGCAACCTCTGACAAGGATTTGACGGCGGAAGTTCAAAACCGGTTGGAAATTAGTGCCGCGCCGCTGTCTGTAGGAGCCAACTTGTTGGCGAGAATTCCACGCGGCATCAGGTGAAACGCCTCGCGAACAAGTTCGCTCCTACAGGGACGAGTGCTACTTCAAAACCGGATCAATGCGCCTCGTCCCAGTTATTCCCCACGCCCACTTCAACCAGCAACGGCACGTCCAGCTCGGCAGCGCCGCTCATGTGCACGCGGATTTCCTGGCTGATCTTATCAATCAGATCCTCTCGCACTTCCAATACCAATTCGTCGTGGACTTGCAAGATCACGCGGGCGTCCAGCCCTGACGAATCCAGCCAGCCATTCACTGCCACCATCGCACGCTTGATGATGTCCGCTGCAGTGCCCTGCATCGGCGCGTTGATCGCCATGCGTTCGGCGCCTTTGCGCAAGGCCTGGTTTTTGGCGTTGATGTCCGGCAAGTACAACCGGCGACCGAAAATGGTTTCGACAAAACCCTGCTCAGCAGCTTGGGCGCGTGTGCGCTCCATGTACTCAAGCACGCCAGGATAACGCGCGAAATAACGGTCCACGTAGGCCTGCGACTGCTTACGATCGACACCGATTTGCTTGGCCAGACCGAATGCGCTCATGCCGTAGATCAAACCGAAGTTAATCGCCTTGGCGCTACGACGCATGTCGGTGGTAACGCCTTCCAGTTCGACGCCGAACACTTCGGCAGCCGTCGCCCGGTGCACGTCCAGATCGTTACGGAAGGCGTGTAGCAAACCTTCGTCCTTGGCCAGATGCGCCATGATCCGCAGCTCGATTTGCGAATAGTCCGCCGCCAACAGCTTGTAGCCTTGGGGCGCCACGAACGCCTGACGAATGCGTCGGCCTTCAGCAGTGCGAATCGGGATGTTCTGCAGATTTGGATCGCTGGACGACAAGCGACCTGTAACCGCGACGGCCTGATGGTAGGACGTATGAACACGATTGGTGCGTGGGTTGATCTGCTCCGGCAAGCGATCGGTATACGTGCTTTTCAGCTTGCTCATCGAACGGTACTGCATCAGCACTTTGGGCAGCGGGAAGTCCTGCTCGGCCAGTTCCTGCAACACCGCTTCGGCAGTGGAAGCCTGACCGGTCGCGGTCTTGCTGATGATCGGCATGCCGAGCTTTTCGTACAAGATCACCCCCAACTGCTTGGGCGAGCCGAGGTTGAATTCTTCGCCTGCAATAGCGAAAGCTTCGCGCTCAAGCTCAGTCATCTTGTTACCCAACTCGACGCTCTGAATCCCCAGCAGCTTGGCGTCGACAAACGCGCCCTGGCGCTCGATTCGCGCCAACACGGGCATTAACGGCATCTCGATGTCGTTCAGCACGGGCGCCAGCGTAGGAATCGCTGCCAGCCTGGCTTGCAGGGTTTCATGCAGGCGCAGCGTGAGGTCAACTTCTTCGGCCGCATAAACACCGGCCTGCTCCAACGCGATCTGATCAAAACTCAGCTGCTTGGCGCCTTTGCCAGCGATGTCCTGGAAATTCACCGGCGTGTGATTCAAGTACTTGGCGACCAGACTGTCACGGTCGTGACGCGTGGCGGTTGAATCGAGGACGTAGGATTCGAGCATGGTGTCGAACTTGACGCCCTGCACAGTGATGCCCTGCGCCTGATCGCCGTCGATGGCGCAGTTGGCCAGCAGATTAATCGCAAACTTGGCGTGCTGACCGACCTTGATCTTGTCCGCATCCTCCAGCATCGGCTTGACCGCTTTAAGCACAGCGTCGCGGTCCAGTTGCTGCGGCACGCCCATGTAGGAGTGAGTCAGCGGGATGTAAGCCGCTTCGTGGGTCTGGATAGCGAAGGAAATACCGACGATCTTCGCACGTTGCGCGTCGGTGCCATTGCTCTGCACCACGAAGGCGAACAACTTGGCAGCCTCCAGCTTCTTCAACCAATCGTCGAATTGCGTCTGTTCCAGGATCAACTCGTACTTGGCCTCAATGATCGGCGCTTGCTCTTCAACGACGATTTCCTTGCCGGCCTGTCTGGCGTCACGTTGCAGGTCTTCGATCCAGCTTTTGAACTCAAGCTCGGTGTACAGCGCCATCAATGCGTCGTGATCCGGTTCACCGCAGTGCAAGGCGTCCAGCTCGATATCCAGCGGCACGTCGATCTTGATCGTCGCCAGCTGATAGGAGAGAAAAGCCATTTCCCGGTGTTCTTCCAACTTGGCTGCCAGGGATTTTGCCCCGCGTAGGGTCAGTGTCGCGACCTTGTCCAGGTTCTCGTAAAGCTCTTTCAGACCGCCATTGATACCGGTCAGCAAACCCGCTGCGGTTTTTTCGCCAACGCCGGGAACGCCCGGGATGTTGTCGACTTTGTCACCCATCAACGCCAGGTAATCGATGATGTGCTCAGGACCGACTCCAAACTTCTCCTTGACGCCAGCCACATCCAGCACGCTACCGGTCATCGTGTTGACCAAAGTAATGTGCCCGTCGACCAGTTGCGCCATGTCCTTGTCGCCCGTGGAAATCACCACCGGCCGATCCGCCGCCGCGCTGCTGCGGGCCAGTGTGCCAATCACATCGTCCGCTTCCACGCCTTCTACGCACAGCAGCGGATAGCCCAGACCTTTGACGCACGCATGTAGCAAATCGACCTGAACACGCATGTCATCGGGCATGCTCGGGCGATTAGCTTTGTATTCGGCGAACATTTCGTCACGAAACGTCCCGCCTTTGGCATCGAACACCACGGCAAACGGGCTTTCCGGATACTGACGACGCAGGCTTTTGAGCATGTTTAATACGCCTTTCACTGCACCGGTGGGCAGGCCTTTGGACGTAGCGAGCGGTGGCAGCGCGTGAAAAGCGCGATACAGGTAAGAAGAACCGTCCACCAGGACGAGGGGGGCTTGGCTCATGGGCAGAATCAACCTTTTCGGCGGGTCTGGCGCTAGAATGCGCGGACCGTTGACGACAAAGGAGCAAGGTTATCATGCGCGCGCTTAATCGCCTGTGGCTGGCAAGCGTCTTGTGCATTTGCCCTTTGATAGCAATGGCTGCCGAGGATGAAGCACCAACGGCGGAGCCCGACGTCACGATTCGCCAGGACGGCGACAAGTTTATTCAGGAATACCGCGTGAACGGGTTTGTGTATGCGGTCAAGATCACGCCCAAGCACGGTAAGCCTTATTACCTGGTGCGCGCCGACGGTACAAGCGCGCAATTTATCCGGTCTGACCCGCCGGACATGCTGATTCCCCAGTGGGTAATTTTCAGCTGGTAACGTCCTACATTCACTTATTTGGCAGTCCTCTATGTCGGTTTTTACTCCCCTGGCTCGGCCCGAGCTGGAAGCTTTTCTCGCCCCCTACGGGCTCGGCCACCTGCGTGACTTTCAGGGCATTGCCGCCGGAAGTGAAAACACCAATTTTTTCATCAGTCTGGAGCAGGGCGAGTTCGTACTGACACTGGTCGAACGCGGTCCGGTTCAGGAAATGCCGTTCTTCATCGAACTGCTGGACGTGCTGCACGACGCCAATCTGCCCGTGCCTTATGCGTTGCGCACCATCGATGGCCAGGCACTGCGCGAGCTGAAAGGCAAACCGGCGCTGCTGCAACCGCGACTGCCGGGCAAGCACCCGACCACACCGAATACACAGCATTGTGTACAGATCGGCGAGTTGATGGGCCGTATGCATCTGGCAACCCGCGGGCATGTGCTGGAACGCAAAACTGACCGTGGGCTGGACTGGATGCTGCAGGAGGGCGCCAATTTCATCTCCCATCTGGGCGATGCGCAGGGCGCGCTGCTGAAAAAGGCGGTTGAAGAGATCGCGCGCTATCAGGCGAAGATCATGGCCTTGCCCCGCGCGAACTTGCACGCCGACCTGTTCCGCGACAACACGTTGTTTGAAGGCACTCACCTGACCGGTGTGATCGACTTCTACAATGCCTGCTCCGGGCCGATGCTGTATGACGTGGCGATCGCGGTGAATGATTGGGCCTCCCACGAAGACGGCACCATCGATGCACCGCGTGCTCGAGCATTGCTGGGGGCGTACGCGGGGTTGCGGCCGTTCACGGCGGCCGAGGCCGAGCTATGGCCGACGATGCTGCGTGTGGCTTGCGTGCGGTTTTGGCTGTCGCGATTGATCGCGGCCGAGTCGTTCGCCGGGCAAGACGTGCTGATTCATGACCCGATGGAATTCCAGAAGCGGCTGGAACAGCGCCAGGAAACCCACATCCCGCTGCCGTTTGCGTTGTAAGTGACACCTCTGGACTTGTGGGAGCGGACCTGTCCGCGAATGCGGTATCTCTGTCGGCGAAGATTTGTCGGATGTACTGACGTCTTCGCGGACAGGTCCGCTCCCACAGGTCACTGGCTCCTACAAAAGCGACAGCGTTACAAACTCTCCAGACATCCCGCCAGATCATCCCCCAGCTTTTGCAGCAGCTGCTCGTAACCCTGAGCCGTCGCGGGGGTGTAGCCACCCAAGCCATCGAGTTCTGCCAGCTTCACCGGCAAACCCGCGCTCAAGGTTTCTGCCAGACGCGGCCGCAGCGGTGGCTCACTGAACACACAGGTCTTACCGAAAGCTGCCAGGCGCTTGCGCATCTCAGCGACGTGTTGCGCGCCAGGCTGCACCTCGCTGCTGACGGTGAACACACCTGCATGCTCCAGCCCATAGGCTTCTTCGAAATAATCGAACGCTTCGTGGAACACGAAATACTTCTTGTCGGCGATGCCAGCGACCCGCGCTTTGATCTTCGTGTCGGTGGCGTCAAGCCGCTCATCGAATGCTTTGACGTTGCTTTGGTAACGCGCTGCGTTGGCCGGGTCCGCCGTGCTCAGGTCCGCGGCCATCTTCGCCGCAATCACCCGCGCATTCACCGATGACAGCCACAGGTGAGCATCAAGACTGCCAGGACGATGATCGTGATCATGCTCGTCGGCATCGCCGTCGTCGTGAGCAGCGCCTGCGGTGAAATGACGCAAATGCATACCCGGCAAGGACTCGACAGGAATGGATGGCTGATTACGGCCTTCGAGTACGCGTGGCAGGAAAGTCTCCATGTCCGGGCCTATCCAGTACAGAAGATCGGCCTCCTTTACCCGCCGTACGTCGGAAGGCCGCAGCGCGTAGTTATGTGGCGACGCCCCCGGCGGCAATAGCACTTCCGGAACCGCGACACCTTCCTGCACAGCAGACGCAATCAGTTGTAGCGGCTTGATGCTGGTCAGCACGCGAACGTCAGCCTGAGCAGTAGAAATGGTCAGGAATCCAAGCAGGGATGCGACAAAAAGCAAAAAAAGTCGGGACACGGTGACCACTCATGAGGGCAGGAACGGGTAACATAATAACGTCTCTCACAAAAGTCGTCGCCGCCCATGCCTAAAACACCGTTGGCCAGTCGCCCCCACGATCACTCTCACTGCGTGCACTCGGCCCTCGCCGAAGCCGACACGCTGTGCGCTGGCAAAGGCCTGCGCCTCACCGCCTTGCGTCGTCGGGTGCTGGAGCTGGTTTGGCAAAGCCATAAACCGTTGGGCGCGTATGACATCCTCGCTGTCCTTAGTGAGGAAGACGGCCGCCGCGCAGCCCCGCCCACCGTTTACCGCGCATTGGACTTCCTGCTGGAAAACGGTCTGGTGCACCGCATCGCGTCGCTCAACGCCTTTGCCGGCTGCAACCACCCCACGCACGCGCATCAGGGCCAGTTCCTTATTTGCCGCGAATGCCACGCGGCTATCGAGCTGCAGCACCCGGTCATCAGCGACGCAATCATCAGCGCAGCCAAAGAAGTAGGCTTTGACGTCGAAACCCAGACCGTCGAAGTGGTCGGGATCTGCACCGGTTGCAAGGCCGCTTGATGAGCGACGCATTGATCCGCTTGAATGACGTCGTCGTGACCCGCGCCGGACAAAGCGTGCTGGAAAACATCCAGTTGAGCGTAAATCCCGGCGAGATCGTGACGCTGATCGGCCCCAACGGTGCGGGCAAGACGACGCTGGTGCGTGCGGTGTTGGGTTTGCTGAAACCGGACTCTGGCACTGTCTGGCGCAAACCGAAGCTGCGCGTTGGCTACATGCCGCAAAAGCTGCACATCGACGCGACGCTACCACTATCGGTATTGCGATTCCTGCGTCTGGTCCCGGGTGTCAGCCGCGCCACCGCGCTGTCGGCATTGGCCGAAGTGGGCGCAGAGAAAGTCATCGACAGCCCGCTACAAGGCATTTCCGGTGGCGAGATGCAGCGCGTGCTGCTGGCTCGCGCTCTATTGCGCAAGCCCGAACTGCTGGTGCTGGACGAGCCGGTGCAAGGCGTTGACGTTGCGGGGCAAGCGGATCTTTATGCGCTGATCACCCGACTTCGGGACCGCCACCAATGTGGCGTGCTGATGGTGTCTCATGACTTGCATTTGGTCATGAGCACCACCGATCAAGTGGTCTGCCTCAATCGCCACGTCTGCTGCTCGGGTCATCCGGAGCAAGTGAGCAACGATCCGGCATTCGTCGAGCTGTTCGGCCAGAACGCACCGAGCCTGGCGATTTATCACCATCATCACGATCACGCCCACGATCTGCACGGCGAAGTGTGCGCTGCCGCGCCCGCGACGAAACCCGATCATAACCACGACCACGCACACGGAGATGGCTGCAAGCATGGCTGATTTTCTTCTGTACGCCTTGCTCGCAGGCCTTGCGTTGGCAGTGGTAGCGGGGCCGTTAGGCTCGTTCGTGGTGTGGCGACGCATGGCTTATTTTGGCGACACCCTTTCCCACGCCGCGCTGCTTGGCGTAGCGATGGGATTTCTGCTGGACGTCAGCCCGGCTATTGCGGTGACGGTAGGCTGCTTATTGCTGGCCGTGCTGCTGGTCACGTTGCAACAGCGTCAGCCACTGGCGTCGGACACCCTGCTGGGGATTCTCGCACCGAGCACCTTGTCTCTGGGCCTGGTTGTGCTGAGTTTCATGCGTGATGTGCGCATTGATCTGATGGGTTATCTGTTTGGCGACCTGCTGGCCATCAGCCCGACCGACCTGGCGTGGATTCTCGGCGGAAGCGCGGCGGTACTGGTCCTCATTACGGCGCTATGGCGCCCGCTGCTGGCGATCACCGTGCATGAAGAGCTAGCGACGGTCGAAGGTCTGCCAGTCGCTGCGCTGCGCATGACGCTGATGCTGCTGATTGCCGTGGTGATCGCCGTCGCGATGAAAATCGTCGGTGTGCTGCTGATTACTTCCCTGCTGATCATTCCGGCCGCTGCGGCACAGCGTCACGCCCGTTCGCCTGAACAAATGGCCGTCGGGGCCAGCCTTATTGGCATCATTGCGGTCTGCGGCGGGCTGGCAATGTCGTGGTTCAAAGACACACCGGCAGGACCGTCGATCGTGGTCTCAGCGGCTGCGCTGTTCCTGCTGAGTTTCGTTTTACCCAAGCGGTAGAACCTTGTGCTGGAAGAACAGTCATACTCGGCGATAATAAATGGCGGCAATGTGCAATGACGGTTGCGCCGCCGTCACGCAGTGATCCGTTGTTTTCGGTGCAAGGCACTTATGTGTAGACTTGCTCGTTTTTTGCGCAAATAGAGAATCGCAGGAATGAAGCCGTACGCATCCCGTTATCTGCTGCTTGCTGCATTTACCTTTCTGTTGGCAGCTTGCCAAAACAAGCCCGTCGAGGCGCCCGTTCCGGTTGCGCCGCCTGACGCCTATCAACAGCTCGAGAAAAACATTGCCAGCAGCGAGCTGGCAACCGCCGAAGACCAATTGGCGGCCCTGCAAACGAAAGAACCCGATGATCCGCGTCTGGAGCAGTACCAGCGTGAATTGGCCGAGGCTTATTTGAGCCGTAGCCAGATCGTGCTGCAAAAAGGTGACGTCAATGCCGCCGCCACCGCACTAAGCCGTGCTCGCGCCCTGATGCCCAAGGCACCTGCTCTGACCAGCGGGGTGAATGGCGCCATCGCCAATGCGCGCAAAGCCGAGCTTGAGAAAGCAGAAGCAGAGCTTAAAGCGGCTGAAGCCAAACGAATCGCGAAAGTGATCGATCCATCGGCTGAAAGCACAACAATTGAGTTGAAGCTCGACGATATGAAGCTGCTGCGTCGTCAACTGAACGACATCGCTGCCGACACGACTGCATTCAATTGCGAAGTCGTGTTGCAGGTACCGCGTGTCGATGATTACCCGTGGCTGGCAACGCTGATCCACAAGCGTGTGACCAGAATCAATCCGGACTTCGAGCTTCAGCTACGTCGCCAGATTGAGAAGGGGGAGCCAGCTCAGGTCATTCTGAAACCCGCACAGCTCTGATCTAAGGCCAACAAAAAAGGCGCTGTCCTCACGGGCAGCGCCTTTTTTTATTTTAACCACAACCCTGTAGGAGCGAATTTATTCGCGAGCCGGTGTGCCTGAAACACCGCGCCCATCGCTCGCCAACAAGTTGGCTCCTACAGAACGAGCAGCAGGCTCTTTAGGCAGGAACAGCCTTGGCCTTAGGCTCACGCGCCCAGACCCGGTGCTGCTTCATTGCTTCGAAGAAGGCATCGAACGATTTGCTGTCCGACACTGCCAACAGACCGGCATCTTCTTCGAGACGCAGCAGAGTGATCAACTCCTTGGCCTCACCGCTGAACGAGATGGCCTTCAAGTGCTTATAGGCTTCCAGCACATAGTGAAGCGCCACGCCGTCGCCGCTCAACGCCTTGATCGACGCCGCGCCACCCGGGATAAACACCGCATCGAAAGCCACCGATGGCAGGCCTTCTTGGGAGGCGTCTACTGGCAGCGATTTCCCGCCAGCAGTCTTCACAGGTGCTGATGTCGGACCCAGCACCTTGGCGTGAGCGCCTTGGGCTTCGACCGCGGCCTTCATGGCTGCAACCGCCTTATCGTCCACGCCGTCTGCTACCAGAATCGCCACTTTGCGCGACGAGATGTCAGCAGGGAGCAGGTTCGCCTGGCTCAGCAACGGAGAGTTATCCACCGTCGCTTTGGTTGCCTTGCGCGCAGGAACAGTTCCGGCCTTCGGTGCAGGCAAACCAAGGTTGGCAGCTACACGTGAAGCCAGCTCAAGGTCGATGTTCGCCAGAATCTCGTTTACCTGACGCTCGCGGATGTACTCACGCTCCACCTTGCCCAACTCGAAGCTGTACGCCGCGATGATGTGCTCTTTCTCGTGGTGCGCCATGCTGTTGAAAAACAGCGTGGCTTGGGAGAAGTGATCGCCAAACGACTCACTGCGCTCACGAACCTTGTGCGCTTCAACACGCTCTGGGTACGTCTCGAAACCGCCATCAATCGGAGCCGATGGCGTTTCTTTCGGCCAGCCGCCATCAATCGAGTTCGGCTCGTAGGAAGCGCGACCCTTGTCGATAGTGGTGCGGTGTTGAGCATCGCGCTGGTTGCTGTGGTTGGGCGCAACCGGGCGGTTAACCGGGATTTCGTGGAAATTCGGCCCGCCCAGACGGCTGATCTGCGTATCGGTGTACGAGAACAGACGGCCCTGCAGCAGTGGGTCGTTCGAGAAATCGATGCCTGGCACGACGTGGCCCGGGCAGAACGCAACCTGCTCGGTCTCGGCGAAGTAGTTGTCCACGTTACGGTTGAGCACCATTTTGCCCAGCGGCGTCACAGGCACCAGCTCTTCCGGGATGATCTTGGTTGGGTCAAGCAGGTCGAAGTCGAAGTTGTGCTCGTCTTCTTCGGAAACCAGCTGAACGCCCAATTCCCATTCCGGGTAATCGCCCATCTCGATGGATTCGGACAAATCGCGGCGGTGGAAGTCGGTATCTTTACCGGCCAGCTTCTGTGCCTCGTCCCACACCAGCGAACAAGTGCCGTACTTTGGCTTCCAGTGAAACTTGGCGAAGGTGGATTTACCCTCGGCATTGATCAGGCGGAACGTGTGGATACCAAAACCCTGCATGCTGCGCAGGCTTTTCGGAATCGCCCGGTCAGACATGGTCCACAGCACCATGTGCGCGGACTCAGGTACCAGCGATACAAAATCCCAGAACGTGTCGTGGGCTGAACCGCCGGTGGGGATTTCGTTGTGCGGCTCAGGTTTCACCGCATGCACGAAGTCCGGAAACTTGATGGCGTCCTGAATGAAAAACACCGGCATGTTGTTGCCGACCAAGTCGTAGTTGCCTTCGTCGGTGTAGAACTTGACTGCGAAACCACGCACGTCACGCACCGTATCGCCCGAGCCGCGGGGGCCTTGAACGGTGGAGAAACGCACGAACACCGGGGTCTTCTTGCCCGGATCGCGCAGAAATTCTGCTTTGCTCAATGCGCTATGGTTTTCGTAGGTCTGGAAATAACCATGGGCACCCACACCGCGTGCGTGAACGATGCGCTCTGGAATGCGCTCATGGTCAAAATGCGTGATCTTTTCACGCATGATGAAGTCTTCGAGCAGCGACGGGCCGCGCGCGCCGACTTTCAGCGTGTTCTGGTTGTCAGAGACTTTTACGCCCTGGTTGGTGCGCAGAGCCTGACCGGTTGCGTCAGAACGAAACTGCTCCAGACTGTCGAGCTTGGCGTTTGTATTCCCTTTGTCCAGGGTGTCGGCACCTGCCAGCTCACTGGTCTTGCCATCAGGGGTATTCGTAGGTTTGTTCGTAGCCATCAGACAGAATCTCCTCGGTTCGGACGGCCCACTTGAATGAAAAGCGAGTGGGCTCTGTAAGCAAGAAATCTCCCCGGAAAAGGCACGGGGAAATAACGACGCTTATGTAATGACTGGCGAGCGAAATGGCCGT
This sequence comes from Pseudomonas rosaeacicularis, assembly GCF_057128745.1. NCBI lineage: Bacteria > Pseudomonadati > Pseudomonadota > Gammaproteobacteria > Pseudomonadales > Pseudomonadaceae > Pseudomonas > Pseudomonas rosaeacicularis. Next base: position 51,993 of record NZ_JBSKHT010000015.1, read on the forward strand.
TCCGTGTTTTTTCTTACCTTTGGTCCACCTTTCCTGTCGCCCTTGAATGAAATGGCGTTATTACCGTTTGGCAGATCAGTCATGAAATAAATGCTAAGAACGCTGGGCCCAATCCCGGTTGGACAGGCTAAAATGCGCGCCCGGTTTATCCAGCCGAGGCGACAGTAACCAGCAATGGCATCGCCCCAGCAGCCGACCCGCGCCCTGCCCGTCGGCTGATTTTTTACCGCGCCCCCACAAGGTTCGCTACGTGATCGAGTTTCATAACGTCCATAAAACCTATCGGGTCGCCGGCAGGGAAATTCCCGCCCTGCACCCGACCTCCCTTCGCGTCGAGAACGGCCAGGTCTTCGGCCTGATCGGCCATTCCGGCGCGGGCAAAAGCACTCTGCTGCGCCTGATCAATCGCCTTGAAGCGCCAAGCGGCGGCACGATCCTGGTCGATGATGAAGACGTCACCGCACTGGACGCCGACGGCCTGCGCCGCTTTCGCCGTCAGGTCGGGATGATCTTTCAGCACTTCAATCTGCTGTCTTCCAAAACCGTGGCCGACAACGTTGCCATGCCGCTGACGCTGGCCGGTGACATGTCCACCGCGCAGATCAATCAGCGAGTGGCCGAGCTGCTGGAGCGGGTAGGCCTTTCGGATCACGCCAAGAAGTATCCGTCGCAGCTTTCCGGCGGTCAGAAGCAGCGCGTCGGTATTGCCCGCGCACTGGCGACCAAGCCGAAGATTCTGCTGTGCGACGAAGCCACTAGCGCGCTCGACCCGCAAACCACGGCGTCTGTGCTGCAATTGCTGGCCGAGATCAATCGCGAGCTGAAGCTGACCATCGTGCTGATCACCCATGAAATGGACGTGATCCGCCGGGTCTGTGATCAAGTGGCGGTGATGGACGCAGGCGTGATCGTCGAGCAAGGCGCGGTGGCGGATGTGTTCCTGCATCCCAAGCATCCGACTACCAAACGCTTCGTCCAGGAGGACGAGCAAGTTGATGAGAACGAGCAGCGTAACGACTTTGCCAATGTGCAGGGACGTATCGTGCGTCTGACGTTCCAGGGCGAAGCGACCTACGCGCCGCTGCTGGGCACGGTGGCGCGCGAAACAGGCGTGGACTACAGCATCCTCGCCGGTCGCATCGATCGCATCAAAGACACCCCCTATGGGCAGTTGACGCTCGCCATTACCGGCGGCGACATGGACGCCGCGTTTGCACGCTTCACCGCGGCTGACGTTCACATGGAGGTGCTGCGCTGATGGACGCTTTCCTCAATCTGTTTTCGAATGTCGACTGGTACGAAATCTGGGTTGCCACGGGCGACACCCTGATCATGCTCGGCGTATCCCTGGCCTTCACGATCCTGCTCGGGCTGCCGCTGGGCGTGCTGATGTTCCTCACCTCGCCGCGTCAGTTGCTGGAGAACAAGCCGCTGTATGCAACGGTCGGTTTGATCGTGAACATGCTGCGCGCGCTGCCGTTCATCATTTTGCTGATCGTGATGATGCCGTTGACCGAAGTCATCACTGGTACGTCGCTGGGGATTCTCGGCACCTTGCCACCGTTGATTGCTGGGGCCACGCCGTTCTTTGCTCGCCTGGTGGAAACCGCGCTGCGCGAAGTGGATCGTGGGATTATCGAAGCCACGCAGGCCATGGGCGCAACGACGCGGCAGATCATCGTCAAGGCGCTGTTGCCTGAGGCGCGTCCGGGTATTTTGGCGGCGGTTACCGTCACCGCTATTGCGCTGGTGTCCTTCACCGCGATGGCCGGTGCGGTGGGCGCGGGCGGGCTGGGCGACCTGGCCATTCGTTACGGTTACCAGCGCTTCCAGAACGATGTGATGTTTGTGACGGTCGTATTGCTGCTGGTGCTGGTGCAGATCCTGCAAACCGTTGGCGACAAGCTTGTCGCCCACTTCTCACACCGTTAACAGAATTGGCCGATTGCTGATCGGCAAATGCACGCTGTATTTCTATGGCGTGCATTCAAGGAGTAGACGCATGAAAAAGCTTTTGGCAGCCTTCGCCGCCGTTGTTGCCCTGTCGGCCCACGCCGATGAAACAGTGACCGTCGCGGCTTCCGCTGTGCCCCACGCCGAGATTCTCGAGTTCGTTAAACCGATGCTCGCCAAAGAAGGCGTGACGCTGAATATCAAAGTCTTCAACGATTACGTGCAGCCCAACGTGCAGGTCGATCAGAAGCGCATGGACGCCAACTTCTTCCAGCATCAGCCGTACCTGGATGAGTTCAACAAAGGTAAGGGCACGACGCTGGTGAGTGTCGGCAAGGTTCATGTCGAGCCGTTCGGTGCGTACTCAGACAAGCTCAAGAGCCTGGCAGAACTTCCTGACGGCGCGACCATCGCTATGCCCAACGATGCGACCAACGAAGGACGTGCTTTCTTGCTGCTGGCAAAGGCCGGGCTGATCACACTGAAAGATCCGAGCAACATTCTGTCGACGCCGCGTGATGTGGATCAGAACCCGAAAAACCTGAAATTCCGTGAACTGGAAGCCGCGACTTTGCCGCGCGTGCTGACTCAGGTGGACCTGGCGCTGATCAACACCAACTACGCGCTGGCGGCCAAGCTCGATCCGACCAAGGATGCGCTGGTGATCGAAGGCGCTGAATCGCCGTACGCCAACATCCTGGTCACCCGCGAAGACAACAAAGACGCCCCCGCTATCCAGAAATTGGTCGCCGCGCTGCACAGCCCGGAGACCAAGGCGTTCATCCTGGAGAAATACAAAGGCGCGGTGGTTCCGGCGTTTTGATTTGATGAACGCAGGCCTGCTTTTCTTGGCGTGACGCCCCTGCCAAACGCAAACCAATTTGTAGGAGCTGACGACCAGCGGGAGGCTGCGATGCGGTGTGTCAGGCAAGCCGTAATCGTAGCCTCCCGCTGGTCGTCAGCTCCTACATGAATCAATAGCGTGTGCTACTTCCTCTCAACCAACCCCGGCAGCTGCGCCACCAGCTTCTGGTTGTTCAGCGGCGCACGGATGAACCCTCGCTGTGTACCGTCGGGGCCGAGCAGGGCGAGGTTGCCGCTGTGATCAACGGTGTAGTTGGGCTTGCTCGTGTCGGCGGGGATGTACGGAATGCTCACCGCATTGGCGATCTTCTGCAGATCGCTCACTGAGGATGCCGTCAACCCAACGAACGTCTTATCGAAATACCCCAAATAGGTCTTCAGTTGCTGCGGCGTATCCCGATTCGGGTCGACGCTCACCAGCACGATCCTTAGTTTTTCGGCGGCCTCTTTGGGCAACTCACTCTTGATCTGGCGCAGCTGGGCGAGGGTGGTCGGGCAGATGTCGGGGCAGAAGGTGTAGCCGAAAAACAGCAGCGTCCATTTATCTTTCAGCTCATCCATGACCACCGGTTGGCCGTCCTGATCGATCATTTTCAGGTCCGGCAAATCGCGGCTTTGCGGCAGCAGGATCACGCCGGCATCTATCAACGCGGTTTGATCGCCCTGGCCTTTGCCAGAGAGCACTCGGTTGACCGTCAGGCCTAGAATCAACGCGATGATGGCGACAAGGATGAAAACGGTTTTCTGGGTTCGGGTCATAAATTCAACAACAAGTAGTGATCTACGAGCAGCGCGATGAACAGCAGGAACAAGTAGTAAATCGAGAACTTGAACGTATTGATCGCGGCATGCGGCCGGGTGTCACGGTACAACACGGCGGTCCAATACAGAAACCTCGCGCCCAGCCCCAGCGCGCACGCCAGGTAGAGCACCCCGCTCATGTGAATGACGTAGGGCATTAGGCTCACGGCCAGCAACACGAGGGTGTAAAGCACGATGTGGACTTTGGTGTAGTGCTCGCCATGGGTCACCGGCAACATCGGGATGTCGGCCTTGGCGTACTCGTCCTTGCGGTGAATCGCTAGCGACCAAAAGTGTGGCGGGGTCCAGGCGAAGATGATCAGCATCAACAGCAGCGGCTCGGCGGTAACGTGCCCAGTCACGGCGACCCAACCCAGCAAAGGGGGCGCAGCGCCGGCAAGGCCTCCGATGACAATGTTCTGCGGCGTCGCGCGCTTTAGAAATCCGGTGTAAATCACGGCATAGCCCAGCAGCGAAGCCAGGGTCAACCAAGCGGCGAGTGCATTGGTGAATGCCAGCAACAGCGCTTGTCCACTGATCGCCAGCAACAGCGCAAAGGTCAGCGCGGCGGCAGGGGACACGCGGCCTTGAGCAATAGGGCGTTTGTGAGTACGCGCCATTAACGCATCGATCTTGCGATCCACAACATGATTGACCACCGCCGCGCCGCCCGCGCACAGGGCGATGCCCAGATTGCCGAACACCAAGACCTCCCACGCCACACCCGCCCGCGTGGCCAGGAACATCCCGACCAGCGAGGTGATCAGCATGAGTACCAAGACTTTGGGTTTGGTCAGTTCAAGATAGTCACGCCATACGCCTTGTACATGGCGGCTGACAATCAAACTGCTCATCAACGACATCTCCTGTTAATCGCACGCCCCCTGTAGGAGCGAACTTGTTCGCGAGAGGTCCTGCCTGAAACACCGCGTCGTCACGCTCGCCAACAAGTTGGCTCCTACAGGTTTGGTGTCATCACCGATGCGGACCCAGGTGCAACATCATGTTCGCGTAATGCCAGAAGCTCGGCGCGCGTTTGGTGGCAACGACTCGCACCGCCCGCACCCGATAATTGATCAACGTCATCGTCAGCATCAACGCCGCGCCGCCTGCGTTATGCGCCACGGCTACCCCGAGCGGCAGGTGAAAAATCACGTTGCTCAGGCCCAGCGCAATCTGCATCCCGAGCGCCAGCAACAACAAACCGGCCATGCCCCTAAGTCCCTCACGACTGAGTCGCCAAGCCAGCGCCAGCAAAGAAAACGTCACCAGCAGTGCGCCGATACGATGGGTCAGGTGAATGGCCGTTCGCGCATCGCTGTCCAATTGCCCGCCAAGATAATTCGGCCCGATGTGCTGGGTCAGGTGAAAGCCGTTGGTGAAATCGGTGTTGGGCAACCACTGGCCGTGGCAGGTGGGCAAATCCGTGCACGCCAACGCTGCGTAGTTGGAACTTACCCAACCCCCCAGCGCGATCTGTAGCACCACCAACGCCAGACCCGCCGCTGCCATGCGACGCAACCTTGGCGGCAACTGCGGTAGCACCTCGAATTGGCCACTCAAACGAAGCGTCAGCACAAACAGCAAGCTCAGCGTCATCACGCCGCCTAGCAAATGCGCCGTGACTACTTGCGGCCACAGCCTGAGCGTCACTGTCCACATGCCGAACGCCGCTTGCACGAACACCACACCGAGCAGCATCAGCGGCAAACGAACGGGCTGACCGATGATGTGCCGACGATGCCAAGCGTGCACGCCCAACATCATGATCATCAACGACAGCCCGCCCGCGAAATAGCGATGGACCATTTCGTTGCGGCCCTTGTGTGCCTCAACTGGCGAATCCGGAAAGCGCACGCCGGCATACACCAGTTGCACGTCGGTTTTCGGCACGCTGATGAAGCCGTAACACCCCGGCCAGTCGGGGCAGCCAAGCCCTGCGTGGGTCAGGCGGGTGTAGGCGCCGAGCAGAATGACGACAAGGGCCAACCCTGTGGCCAGCAGCGCGAGACGAAATCCGGGCTTGGTCATCTTGACCCCCTATCCGATGTTCGACAGTTTCAGCAGCTGACGCAGATCGTTGAGCAAGTCTTTGCCGTTCACCTCAGCGCCGTAGCGCAGTACAAGGTTGCCGTGGGGGTCGACAATCCACAGTTGCGGCAGATCAATGCCCGGCGCGGCGCGTTGATAGCGCTTCAGATCCAGTGAATAGCGCTGCAACTGCGGGTACTCGCGGGTGAGCCTGGCGTCGTAATCAGGGCTCAACGGTTGAGTGGTGCTGATCGCATGGCTGGCGCGTGAAGCATCCCGGCCCAGGCCGATCTGTATCTGCCGCGCCAGGTAAACCAGTTGCTGGCAGTCGGCGTCGCATTCAGTGGGGGCCGTCACTAGCAGCTGCCAGCGTTTCTCGTCGGACTGAACGCCCAGCTCTGCGCGGGTTTCACCGTTGCCGATGAGTTCGCCATGAAAGCTGCGGTTGTCCGGCACCCAGAACTTGAACTTGTACATGCTGGTGGCGAGGATCATCGGCCCGACCGCCACCAACAGCACCAACATCAGCTGCATTCGTCCTTTACTGCGACGCTTGGGCGAGGGATTTTCAGACGTGCTGGTGGGGCTCATGGCTGTTCCCATGGGGGTGCTCCTCTTTCTTATTGTTCTTGCTGCCTTTGGTGTTGTTCCAGCCCAGATACAGATAAAGCCCGACCAGCGCCGTCGACATGGCAAACCACTGCACGGCGTAGCCAAGATGTTTTTCGGGGCCCATGGCGACGACCGGCCAATCCAGTCGATACGCTGCCGGGCCAGGCTCCAGACGCAGTTCATGAGCAAAACCTTCGCGGCCCATTTCGCTCCAGACCTTCGCCGGATCAATCGCCGTGATGAGTTTCGGCCAGGTGCCGCTTTGCGCATCCGGGTGCAGCTGGAACGTGGCACCGGGTGCCATGTAAACCCAGGCGTCCAGACTCAGCGGTTCAGCGGGCGTATCGAAAGCGGGCGGGGTACGTCGGTCAGGCCATAGCAGCCAGCCACGATTGACCATCAGCCACAGGCCGCTGACCTGATCGTGAAACGGCTGTATCAGCTCCACCCCGGCCTTGCCTTCGCGAGTGCTGTTGTCGAGCAAAAAGCTGTGATCGGTATCGAAAGTGCCGCGCAGTTCTACCCGGCGATAAGCAGGGTCGGCAGTCGTGGGCAACAGTTCGGCGGACACCGCAGGTGCAGCGCGGCGCTCGGCGTAAGTGGCGAGCAGGACGCGCTTTTCTTCGCCCCGGCTCAACTGCCAGAACCCCAGCGACACAAACAGCGGCAGCATGGCCAACACCACCAGCGTCGGCGCAATACCGGGCCGGAAGCGCTTCATCAGGCGCCCCGAATTTGCTGACGAGCCACACCTATACTCCGTTGCATAGCGTTTGCTCCTGGAGTTGCCCCCATGCTCAAAGCGGCGATTGTTTTTATGCTGATTGCCACCGTGATCAGCCTGTTCAGCGGCCTGTTTTTTCTGGTCAAGGACGAAGCGTCATCGACCCGTCTGCTCAAAGCCCTGACCGTACGCGTCTGCTGCGCCGCCATTACCCTGGGGCTGATTACCTACGGGTTTTACAGCGGGGAATTGGTGACGCATGTGCCGTGGTGATTGCACTCATCAATCACCGTAGGAGCGCTTAAAGCACATAAACGAACACAAACAACCCCACCCACACCACGTCCACAAAATGCCAATACCAGCTCGCGGCCTCGAAGCCGAACTGATGTTCAGCATCGAAATGCCCGCGCAAAACACGCATCAGCATCACAAACAAAATGATCGTGCCGATCGTCACATGAGCGCCGTGAAACCCGGTGAGCATGAAGAATGTCGCGCCATAAATGCCCGAACCTAAAGTCAAGCCCAGCTCGGTGTAGGCGTGGTGATATTCCTCGACTTGCAGCGTGAGAAAGCTGAGGCCTAGCAGGATGGTCAGCGCAAGCCACAGCTTGAGCGTGCCGCGATGGCCCTTCTTCAGGGCGTGATGCGCAAGGGTCACGGTGACGCTGGAACTGACCAGCAGGACCGTGTTGATCAGCGGCAACACCCACGGGTCGATGATCCCTTTGGGCGCTGGAAACAGCTTCGGATCAGGCGTGTTCAGCAACGGCCAGGTGTACTGAAAATTCGGCCAGAGCATGTGCGCGATGCCCTTTGAGCCCTCACCGCCCAGCCATGGTCCCGCCCACGTCCGCACGTAAAAAAGCGCGCCGAAGAACGCTACAAAAAACATCACCTCCGAAAAGATGAACCAGCTCATGCCCCAGCGAAATGAGCGGTCCATCTGCGCGCTGTACAGTCCCGCGCGACCTTCTTTGATCACAGTGCTGAACCAGCCGAACATCATGTACGCGACCAGCAGCCCGCCCACCATGAAGATCCAAGGCCCATGGGAATCCGGGCGCGCGGCTTTCATGTCGTTGAACCAGGTCGCCAGCCCGAACATTGTCACCAGCATCCCGACCGTGGCGATGATCGGCCATTTGCTCTGCGCCGGAACGTAGTAATGCTCATGCAGGGGCGTTGCCATTTCTGGTTCTCCTTCTCGGACGCGCGGGCCTAGCCGCCGGTTTTTCCTGCAATGGGCGTGACGGTTGCGACGTGCGCAACGGGCGGCATGCGAGCGGTGATATCGAACAGTGTGTAAGCGAGCGTCAGGTGCTTCACATCGCTGGGCAGGTCGCGATCAACGATGAAGCGCACCGGCATTTCAATGCGCTCGCCCGGTTGCAGCATTTGCTGGGTGAAGCAAAAGCATTCGGTCTTGTGGAAATACACAGCGGCAGTGCTTGGCGAAATACTCGGAACGGCTTGAGCGGTCATTGGCTTGTCGGTGGGGTTTTGGGCGACGAACAGCATTTCGTTGACCGCGCCAGGGTGCACGTTCAGTTCATCAGCCTTGGGATAAAAACCCCAGGACATGTCCGCAGAATTGGTGGACAAAAACTGCACCCGTACCTGCCGGCTCTGGTCGACGACCTGGGTTTGCTTGTACTGATCGCCAGTCTTGCCGTTGATCCCTAGCGCCTTGCACATCACGTCGTACAGTGGCACCAGCGCAAATCCAAAGGCAAACATCACCACCACCGCGATCAATAGGCGCAGGACAAGGGGGCGATTGGGTCCTGCGATGTTCATTTCAACTCCGGCGGCGTGACGAAGGTGTGATACGGCGCAGGCGAGGGCACTGTCCACTCCAGGCCGTCGGCGCCGTCCCAGGGTTTGGCGGGTGCAGGCGCGCCACCGCGAATAGTCTTGATCACGATGAACAGGAAGAAGATCTGCGTCGCGCCAAAGGTGAACGCGCCAATCGAAGACACCATGTTGAAATCGGCAAATTGCAGGTTGTAGTCCGGCACCCGACGCGGCATGCCGGCCAGTCCTACAAAGTGCATCGGAAAGAAGGTCATGTTCATGCCAACGAACGACAGCCAGAAATGCAGCTTGCCCAAGGTTTCGTCGTACATGTGGCCGGTCCATTTCGGCAGCCAGTAATACGCCGATGCAAAGATGCCGAAGATCGCCCCCGGCACCAGCACGTAGTGAAAATGCGCGACCACAAAATAGGTGTCCTGATACTGGAAGTCGGCAGGGGCGATGGCCAGCATCAGCCCGGAGAAGCCGCCTATGGTGAACAGAATCACAAACGCCACGGCAAACAGCATCGGCGTCTCGAAGGTCAGCTCTCCCTGCCACATCGTGCTGACCCAGTTGAAAACTTTCACGCCAGTGGGCACCGCAATCAGCATCGTGGCGTACATGAAGAACAACTCGCCCACCAACGGGATCCCCACCACAAACATGTGATGCACCCAGACGATGAACGACAAAAACGCGATGCTGGCCGTGGCATACACCATCGACGTGTAGCCAAACAGCGGTTTGCGCGAAAACGCAGGGATAATCGAACTAACTGCGCCGAATGCCGGCAGGATCATGATGTACACCTCGGGATGCCCGAAGAACCAGAACACATGCTGGAACAGCACCGGATCACCTCCGCCTGCCGCATTGAAAAAGCTGGTGCCGAAATGGATGTCCATCAGCATCATCGTCACGCACCCCGCCAGCACCGGCATCACTGCGATCAACAGGAATGCGGTGATCAACCAGGTCCAGACGAACAGCGGCATTTTCATCAGGGTCATGCCCGGAGCGCGCAGATTGAGGATGGTAGCGATGACGTTGATCGCGCCCATGATCGAGCTGATGCCCATCAGGTGAATGGCGAAAATGAAGAAGGTCACGCTCTCCGGCGCGTAAGTCGTGGATAACGGCGCGTAAAACGTCCAGCCAAAGTTAGGGCCGCCGCCGGGCGAGAAGAGCGTCGATACCAGCAATAGAAACGCTGCTGGCAATAGCCAGAAACTGAAGTTGTTCATGCGCGGCAACGCCATGTCGGGCGCGCCGATCATCAGCGGGATCATCCAGTTCGCCAGGCCGACGAAAGCAGGCATCACGGCGCCAAAGACCATCACCAGACCGTGCATGGTGGTCATCTGGTTGAAGAACGCCGGCTCGACGATTTGCAGCCCCGGCTGGAACAGCTCAGCACGGATCACCATGGCAAACGAGCCGCCGAGCAGGAACATGCAGAAGCTGAACCACAGGTACAGCGTGCCGATGTCTTTGTGGTTGGTGGTCAGCACCCAACGCATCAGGCCCTTGGCCGGACCGTGCGCGTGCGCAGCGCCTGCGTGGCCATGGTCGTCAATCACTGCGCTCATGTTCTGTCTCCTGCGAAAGAGCAAGGGGGATAGAAATTTGGGGGACTGAACCACAACCTGTTGGAGCGAGGCTTGCCCGCGAAGAGGTCAGGACGTGCGATGCATTCCTCGTGGTCGAGACAAAGCTTCGCAGGCAAGCCTCGCTCCAACAAAATCCTCACCGAACCGCTCATTTCGCATCCGCCTGTTTCAGCGCCAGCACGTCTTTGGGCGTGACCATGTCGCCCTTGTTGTTGCCCCACGCGTTACGCTCGTAAGTGACGACAGCGGCAATATCGACTTCCGACAACTGCTTGCCGAACGCCGCCATGGCAGTACCGGCACGTCCGTGGAAGACAACGTTGAGGTGTTCCTCTTTGGGGCCGGTTGCAGTTTTCGAGCCCTTGAGCGCCGGGAACATCGGCGGTAATCCCTGACCTTCGGCCTGATGACAGGCCACGCAGGTAGTGTGATAAACCTTGTCGCCGCGCGCGACCAGCTCATCCAGCGTCCATTCCTTGCTGGTCAGTTCCTTGAGTTTGGCCGCGTCTTCTTTGCGAGCGGTCAGCCAAGTGTCGTAGTCGGCCTGGGATTTGGCCTCAACCACGATCGGCATGAAGCCGTGATCCTTGCCGCACAGTTCGGTGCATTGGCCGCGATAGATGCCGGGCTTCTCAATGCGCGTCCAGGCCTCGTTGACGAACCCGGGGATGGCGTCGCGCTTGACCGCAAAGGCTGGCACCCACCAGGAGTGGATGACGTCAGCTCCGGTCACGAGAAAGCGAATTTTGACCCCTACCGGCAGGACCAGCGGCTGATCGACTTCCAGTAAGTAGTGCTCGCCCTTGGTTTCTTTGTTATGGATTTGGTCGGCGGGCGTGGCCAGGTTGCTAAAGAATTCGACGTCCTGCCCCAAATATTTGTAATGCCATTTCCACTGATATCCCGTGATCTGTATATCCAGGCCAGACTCAGTGTTGTCGTACATTCTGATCAGGGTTTTAGTGGCAGGAATCGCCATGACGATGAGGATCAACAGCGGCACGACCGTCCACAGAATCTCCACCGTGGTGCTCTCGTGAAACTTGGCAGCGACCTGCCCGGTGGAGCGCCGATGGATGACCATCGACCAGAACATAGCGCCGAACACGACGATCCCGATCACTACACAAATCCAGAAGATGGTCATGTGCAGATCGAAGATTTCGTGACTTACCTCGGTCGCTCCCGGTGCCATATTCGTGGTCCAGGCGGCGTGCGCCTGTCCGAATATCGACCACAACACAAGACCCATCCAGACGTGTGGATGTCGCATCATTGCGAGTTCCCCTCTTGTTCTTCTTATTTGCCAGCATTCACTTGCGGGCTAGGGAGCGGTGGTCAAGACACATTACTTGAGGACCGGGGCCATGCCTGCTTTACAGTCCGATACATCAGGTGCTTCTCAATGACACGAGTATAGACACGGCCTAACGCTGCGCAATCCGGTGCAGAAACTGGCGAACCCGGCTATACGCGTGCGCAAATACTGAGAAAAATGGGTCCTACAATGGCGAAAGCAGCCTTTTAATAGCGGATACACATAACCATGAAGCTGTTATGACAATTGCGTCTTAACGCAATTGATAAGCAGGCTAACGTATGACTTCCCCTATAATTACGGTCTGATTTATTGCCTTCAGGAGCCTTCATGAACACCGCCGCTTTGCGCGAGCAGATCAAACGAGCACAGGACCATGAGGCCGCTACCGGCCAATTATTGCGCCAACTCGAATTACAGCTTCCTCATCTTCATCCGGCGATTCATCTTCCTGAAGTGGACGCGCGTGGCGTACTCACACGCTTCGTCACGGCTTATATCGATCAGGTGCCCGATCTGCTCGACGCAGCCAACTCGGTGGCGCAGGAAGCGGGAATCGAAGAGCAGATCAAACCGGTGCTGAAGATCGCTGAACATTTTTTCATCCAGCCACCCGCGATCATGGCTGGGCACGAAGGGCTCGACAGCCTGCTGGATGAGGCTTATCTGGCGCACCGTCTGGTCGAGGAAGTAAATGACCTGTACATCATGCATTTCGGCCAACCGCTGATCCCTGCCAACACCACCGTCGCCAGCGTGATTGCCCACCAATTGATCGGTGAAGCGTTCGCCAATCAATTGGACGAAGCCGTGCACCATGCCGTCGATGAGTTACTTAACAAAGACAGCTTCTCGCTGGAGTCAGTGGAAGCCTATCGCGAGCGCCTGAGCAGCCCGGATACCGAATCCGCCTGGAAGCGCTGGCCGAGTCTGTCCCGAGAGCTGGGCGTGGGACTTGAGATGGAATGCCCGAAGGATTAAGGATCGATTTACAGCGAACAGTGATCTTTTGCGGCCAAAACAACTCATGTGGGAGCGGACCTGTCCGCGAAGAGGCCATTACATTCGATAAAAATCTATCGTCTGTTCAACCGCATTTGCGGACAGGTCCGCTCCCACAAGTGCTGCACACCACCGGCTAAATCAACTATCAATGCAACGCCGCGCCTCCCACCGTGGTGCGTATGCGTCCTTCCACCCGGCGCTTCAACAGTCGCTGTTCGACGATCAACCGCGAACCCTGCGCCGCATTCGCTCGGCCCCACTCTTCGAGCAACTCCAGACAGGAATGGTCGATGTAACTCAGGTTGCTCAGGGGCACATGCAACGTGGTGCCGGGCGGCACGGCGGTCAGTGCCTGTGTCAACGCGGGGACTTTCAGGAATGTCGCCGAACCATTCAGACGCAACTCCATCTCGCCTTCGGCCGGCAGGTCCACCAGGTTGATCTTCAGCCGCGACGCATTAAGCGCCAGCTTCACCAGCGTCAAGGCAAAGCCCACGAGCACACCGGTCAGCAAGTCAGTAAAAATAATCGCGCCAGCGGTCGCTGCGTAGATGAACATCGGCATGCGGCCGTAACGACCCAAACCACGAAACGCCTTTAGGTCCACCAGTTTCAAACCGGTGTACACCAACACACCCGCCAGACTCGCCACCGGGATGCTCTGCAGCACACTCGACAGCAACAGTACAAACGCCAGCAGCCAAAGCCCGTGAAAGATCGCCGACAATCGGGTTTTGGCGCCCGCCTGAACGTTGGCCGAGCTGCGCACGATCACGCCGGTCATCGGCAATGCGCCCAACAACCCACAAAGCATGTTGCCGACGCCTTGGGCACTCAACTCCTTGTCGAAGTCCGAACGCTGGCCGTCGTGCATGCGGTCAACCGCAGCAGCCGACAGCAATGTCTCGGCACTGGCGATGAACGCTACGGCAATCGCCGCAACCAGAATCGCCGGATCAGCCAGATTCATCAGGTCTGCGGGGCGCAACCAGTCAATGGCTTCAGCCAGATTGGCTGGCACTTCGACGCGCTTGACCTGCAAGGCCATGAACAGGCTCACCGCCGTCGCGATGCCTACGCCAAGCAAGGCGCCGGGTACGAAGCGCAGCGCATGTGGACGGCACTTTTCCCATAGCCACATTACCGCAATTGTACCCAGTCCAAGCAACCCGGCCTGCATGCCTGTGCCGGGGCCTACGGCATTAAACAGGGTTTCCGGAAAGCCCATCAGGTTGTCCAGCCCTGACGGTTTAGGCCCGCTGTCGAACATCACATGGACCTGCGACAGCACAATCAACACGCCAATCCCTGCGAGCATCCCGTAGACCACAGCAGGCGCTGTCACCCGAAACCAGCAACCGAGCTTGAAACGCCCGGCGAGCAGTTGCAGCAAACCGGCAAGCACCAGGATCGGCCCAAGCATTGCCATGCCGTGTTCACGCACCACTTCAAAAACCAGCACTGCCAACCCGGCAGCCGGACCGCTGACCTGAAGCGGCGATCCCGCCAGCCAACCTACGACCAGACCGCCGATAATCCCGGTTATCAAGCCTTTGGCCGGCGGCATGCCGGACGCAATGGCGATACCCATGCACAAGGGCAGGGCAACGAGGAAAACCACCACGGAAGCCATCAGCTCCCGTGGTAAGACCGATTTCAGATTTGTAATAGCCATGACGACTCTCCGGCAAATTCTTCAGACGTGACAACGCCCGGCGGCACGCAAAAAATGCGACCGCATCGAGCTTGAATGAGGATCGAACCGTCAGTGGTGAATAGGATTCACACGCCCGGCAACACGATGTCCCTGGATGGGGCTTTAGTAACGACGCCTCGGCGTGGCCATCGGCGTTGGATGGTCGCCATCGAGAGACAGAAAACAGTCTTGTTCGGCGTCGTAGGCTCGTATTTCGCTGGTCTCGATGTCGTAGACCCAGCCATGGATGAACAGCTGTCCACTGGCCATTTTCGACGCAACCGAAGGGTGTGTGCGCAGGTGCTGCAACTGAGCGATGACGTTTTCTTCGGTGAGCACATGCATCGTTTCTTTCTCGCCGCTGCAATTGCAGTTGTCTTCAACAACGGTGCGAGCAACCTCGGCATGACGCAGCCAGGCCGTGACGGTCGGCATTTTTTCGAGACTTTTCGGATTGAGTACAGCGCGCATGGCGCCACAGTCGGAATGGCCACAGATGATGATGTGATGAACGCCCAAGGCCATGACGGCATATTCAATGGCGGTGGAGACGCCGCCATTCATGGGGCCGTAAGGGGGGACGACGTTGCCGACGTTACGGGTGACGAAAAGATCGCCAGGTGAACTGTGAGTGATGAGCTCCGGCACGATCCGGGAATCGGCGCAGGTGATGAACATGGCTCGGGGCTGCTGGGCGGTCGCGAGCTTTTTGAATAGCTCTTCCTGCTGGGGGAAGATGTCAGTACGAAAATGCTTGAAGCCGTCGACGATATGTCGCAGCGCCACATCCGCGGATTCCGCTTCGGGCAAGGCATCCGCTGGCACTACTGAAGGCTGAATGTCTGTGTCTCTCATGTCTCGTCCTCTCTGACGGATTGAAGTGTGAGGTCCGCATCGACTGAAGGATGACCCATGCTCTGGGACAGCGACCATATCGCTATGTGCGCGCCCAACTTGTTACTCGGAGTTACCTTAACGGCCCAAACTTAACTTAAACTGAATGCGTCGCTCTAGCTCGCGGGTCTTGGTTAAGAAAAGCTAATCCGGCACCCGCGCTGCAGGAGCGCGCGTGCCCGCGAGGGCTTAGGAACATTCAACACAACTCTGGATCCTAATGAATCTGTCGCGGGCAAGCGCGCTCCTACAGTGCCGTGAGCCACTTGGCTACAACAACGACATCTGCCCACCCGGCCTGCAAAACGCATCGCAATCGAGCTTGAAACTGTCTCGAGCATCGAGACCGTGTTTCCTCACCGCAATACTGTAGCGCTGCGCCAGCAGGTCGGCGAACACGCCTTCGCCGCGCATCCGGCTGCCGAATCTACTGTCATACACTTCACCGCCGCGCGACTGTCGCACCAGACTCATGACGTGGGCGGCTCTTTGCGGATAATGCACCTGCAACCACTCCTCGAAAAGCGGCGCCACCTCCAACGGTAGCCGCAACATCACATAGCTGGCGGCCAGTGCGCCTGCAGCCTTTGCCTCGGCCATCAAACCCTCAAGCTCCATGTCATTGATCATAGGGATCATCGGCGCCAGCAACACGCCCACCGGAATGCCGGCTTCCCTCATCACGCGAATCGCCCGCAAGCGCGCTTTGGGTGCTGCGGCTCGTGGTTCGAGAATGCGCTTCAACTCGTCGTCCAGCGTGGTCAGGCTGATGAACACCGAAACCAGCCGCAGCTTGGCCAACTCTGGAAGCAGATCGAGATCGCGCAGAATCAATGAGCCTTTGGTGATAATCGTCACGGGATGGCGATAGCGCAGCAGCACCTCAAGCGTCGCACGAGTGATTTTGTACTCCCGCTCGATCGGCTGATACGGATCGGTATTGGCCCCCAGCGTAATTGGCGCAACGCTGTATCCAGGTTTGGACAGTTGCTGTTCCAACAGCGCTGCGGCATTGGTTTTGGCGATGAGTTTGGTCTCGAAGTCCAGGCCGGGTGACATGTCCCAGAAAGCGTGGCTGGGACGGGCGTAACAATAAATACAACCATGCTCACACCCTCGGTAGGGGTTGATCGAGCGGTCGAACGGGATGTCGGGGGAGGTATTGCGGGTGATGATGCTTTTCGCAGTTTCGACCGTAACGGTGGTGCCTTGGGTCATGGGCACTTCCTGATACCAGCCGTCATCCTCGGCCACCGAGCGGTTCGGGGCGAAGCGATTGTGTGGATTAGTGGCCGTGCCTCGACCGCGAGGGGGGAATTGGTCAGACATAAGAGTTTCCCGATAACTGTTCATACATACAGTACACCGATCACAAGTGTAGCTCCACGTCGGCTGTAACAAACGCCCCCACAGGTGATCGACGGTACAGCGGATTCTCGTCCTATTAGTCATCAGCTTACGCAATTGGCAACACACGTATTTCGTCGCAGACTTGCAGTTGTAATCAGAGTCGTTATTACTACGCACCAAGCCGCTAATGATTAGCAGCTTTACACCAAAGGTCGAGTGACCAACGCAATATTCGAAAAGGATTTCGAAATGAACAACCGTATTACAGCAACCACTGCGCTTGCTTCATTGCTAGCGCTTACCGCACTTCCTGCCACGGCCGTCCCTATTGACTCTCGGGACAAGCCTTTCAACCAGTATTCCTGGGTGACAACACATAACTCTTACGAGATTTTCAACCAAAATGGGAAGGAGATTTCACAGCAGCTTAAAGATGGTGTTCGCGGTTTTATGCTGGACATCTATTACAACACGCGAAACACACAGCCTGAAGACAAAGTGCTACTGTGCCATAAAGATCTCGCTTGCTACGGCACGCTTATCAATCAGCTCAAGAATGAATTTGTCCCATTCCTGCGGAAAAACCCCAATGAAATCGTGACAATATTCCTTGAATCCTACGTCGAATTCGATCAACTAAAAGTAGTTTTTGATGCGGTTCCGGAGCTCGCAGAATACTCCTTCGATCCGAAGAATTTTTCAGGCAAAGAATGGCCAACACTGAAAGAAATGGCCGCCAAGAATAATCGACTGGTGTTCATGACTGCCAGCACGAAAATTGTTGGGGACTACCCGGTCGGCAATAAGAAGGTTACCGTTCTATATGATAACGACTGGATGGTCGAAAATCGCTGGGACACTTTGGGCTTGTTGGCAAGCAACATCGAGTCAGCACATAATTGGTCATGCCCGACACGCAACGATGCCCTCCCACTGAAAACCCAAAACGTCAATCAGCGGACTGGAAAAGAATGGAGCCGTCTCTTCCTGATGAATCAATTTCACCATGGAACGTCACTTGAGACTGACTCAGCGGCCTATGACAACAACATGACCTACCTGCTGCGCCGCGTCGACCACTGTGAATCCACACCTAACTTCATTGGCGTGAACCACTATTTAAGTGGAGAAGTTGAACGCTATACCAATGCGTTGAACAACGGCGGCATTTACTTTTATGAGGGCGCTAACGCTGACAAAAAACAGGATGCCGTTTGTGTTATTCCAACAAAGCCAGGCGTTGTAGATATGAAGGGTAACGGCTGTGAGAACGATGAAGCCCGATCGTTAAGTTTGTCCGGCGTATCCAGAGGCACCCGGATTACACTGTACGACAGCCCCTCCGGTAGCACTCAGGACGACCACCTGATCATCGATGTAAAGAGAGACATCGGCTTCAACGAACGAGTCGTTCTCCCAAACTTCCAGACGAATTACTCATGGAGTAGCTTTGATACTATCTACAACCAAAACAATGGTCTGAACGGCAAGATATCCCGTATCACTATTGGCAAAACACCGACTGATTTTTCTGACTCTTCTATCGCATTCTATGAAGGAGGCAACGGTACTCAGAACCTTGATTGCGTTGTTCCGTTTGCGAGCCATCACGTAGTCAAAATGAAAAACAACAGCTTCGGCTGTTCTAATGACGAAATTAAATCCGCCAAAATCGTGAAAGCCAAAGCGGGGGCATCACTCAGTCTGTACGGACATCCGGATGGCAAGAATGATCAAGGTGTCACTACTATTGAAATCTTGAAAGATATTAAATCTCCCCTTAACATCCCAAGCTTCAACACCAGCTTCACAAATGAATACGTGAGAGTTGTTAACTATCATCATGGTATTGATGGCAAGATTTCTTTCGCAGGTTTACGCGGCACAAAATAGCATTACCGCTACATACATTCACCTAACTTGAACACGGCTGATCATGGATGCCCGCGATTAATTCGCGGGCATCCATGTTTCATTTCAACTTGGATCGACCGGCTTCTTCAATTTAGGATTCGGGAAAAACTGCACGCCCTGGACCTTCGGATCCGCTGGCTTGACCACGGGCTTGTTTACCCGTGTACCGAGCTCTTTCGGGATCGACTGACCTTGGGCATTGAGCGTGTCCGAGTAACCGCAATGCACGCATTCGCGATGCGGGACGTCATCTTCGTTCCACATCATCAGCTTGTCAGGCTCGCTGCACGCCGGGCATACCGCCCCGGCGATGAAGCGCTTCTTGGTCACTACAGCGGGTGTATCGGTCATGCTGCGGCGTCCTCACTCAAGCCGGAATGGCGCAAGAGTGCGTCAATCGAAGGCTCACGTCCGCGGAAGTCGACGAACAGCACCATCGGCGCCTGCGAGCCGCCACGGGCGAGAATCGCTTCGCGAAACGCACGACCGGTGTCTTCATTCAGCACACCGTCTTCTTCGAATTTCGAGAAAGCGTCCGCCGAGAGCACTTCCGCCCATTTGTAGCTGTAATAACCAGCTGCATAACCGCCAGCGAAGATGTGCGCAAAGCTGTTCGGGAAGCGGTTGTAGGCCGGTGGACGCATGACTGAAACCTCGTCGCGCACGCCTTCAAGCACTTGCAGCGTAGTGCGACCGTCGCCATGGGTAGCATGCAGTTCGAAGTCGAACAGCGAGAACTCGATCTGGCGAATCATCATCAGGCCAGACTGGAAATTCTTCGCCGCGAGCATTTTCTCCAGCAGGTCCTGAGGCAACGATTCGCCGCTCTCGTAGTGACCGGAAATCAGGGCCAGGCCTTCAGGCTCCCAGCACCAGTTTTCCATGAACTGGCTTGGCAACTCGACCGCGTCCCATGCCACGCCATTGATGCCCGAAGCGCCAGCATGCTCGACGCGGGTCAGCAGGTGATGCAGGCCGTGACCAAACTCGTGAAACAAGGTGGTGACTTCATCGTGAGTGAGCAGCGCAGGTTTGCCACTGTCGGCCGGGGTGAAGTTGCATACCAGATTGGCAACCGGGCTTTGCAGTACGCCGTCCAACGTGCGACGACGATCTCGAGCGCCGTCCATCCATGCACCGCCACGCTTATTGGCGCGGGCGTAGAGATCAAAGAAGAAGCGGCCAACGTGCTGACCGTTTTCCTTGATTTCGAACAGGCGAACGTCCGGGTGCCAGGTATCGAAGCCTTTCTGCTCAGCGATTTCAATGCCGTACAGTTTTTGCACGATGGCAAAGAGGCCACTCAGCACCTTATCGATCGGGAAGTAGGCACGCAGGGTTTCCTGGGAGACGCTGTAACGCTGCTCGCGCAGTTTCTCGCCATAGAAACCGCTGTCCCAGCTTTGCAGGTCCGGGCAGCCTTGTTCGGCGGCGTAGGCTTTGAGCTGCTCAAGATCCTGGGCGGCAAACGGCTTGCTGCGCTTGGCCAGATCACGCAGGAAGCTGAGCACCTGATCGCTGGACTCAGCCATTTTGGTCGCCAGGCTCAGCTCGGAGAAGCTGGCGAAACCCAACAGCTTGGCCAGTTCCTGACGCAGGTCGAGGATCTGTTCCATCACCGGACCGTTATCGTTCTTACCGGCGTTCGGGCCTTGGTCCGACGCGCGCGTGCAATATGCCGCGTAGATCTCTTCGCGCAGGGCACGGTCTTCGGCGTAGGTCATCACCGCGTAGTAGCTCGGGAATTCAAGGCTGATCAGGTAGCCGTCGAGGTCTTTGGCTTTGGCCGCAGCCGCCATTTGCGCCTTGGCCGAATCGGTGAGGCCGGCGAGGGCGGATTCATCGGTGACGTGCTTGGTCCAGGCTTGCGTTGCGTCGAGCAATTGGTTGGAAAACTGGCTGCCCAGCTCCGACAGCTTGCTCTGCACTTCGGCGTAACGCTTCTGCTGCTCAGGCGGCAGGTCGATGCCGGACAGCCGGAAGTCACGTAGCGAGTGTTCGAGAATAGTCTTCTGCGCCACGTCGAAACCAGCGGCCTCAGGGCTGTTGGCCAAGCTTTCGAAGGCCTGGAACAGCTCGCGGTTCTGGCCCATTTCGGTGGAGTACGCGCTCAGCGCCGGCAAGCAGGACTCATAAGCTTCGCGCAGCTCAGGGCTGTTACGCACAGCGTTCAAGTGGCTGACCGGGCTCCAGGCGGCGCCGAGCCGGTCGTTGAGTTCGTCCATCGCCAATACCAGGCCAGCCCATGTAGGCTGCGTGCCTTGTTGGGCGAGGAGATCGACAGTTGCTGCGCGGTTGTCGGCGATAATCTGGTCAATGGCCGGTTTTACATGCTCAGCGCGGATCGCCGAGAAAGGTGGCAGGTCGTAGGATTGCAACAGAGGGTTGTTCGCGCTCACGGTTTGGCACCTTGGCAGAAAGAAACACCCGGCCATCTTAATTACAATCGCGGCTGACCGCAGCTATCTCGCTACTACGACCGCGCTATCAGCCCCAGAGAAGGAGCCTATCAGTGTCCATTCGCACTTTTCAGAACCACACGCCAACCCTTGGCGAGCGCGCCTTCGTCGACCATTCGGCGGTGGTAATCGGTGATGTCGAGATCGGCGCCGACAGCTCTGTCTGGCCGCTGACGGTCATACGCGGTGACATGCATCGCATCCGGATCGGCGCGCGCACCAGTGTTCAGGACGGCAGCGTGCTGCACATTACTCACGCCGGGCCGTTCAACCCGGACGGCTTCCCCTGCCTGATTGGCGATGAGGTGACCATCGGTCATCAGGTGATGCTGCATGGTTGTACGGTGGGCAATCGGATTTTGATCGGGATGGGCAGCACGATCATGGACGGCGCCGTGGTCGAGGACGAAGTAATCATCGGCGCGGGCAGCCTGGTGCCGCCGGGCAAGCGGCTGGAAAGCGGTTTTCTTTATGTGGGACGCCCGGTGAAACAGATTCGCCCGCTGACCGAAAAGGAAATCGCCTTCTTCCCATACAGCGCCGGGAACTACGTGAAGCTCAAGGATCAGCACTTGGCTGAAGGCTTCGATCAGCCTTGATTCAGCCCTGATTTCGTAGGAGCGAATTCATTCGCGAAGTAATGTGACAGGCGGTACAGGTGTGTTGGCTGTCCTGGCGCCTCGCGAATGAATTCGCTCCTACAGGTCATTTACCGAGAAAAACCATGCACTACCAAAACATTCTGTTCGACCTTGACGGCACGCTGACCGACCCACGCGAGGGCATTACTCGTTCGATTCAATTCGCGCTGAGCCGCTTGGGCATTGATGAACCCGACATTACTGCGCTGGAACATTTCATCGGACCGCCGCTGCTGCAGCAATTCATGCGCTCTTACGATTTCGACGAGGCGAAAGCCTGGGAAGCGGTGGGGTTCTACCGCGAGCGATTCCAGGTCACCGGGCTGTATGAAAACCTGGTATTCGACGGCGTTTTCGAGCTGTTGGAATTGTTGTCCGAGCAGGGCCGCAATCTGTTCATCGCGACCTCAAAACCCTGGGTGTTCGCTCATGAAATCGCCCGCCATTTTGACTTCGCTCGGCATTTCAAGCTGATCTATGGCAGCGAGCTGGACGGCACCCGCACCGACAAGGTTGAGCTGATTCGCCATCTGCTAGACACGGAAGGGCTGGACCCGAAACAGACGCTGATGATCGGCGACCGCAAGCACGATTTGATCGGCGGCAAGCGCAATGGCCTGGACGTCGCAGCGGTGGGCTATGGGTTTGGCAGTCGTGAAGAGCTAGAAGCAGAAGCGCCGACGTATCACTTCGATACGCTGAAAGAGCTGCATCACGCGTTCCGTCAATCCTGAGGTCGACGGGAAACCTGTTGGAGCCGAGCTTGCTCGCGAAGCTGAGATCTCGGCCCGCCTGACACACCGCGTCTATAGCTTCGCGGGCAAGCCTCGCTCCAACATTAAGCGAGCTTCATCAACTTTTCCAAGGTCGCCTTACGTTCATCCTTGGGCAGCCCACCCAGCTTTTTGACCGCCTGATAAAACGCCACCCAATCCCCGCCGACTTGCTTGAACAGCGCTGCAAACGCCGGCACCCACTGATCGTAAAGGCCAAAGGGCAGCAAACGTGCGTTGTTCATCGGGGCGTTGATCCAAGCGTCGTAACGTTTGTCTCCCGCCCATTGGGCATCGCGCATCTGCCGATAATCGGCACGCAGCTGCTCGAACTCAGCGGCTTTACGTGCCCGCATCACGTCAGGTGGCAACGGTTGGGCGTACAGCTGTTTAAGACGCTCGCGAGCGGCGAGCACCAACAATGTGAATTGATCGCGGTGCCGGGTTTCGGAAGACGTTTCAGGCGGCAATCCGCGCGCAGAACGCCACTGCCGCGTGCCTTCCTGCTCGACAAAGTTGGCATAGGACTCGTTGAACTCGCTGTCGTCCTTCACGTAGAACTGCTGATGCGCCAGCTCATGAAAAATCAGCGTCATCAGTCGTTCGCTGCCCCAATTCATCATCGAGCTGATGATGGGATCGTTGAACCAGCCCAGGGTTGAATAGGCTTCCACGCCGCTCACGTAAACGTCATTACCCTCCAGCCTCTGCAACGCTGCCTCGCCCCGTGCCGAGCCCTGGTCGTAATAACCGCGATAGGCCACGCAGCCTGCAATAGGGAAGCAATGGCTGACAGGCTCCAGTGAAAATTCCCCTGTCGCAAAGACATTCCAGACCACGTACGGACGGCCGATATCGGCGTACAGCCGGTAACTGTTATTGTCAGGAAGATGCAGGTGTTCGCTGGCAAAGACTCGCGCCTTTTGCGCTTGGGCAAGCCGTTCGCGCAGCTTTGGGTCACGACTGGGGTCGGCAATGACGTCAGTTACGGGTTCCCGGGCTTTGAGCAATTGCAGTTGACCCGTCGCCAATTGGCTGTAATACGAAATGCTGGAGCAACCACCGAGCAGCAGCAACACGACCGGCATGCAGCATCGCCAGAGGGAAAGATTGAAGGAATTCATGCAGCGGCCTTAAAGTCGAAAGCGTGAAGGTCTCAAAGCATCAGCGTTATGCCGGACAGCCGGCCATCAACGCAACTATCATCGCCGCGTCCTGATCATCCCGGAGCCTGCCATGCGCCTGCCTTTTTTACTTGCTGCCCTGAGCTTGCTGGCCGGTTGCGCCGGCCCGTTGCCTGCAGTCGACCCGCAGCAAGCGTGGGTCGACATGCACACCTTCACCGGCAAGCTGGTCATGGCCGACAAGTTGGACGGCAAGCGCACTGAAGACGGCCGCTATTTTCAAGTGACGCCGGGCAAACACGAACTGGAAGTACGTTACGACTATGAGTACGCAGCAGGCGGGCTGGGGTTGTCGATGGATTTGTACAACGAGATCACCTGTTATGTGACCGTCAAATACGACAAATTCGAAGCCGGCCGCCGCTATCGGCTTGAAGTGCGAGACATCGCCAACAGTATTGATGCGCAACTCAAGGACGAGCAGCGCACGGTGTTGGCAGAGGAAAGTAACGTGTTTTGTTTGCCTTAAGCCGCCATGGAAAATCTGTAGGAGCCAAGTTGTTGGCGAGGCGGACAATTCTGTGTGTCAGCTTCGATGTCTCGCGAACAAGTTCGCTCCTACAGAAGACCGCGTCGGTTGTTCAGGCGGTAGTCTCACCGATCATTGTTCTGATAGATGATCATCTTCGTGCCGTTTTCGCAGGTACCGACCACCATATTCTGATCCTGCACCTCTTCCTTTCGGACTATCTCCAAGGTGTACGAACTGACGTTCCGCGCCTGGATCTTGGCTTCGATCTCAGCTTTGAGTTCGTCACAAGGCTTGGGCGCGGCGAACGCACCGCTGGAAAGGGCAGTGGCGATTACGGCTAACACAATGCGGTTCATGCTTGACTCCTCGGGCGCCGCGCAATGGGCAGCGGCTTACATACGACATCCCCTACACGGCCCAGTTCTGGATCTGTGCAAACGAAAACGACCCGCTCAGCGCAGGCCGGGCGGGTCGTCTTGATACAGCGCTGTGGGCGATCAGCTCAGTAGCGTTGCGTCCAGAGTGATTTTTGCGTTCAGCACTTTGGACACCGGGCAGCCTTCTTTGGCGGCAGCGGTCAGCTTGTCGAATTGCTCTTGGGTCGCGCCCGGCACCTTGGCTTTCAGCGTCAGGTGTACAGCGGTGATAGCAAAGCCGCCGTCCACTTGATCAAGGGTCACATCAGCGGTGGTGTCGATGCTCTCGGCCGTCAGGTTCTCACCACCGAGAATCATCGACAGTGCCATGGAGAAGCAGCCTGCGTGGGCAGCGCCGATCAGTTCTTCAGGGTTGGTGCCCTTGCCGCCTTCGAAGCGGGCCTTGAAACCGTAGGGTGCTTCGCGCAGTACGCCAGTTTCAGTAGAGATGCTGCCGATACCGGTTTTCAGGTCACCTTCCCAGTGGGCGGATGCTTTCTTGACGATACTCATAATGTCTCCTGATAAAGGGCGTGCGAGGGATCGCACAGGAACAAGGAATCTGAGGATAGACCTTGTAGCAAAGTTCAACGGCGATAAAACAGTGAATTTATTTCGTCAGATAAATCCGACCAAAATAGTAGGAAATTTTGCCTTCCCCATTGAATCCCAGCCTTTTGCCCTTATCCTATAGCCTTAACGCAAATATTTAGGCTTTAGGCCGGCTTCGCATGTGCGCTTAGTGATTGCATATGCGCGCAGCAGCCCAAGAGGATACAAGCGACCCATGACACGATTAGCCGATGTGAAGATTTCCACCCTCGATCTGGTGCCGGTTCGCGAGGACAAAGGCCCGGCCGACTCGTTACGCAATTCGCTGGATCTCGCGCAGCACGTCGAGAAATGGGGATACAACCGGTTCTGGGTCGCTGAACACCACAACATGGACGGTATCGCCAGTTCGGCGACGTCGGTGCTGCTGGCTTACCTTGCCGGCGGTACTTCGACCATCCGTGTGGGCTCCGGCGGCGTTATGCTGCCCAATCATGCTCCGTTGGTGATCGCCGAGCAGTTCGGCACCCTCGCCAGCCTATATCCAGGCCGTATCGATCTGGGTCTGGGCCGCGCACCTGGTTCTGATCAAATGACTGCCCGGGCGCTGCGTCGTGAGCGTTCCGGCAGCGCCGATGATTTCCCCTATGATGTGGCCGAGTTGATGGCCTACCTCGGTCCGCGCCAGCCTCATCAGCGCGTGGTCGCGGTGCCGGGCACCAACACCAATGTTCCCGTCTGGTTGCTAGGTTCGAGTTTGTTCAGCGCCCAATTGGCAGGGGAGCGTGGCCTGCCGTATGCGTTCGCCTCGCATTTCGCGCCGCGCTTCATGCACGAAGCAATTCGCGTCTACCGCAATCACTTCAAGCCATCTGCCACCCTGGATCAGCCGTATGTGATGCTTGGTGTACCGCTGTCTGCCGCTGACACTGACGAACGTGCCGATTATCTGGTGACGTCGGTGTATCAACGTATCCTGGCCTTGATGCGTGGCCAGTCCCTGATGCAGCGCCCGCCCGTCGAGAGCATGAACGGCCTGTGGCTGCCACACGAGCGTGAAGCAGTGATGGATTTCCTCGGGCTGGCGATGGTCGGCGGACCTGAGAAGATCCGCGCCAAGCTGGAGGTGCTGCTGGAACAGACAGATGCCGATGAGCTGATCTTTACCTGCGACATGTACGAGCATGCCGATCGTTTGCGCTCGTATGAGATCCTCGCGCAAGTCGCCAAGGGCTGAGATGTTTGTAGGAGTGCGCTTGCCCGCGATTGCGATGTATCAATCACCTTTGTAGTGCCTGAACAGACCCTTTCGCTGGCAAGCGCGCTCCTACAGTCTGTCGCGCACCCATAAAAAAACCGACGCCAAATGCGTCGGTTTTTCGTACTCACCAGCCAACAATCAGCCGCGCTTGTACACCAATTCCTTAGCGCCGCCTTCACAGGTGCCGACGACTTTGCCGTCTGCCGCTGTGCCTTTGTCGACAGCTTCAAGGGTGTACGACGTAGCACCATTGGCTTTGATCTTGGCATCGATCTCGGCTTTCACGTCATCACAGGATTTGCCAGCTGCCATAGTGGTGCCAGCGATACTCAACAAACCTACGGCCAAAAGAAACTTCTTCATGGGTCACACTCCCTCGTCAGGCTCTACTTCAGGCAAAAAGGCCGCCTGGAAAGTAGCGGCCAAAATACGTTGCACTCGCATCGACTGATCGACAGCGGGCTTCGTTGTAGCGAAGGTGTGGCAATCGGCCAGTTCAAAAGTTCAGCAAATCAGCTCTTGTCGATGCGAAAGCCTACTTTGATCGTGACCTGAAAATGAGCGACTTTGTTGTCTTTGATGTGGCCGCGGGTTTCCAGCACTTCGAACCATTCCATGTGCCGCACGCTTTGGCCTGCTTCGGCGAGTGCGTTGTTGATGGCGTCTTCTACAGTTGTGGTCGACGAGCCAACGAGTTCGAGCATTTTGTAAGTATGTTCAGACATGGCAGTTCTCCTAAAAGGTCTTGAGGGTGAGCCTAGCAGCGAAATCGCTTACTACGTCTGTGGCGAAAACCCGGTGAAAAGTTCAGAAGAAACGGTACTTCGCAACATGCACTGCACTTTCTGAAAACCCTGTAGTCCCAAACAACACACGCCACTCATCACTGCAGGAGAGTCAAATCATGCCATTCACGTCATCACGTAAAGCTTCGTTGCAAAGCATGGAAGCCGAGATCGAGAGTCTGCTCAAGTCTCTGGAGAGCTTGAAGTCGGACGCGTCGGACGAGTCGCGCAAAACCTTGAAGAACCTGAAAGCCAATGCTGAAAGCGCGCTGAGCCATTCACGCAGCCTGCTGAGCGATGTCTACGAAGACGTCAAAGTCAAAACCCGCGAAACCAGCGTCGCCACCCGTGACTACGCTCAAGAACATCCTTGGACTACAGCAGGTGTGGCTGTCGGTGCAGTTGGCCTGCTGGCAGCATACTTGCTGTTCAAGCGCGGTAACTGATTACGCCTGACCTGAACGTTCCAGTTCGCATTTGAGCCAATGCGCCAACTGTTGAGCTCGCCCGTCTGCGGCACGTTTGGGTACCCATAACGCCAGTTGCGCCGGGGTTTCTCTGAAGCCCCATGGCGCAGCCAGGCGTCCCGCCTTCAAGTCGTCGGCCACCAAAGGTTCAGGGGCGATGGCTATTCCCAGGCCCGCAGAGGCTGCCTCCAACAAGTAATACAAATGCTCGAAATCCTGTCCGTAATGCAGGCTATGAGGGTCAATCCCGTTCTGTTTCGCCCAACTCGGCCACGCCTGAGGCCGCGACGTTGTCTGTAACAGCAGTTCGTGGATCAGTGCACTTGCGGGGGCTGTTTTCAGAGCTTCGAAGCGTTCGAAGCGAGGGCTCATGACGGGGCCGATTCGCTCGCTGGCAAGTTCGAACACTTGCATGTCCGCAGGCCACGGAGGCTCGGCGAACACCAGCAAAGCGTCCAGACCCGGGCGCCTGGGATCGAGATCGCCTTCTCCAGCCGAAAGATGCAGTCGTAAATCAGGCAGGTCCGCATTGAGCCGCCCAAGGCGAGGGATGAACCAGCGCGCCAGCAGGCTCCCAGAGCAGCCCAAGACAAACGGCGCATCGGCGCTGCTTTTGCTCAGTTCAGCGGAAACAGTGCGCAATCGATCGAACGCTTCACCGCTTGCATCACGCAGGCGGACGCCAGCATCTGTGAGTTTAAGGCCGCGACCGTCTTTGCTGAACAGGCTGATGCCCAGATGCTCTTCAAGCACTTTCAGCTGTCGGCTAACCGCCCCGTGGGTAACGTGCAACTGCTCCGCTGCCTGACTGACGCTGTTTAGACGCGCGGTGGCCTCAAAGGCGCGAAGGGCGTTAAGCGGGGGAAGGTCTCTGCTCATGGTATCTGTGAGTTTTCCTGACAGGTTGCGCCGATCTTATCGGTTTTCAACGAGCGTGACGCTGGTTAAAGTGTGTTCACTGCCTGAACGGCAACACTCATTCGTTATCCCGGAGGTTCCATGAGCCAGACCCAGACCCAATTTCGCAATGGTCCCGACACCAAAGGCATGTTCGGATCGTTCGGCGGTCGGTACGTCGCTGAAACTTTGATGCCGCTGATTCTTGACCTGAATCGTGAATACGAAGCGGCCAAGGTCGATCCTGCTTTCCTCAAGGATCTGGCTTACTTTCAGCGCGACTATGTGGGCCGTCCAAACCCTCTCTACTTCGCTGAGCGCCTGACTGAACACTGCGGCGGTGCCAAGATTTACTTCAAGCGCGAAGAGCTCAATCACACTGGCGCGCACAAGATCAACAACTGTATCGGCCAGGTCCTGCTGGCGCGGCGCATGGGCAAAAAACGCATCATCGCCGAGACCGGCGCGGGCATGCACGGCGTGGCGACCGCAACCGTGGCGGCGCGTTTTGGCTTGCAATGCGTGATCTACATGGGCACTACCGACATCGATCGCCAACAGGCCAACGTATTCCGCATGAAGCTGCTGGGCGCTGAAATCATCCCGGTCGTTGCGGGTACTGGCACTTTGAAAGACGCCATGAACGAGGCATTGCGTGACTGGGTGACCAACGTCGATAGCACGTTTTACATGATTGGCACAGTGGCCGGGCCACACCCGTACCCAGCGATGGTGCGGGACTTCCAAGCCGTCATCGGCAAGGAAACTCGCGAGCAGATGCTGGCTCAGGAAGGACGTCTGCCCGACTCCCTGGTGGCGTGCATTGGCGGCGGCTCCAACGCGATGGGCCTGTTCCACCCGTTTCTGGATGACACCGGCATCGACATCATCGGCGTTGAAGCGGCCGGTCACGGGATCGAAACCGGCAAGCACGCTGCGAGCCTGAACGGAGGCGTACCGGGCGTGCTGCACGGTAACCGTACGTTCCTGCTGCAAGACGACGACGGTCAGATAACCGACGCCCATTCCATTTCCGCAGGTCTGGATTACCCAGGCATCGGCCCTGAACATGCCTGGTTGCACGACATCGGCCGTGTTCAGTACACCTCGGTCACCGACGACGAGGCTTTGGCGGCGTTCCATCAGTGCTGTCTCCTTGAAGGGATCATTCCTGCGCTGGAAACCGCACATGCCCTGGCTGAGGCGGTCAAACGCGCGCCATTGCTGCCGAAGGATCACTTGATGGTGATCAACCTGTCCGGCCGTGGCGACAAGGATATGCAAACCGTGATGCACCACCTGGATCTGTCCACGCAGGAGAAACACTGATGAGCCGCCTGCAAACACGTTTTGCCGAACTCAAACAACAGAACCGCGCAGCCCTGGTGACATTTGTCACCGGCGGCGATCCGGACTACGACACCTCGCTGGCGATCCTTAAAGGGCTGCCTAAACATGGCGCCGACGTCATTGAGCTGGGCATGCCGTTCACCGACCCGATGGCCGACGGCCCAGCCATTCAGCTGGCCAACATTCGTGCGCTGGCGGCCAAGCAAAACCTGGCGAAAACCCTGCAAATGGTCAGTGAGTTTCGCGTAGAAGACCAAACCACGCCGCTGGTGCTGATGGGTTATTACAACCCGATTCACGCCTACGGCATCGACCGCTTCATCGCGGCAGCCAGTGAAGCGGGCGTTGACGGCCTGATCGTGGTCGACCTGCCGCCGGAGCATAACGAGGAGTTGTGCGATCCGGCTCAGGCGGCTGGGCTGGATTTCATTCGTCTGACCACACCAACGACGGATGACGTGCGATTGCCAACGGTGCTAAACGGCAGCTCAGGCTTCGTTTACTACGTGTCCGTTGCCGGTGTGACCGGTGCAGGCGCGGCAACGACTGATCAGGTCAAAGAGGCCATCGAGCGTTTGCGTCGCCACACTGATTTGCCGATCAGCGTTGGTTTCGGCATCCGTACGCCGGAACAGGCGGCGGCTATAGCTCGACTGGCAGAGGGTGTAGTTGTCGGGTCGGCTTTGATCGATTGCATCGCTAATGCCAAATCATCCGACGAAGCCATTACCGGTGTGCTGACACTCTGCTCGGCATTGTCTGAAGGCGTGCGTGCGGCGCGCGTTAGCTGAAAGTAAAGTTTTTGATACAGAGGAATTCAAACCACTGTCTCGAGACTAAGTAGTACAGCAAAGGGGTTCAGGACCAGATTCTGAACCCCTTTTTTGCTGATCCATATTGGTTCAGGAGCGCGCTACATGAAAGTGTCAAACCGTTTGATTGCTGGGGTAGGCATCTTGATGATCAGCGCTACCACCTTGGTGAATGCTGCAGGGCCTGATGAGCGAGGCGGCCAGGATAATCGTGGTCCGGACAATCATCAGGATCAGAACCAAGGTCGCGGCAACGAACACGGCAATAATCAGCAAGGCGGCAATCAACCGGGTAACAACCAGCCGGGCCGTGGTCAGCAGGGTAATAACCAGCCGGGTAACCAGCAGCATGCAGACAATCGCGGCGGTGGGCGTCCTCCCGCGAATTTCGACGATGTGCGTCGCCAGGTGTATGAACATCGCGAAACCATCGGTCGTGGCCAACCACTGCCGTCCAATATTCGTATCGAGCGCGGGCATCCACTGCCACGTGGCTACGGCAAACGTCTGGACAGCCGATCGCTGCAGTATCTGCCGCGTTACGACGGCTACGAATGGCGCCGTCTGGGGCCTGACGTGGTCTTGATCGCTATTGGTAGCGGGCTTGTTTATGAAATCCTGGAAGGCGTTTTGAACTAATCCCGGTCGGGCAAAAACCTGTGGGAGGGAGCTTGCTCGCGATTTGTCGGACCAGTCGATTTATATCGCAAGGGCCAACGTCTCGCGAGCAAGCTCCCTCCCACATGGGGCTCGCGCTCACGTCTTGAACATCCCCACCTTCAACTCCCGAATCCCGCCCATCCAGATCGCGTGTTCAGTGTGATCAGCCAAATCACCCCCAGTCAGCGGATGCGTAAACACCACCAACCCGTTGCGATTCAGCGCCAGCCAGAGCATTACGTCAGCAAACTTCGAGTGATCGAACGCCAATTGGCAACTCCAGTCCGGATGCGGCCCGACGGGGCGTTGATGCACACGCCCCATCTTTACATCGAACACAGAGGCAACCGTTTCGCATAAGGCCCGAGCTTGCTCCAAGGTCCGGGCATCGAAATAAACGTGAGCGTGATATTCCTCGACAGACGACATGGCCAGTCCTCCATAAACGCGGAACAGCGGGATGCGCTGCTACTCTCAAAGGGTAGGAAGTTATCCACAGTCGCGGACCGATTACTATGAAAAACGCCGAAACGCCGGTGATGAAAGTTGCACTGTTCGGGGCCGTTAGCAGCTTTGGCAGCGCGCTCATGGCCGAATTACTGCGGCGGCAACACGAGGTCATCGCCGTCCTTGATGATCTGAATGCCTTGGCGCCTCGTCCAGGTTTGCGAGCCAAGCAGGGCGATCTCTTCAATCAGGAGCGGATCTGCGAAAGCATCGCCGGTAGCTGCGTGGTGATATGCCTGTTGGATTCAAAAGTGCTGCCCACGGGTGCCGATTTCAAAAAAAATCCTCAGGACCTGACCCCGGTTCAACAACTACTTGTCACACAGAACCTGCTGGCATGCATGCCCCGTAGCGGCGTGAAACGGCTCATTGTGGTGTGTGATATCGAGCTACGGCATGAAGCGTCACTTCCGGACTACCAAGACCCTAGACTTGATCAATTCCAGGCTTCGGCACTCATTGTCGATTCACTGCGCCGAAGCGAAATTGAGTGGTCGTTAGTCAAAGCGCCACAAGGCGTGGCGGGGCTCAGCATCGAGCACTTTAGCCAGACAGGCGGGACGGTCGAGTCAGGGCTTGAGGTCCCGCTTGAGGTACTGGGTCGGGTGGCAGCGGGAATTGCTGATGAGCTCAAATTCAATCTGCATGTGCGCCAGTATGTGAATTTTGTGGTGTGAATACGCAAAACCTGTGGGAGCAGACTCGTCCGAGAAGACGCGTGTCTTTAAGATGCAGTTTCAACATCTGACATTTGGCATTCGCGGACGAGTCCGCTCCCACAAGGGGTCAGGTGCAATTAACCCCGCAATCGACGGCAATGGTTTACCCGCCAACAAGTGCTGACTGCGCACCTGTTCACTTTTCAACCACTCCCCAATCAGCTGATATTGAGTCAAGCAGACGCCAACTCCTATAAACCTAGAGTAAATAACGCAGCTACTCTACAAACTCCAATAGGCTTGACGCTGTTTGTAAATTTCACATCGCTAATCTGGACGAAAGCAACGCTAGCGTTAGATTAACGTTTAGACAACTGAAAGGCAGGGCATTAATTACTTCCGCCGCCCCGGGTGATTTCCACGAAGGGAATACTGACTTTCCCCCGGGGCGGTGAATTTCCAATACCAGGTCTATACCCGACACCTCCCCGATTAACGCGGGGAGGACGTCCACCACCACGAGGCATGGGCAATGTATTTGGTGGTGGAATAGCAGAGCTGCTATTCACGGCTGGCTGACTACTGGGTACTGGAGAGTGAACGGGGCTATCCCATACTTCCCCGGACAATGCCTGTACCGCATCAACTAGGTCAGGAATCAACACCGGTGTAGATATCCCCGGTTCAAATACTTGCCAAAAGCTAAAGCGAGGCAAGCCCATGATATCACCCATAGTGGTATACATAGAGTTACTGTTTTTGGTTTTACCAGTTATCTTTACGCCACCAGCAGGATAGTTCAAATCCATTCCATTGATAAAGTCCACGGACTTCGCGGCTGCACGCCAACGCGGCATTACTGCATTAACGTCACCCATTAATAAAGTACTAGCTCGCTGTCCTTGTTCATAAAAAGCGTGTTGATTAACAACATTCGACTTCACACCAACCTCCGCGCTGTGCTTTGCTGATGTGAAATGCCAAGCTCGTAACGAATGATGTTCATTAGTTCCGATAGGCACGAACTGACCATTGCGTCTGTCCGTTGCCAATCCATGAAGCTCTCCCATCACTTCGCCGTTAGGATGACGCAGCACCCAAAAATTATGGCTCCAAAAACCTGCAATATTCAGGGAGCGGGCTTCAATGGCGTAATTTTTATTCATATAAGTCTAGCATCATGTAATTATCTATTAGCAAATGGCTGATACCAATTTCGACAACCGACAAGTTACTCAAGTCTTAGCCTTGCATGACATATATAAATATTTTATTTACTCTAGTGCTTGGTGGAGTTTAGAAAAAGTCAGAGACTCTCAATCGGCTTACACTCTTCCTGCCGCGCATCGAACGTCATGGATGACCAAACCGAATCACGGTTGATAAACGAAGGATATTCAAACTCGTAGATCAGCATCACCAGATTGGCACAGCGAAATTTACCGTTTCCGCTAAGCCCTAAGCCGTTATAAGCCAAGCGTTTTTTGACGACACAAGTCAGCTTCCTTTGGCTTCTACCTGACTGTTGACAACTTCCCCGCAACGAATCGAAGTATGCGATTAACCATGATGCTCTGAAGGAGTTAAATGATCGCTCTCCAAGACGTTGTCCTTCCTTCAAATCAAGCATCGTATCGTCGAGATCACTGCGCATTCGAATAATGGTCTCACTAAAGATATTAATAGACTCAGGTGGGATATCGGCTGCATCCCAGTGTTGAAGGTGGATAGGCAAAGAGAAATAGGTACACCCCTCAACCATGATCACAAGGTGCAAAATTAACAAATACCGGTACATAAAGAACTTAACCTGATTACAAAAAAGGAGACACTAACAAACTAGAGTCTGTTTAAGCGTCAGAAACTTCCCAACTTTCCGTAAGCCGACTCTTTAATAATCTTACTAAGTCCTACACCGCAATCGACGGCAACGGCTTGCCCACCAGTGAATCCCCACTGCGCGCTTGTTCACTTTTCAACCAGTCCAGGAACTGTTGCACGATCTGAACTCGCCTTTTGCGTTGGGGGAGGACGACGTAGTAACCGTAGGCTGATATCGCGCTGGCTTGAATCGGGCGACACAACAAGCCCTGATCCAGCAGCGCATCGACCAGATGGCGCCAACCGATCGCGACGCCTTGGCCGCCGATTGCAGCCTGGATGAGCAGTGTGTAGTTGTCGAAGCGAAGCTGCCCGGGCGCAGGGGCTTGGGGGATGTTCAGTGCGCGGAACACGCCGCCCCAGTCGAACCAGTTGTTGCTGCCTTCGCCGCGTAGATGCAGCAAAGGAAACTCTCTCAGTGCCTCTACCGGCAATGGCAGCGCACGCCCGGCGATCAGCTGTGGGCTACACACCGGAAAGACTTCTTCGCTGAACAACCAGTGGCTCTCGCCCTGCTTGAATCGGCCGTCGCCAAACAGCACCGCTACGTCGATATCGGCGCGCAGCATCGTGTGGCTGCGCTCACTGGTGACGAGGCTGACGTCGACATCCGGGTTCAACTTGTGGAAGCGGTGCAGGCGCGGCATCAGCCAGTACGCTGCGAAAGCAAAGTCTGTGGCGACCTGCAACACCTCATGCTGGTGCTGCTCGGTGATAGCGGTCAGACCGGCATCCATCGACTGCAAACCGGTTTGCACATGGCTGAACAAAATTTCCCCGGCGTCCGTCAGTTCGATGCCTCGGTAGATGCGATCAAACAATCGAGTGGCCAATTGTTCTTCCAGTCTTTTGATTTGCTGGCTGATCGCCGGCTGCGTTGTGCCAAGCTCGATAGCGGCAGCGGTAAAGCTGCGCAGGCGAGCGGCCGCCTCAAAGCCACGAAGCAGGTCCAGCGACATGTCACCAAGCGAGTCAAACATAAGCTGGGCTTATCCTAGGCATTGCCGTCTATGGGTTTTACATACGCACTATAGGGTCCCATCCTGACTCGGAGCAATTTCGCATAAATATTCACTATGGAATGCCGCGAATACATGAAGCGCAAAAATATTCTTTTTATCATGGCCGATCAGATGGCCGCGCCGATGTTGCCGTTCTACGCTTCATCTCCGATCAAAATGCCGAATTTGAGCCGCCTTGCTGCTGAAGGTGTGGTCTTCGACGCTGCTTATTGCAACAGCCCGCTGTGTGCCCCATCGCGTTTCACCCTGGTCAGCGGTCAGCTGCCGAGCAAAATCGGCGCCTACGACAACGCGGCCGACTTCCCCGCTGATGTCCCGACTTACGCCCACTATCTACGCCGCCTGGGGTATCACACGGCGCTGTCGGGCAAGATGCATTTCTGCGGCCCGGATCAGTTGCACGGCTACGAACAGCGCCTCACCAGCGATATCTACCCTGCCGACTACGGTTGGTCGGTGAACTGGGATGAGCCGGACGTGCGACCGACGTGGTTTCACAACATGGCCTCGGTGCTGCAAGCCGGTCCATCGGTGCGTACCAATCAGCTGGATTTCGACGAAGAGGTGGTGTTCAAGGCTCAGCAGTATTTGTTTGATCATGTGCGTGAAGATGGCGATCAGCCGTTCTGCCTCACCGTTTCGATGACCCACCCGCATGACCCGTACACCATCCCGAAAAGCTACTGGAATCTGTACAGCGACAACGACATCCCTATGCCTGCCCAAGGACCGGCACAGGCTGATCAGGACCCGCATTCGCAGCGCTTGATGAAGGTTTACGACCTGTGGGACAAACCGCTGCCTGATGAAAAGATTCGTGATGCGCGTCGGGCGTATTTCGGCGCGTGCAGCTATATCGATGACAACGTCGGCAAGCTGTTGCAGACGCTGGAAGACACAGGACTGGCGGACGACACGATCAT
The DNA here is from genome assembly GCF_057128745.1 of Pseudomonas rosaeacicularis. Lineage (NCBI taxonomy): Bacteria > Pseudomonadati > Pseudomonadota > Gammaproteobacteria > Pseudomonadales > Pseudomonadaceae > Pseudomonas > Pseudomonas rosaeacicularis. The sequence continues at coordinate 88,289 of NZ_JBSKHT010000015.1, forward strand.
CGTCTTCTCTGGTGATCATGGAGACATGCTCGGTGAGCGAGGCCTCTGGTACAAAATGCACTGGTTCGAGATGTCAGCGCGGGTGCCTTTGCTGGTGTACGCTCCGGGGCAATTCAAGGCTGGCCGCGTTAAGTCAGCGGTTTCAACGGCTGACCTGCTGCCGACTTTTGTCGAGATGGCGCAAGGCACGCTGGAAGCCGGGCTACCACTGGATGGCCGTTCGCTGATGCCGCATTTGCAGGGTCAGGCCGGACACGACGAAGTCTTCGGCGAATACATGGCCGAAGGCACGATTGGACCGCTGATGATGATTCGTCGCGGCGCCTACAAATTCATCTATTCGGAAGACGATCCATGCCTCCTGTATGACGTGCATAACGATCCGAAAGAACAGGAAGAGCTGAGTCAGTCCGAAGACCATCACGACCTGTTCAACGCATTTCTGGCCGAAGCACGGGCCAAATGGGATGTACCGGCGATACACCATCAGGTGCTCGCCAGCCAGCGACGCAGGCGCTTTGTCGCGCAATCGCTGGCACTCGGCAAGCTGAAGAGTTGGGATCACCAGCCGCTGGTAGACGCCAGTCAGCAGTACATGCGCAACCATATCGATTTAGACGATCTGGAGCGCAAGGCCCGTTATCCACAACCTTGAACCCTGCCAAAACCTAGAAAACCAAAAAAGGGGCACACCATGAAGAAGTTATCCACGGCGCTGGCGGTTGGGGTCATGAGTTTGAGCAGCGTTGTTGCGTACGCCGCTGACTCGGCAAGTTGCAGCACAGTGAAAATGGCTGATCCGGGCTGGAGCGATATCGCGGCGACCAACGCCATCACCAGCTTTTTGCTCGATGGCATGGGTTACAAAGCGAAGGTTGACACGCTGGCGGTACCGATTGCCTATGGTGGTCTCAAAGACGGGCAAATGGACGTGTTTCTGGGCAACTGGATGCCGGCGCAGCAAGGCTTCTATGACAAGTTCATCGCCACCGGGGACGTCACTCAGTACAAGAAAAACCTGGAAGGCACCGAGTTCACACTGGCCGTCCCTGATTACGTGTACGACGCAGGCGTGCATGATTTCGCAGACCTGAACAAATTCGCCGACAAGTTTCACAAGAAGATCTATGGCATTGGCTCCGGGGCGCCTGCCAACGCGTCGCTGCAGGAAATCATCAAGAAGAACGAGTTCAGTCTGGGCGAATGGAAGCTGGTCGAGTCAAGCGAGCAGGCGATGTTGGCCGAAGTGCAGCGTAACGTGAAGAAGAACGAGTTCGTGGTCTTCCTCGGCTGGACACCGCATCCGATGAACGTGCAGATCAAGGGCATGCATTATCTGAAGGGCGGCGAGAAATATTTCGGCGACACAGGCAGCGTTTACACGGTGACCCGCAAAGGTTACGCGGACGCCTGTCCGAACGTGGGCAAACTGCTGTCCAATCTGACGTTCACTCAGGACATGGAGAACACCATCATGAAGACCGTGGTGGATACCAAAGTGACCAACACTGAGGCCGTCAAGACCTACATCAAAGCCAACCCGGCGGTACTGGACACTTGGCTCAATGGCGTGAAGACGCTGGATGACAAAGATGCGTCGGCGGCAGTGAAAGCCAAGTTGTAGAACGACGCCCTCTGTAGGAGCCTACTTGTTGGCGAGGCAGACAACGCGGTGTGTCATGCACACCGCTTCGCGAACAAGTTCGCTCCTACAGAGTCACTACGCGCCTGCCAGCAAGCGTCGCAACTCTTCCAATACCGGCGCCGACTCAGGCCGTATGCCGCGCCACTGGAAGAATGCCTCTGCCGCCTGCTCCACCAACATCCCCAAGCCATCCACCGATTGACCGGCCTTGTGCTCGGTTGCCCATCGGCAAAACGCGGTCGGCTCATTGCTGTACATCATGTCGTAGCAGAACGTTTCGCCCGGTTGGATCAGGCTCGGCGATATCGCCGGTAATTCGCCTGTCAGGCTGGCGGAGGTCGCATTAACGATGATGTCTACCGGCTCCTCAAGCCAATCGAAGCCGCTCGGGAATACCGGGCCAAGATCAGAAAATTCCTTCGCCAGCTGTTCGGCTTTCTCAACCGTACGGTTCGCGATGACGATGACTTCCGGTTGCTCTGCAAGCAACGGCTCCAAAGCCCCACGCACTGCGCCACCGGCGCCCAATACCAGAATGCGTTTACCCTTCAGCGTCACGCCGTGGTTGACCATCAGATCGCGCACCAGACCCGCACCGTCCGTGTTGTCGCCTCGAAGACTGCCATCGGCCTGCTTGATCAGCGTGTTTACCGCGCCAGCCCGTTGAGCGCGTTCGGTCAGACTGTCTGCCAATTGAAAGGCTTGTTCCTTGAACGGCACTGTGACGTTAGCGCCACGACCGCTCTCAAAGAACGTCTTAGCGAAGGCGGTGAAATCATCCAGCGGCGCCAGAGATGTCATGTACTCAAGCGCCTGACCGGTTTGCTCGGCGAACAGGCGATGGATCAGCGGCGATTTGCTGTGGCCGATGGGGTTACCGAAGACGACGTATTGGTCAGTCATTTGTTTGCGCCTCACCCAACCAGTCCCGATCCTGCAAAAAGTAGTCAGTCAGCCGTGCTTCTTCACTGCCCGGCGCGGCTTTCCAGTCATAGCCCCAGCGCACCTGCGGTGGCAGGGACATCAGAATCGACTCCGTACGCCCCCCCGATTGCAGGCCGAACAGCGTGCCGCGGTCGTAAACCAGATTGAATTCGACGTAGCGCCCGCGCCGGAACTCCTGGAATTCCCGCTGTTGAGGGGTGTAAGGCTTAGCTTTGCGGCGCTGAACGATGGGCAGATAGGCGTCGATGAACGCATCACCAATGGCCCGCTGAAAGGCGAAGCTGGTGTCGAAATCCCATTCGTTCAGATCATCGAAAAACAAACCACCGATGCCGCGAGGCTCGTTGCGATGCTTGATGTGGAAATAAGTGTCGCACCACGCTTTGTAACGCGGGTAAACGTCGGCGCCAAAAGGCGCGCAGGCCTGCTCGGCGACGCGATGCCAATGGATACAGTCCTCTTCGACGCCGTAATAGGGCGTCAAATCAAAACCGCCGCCAAACCACCAGACCGGTTCTTCACCTTCTTTTTCGGCGATGAAGAAACGCACGTTGGCGTGGGAGGTCGGCACATGAGGGTTATGAGGGTGCATGACCAGCGAAACGCCCAGCGCCTCGAAACCCCGTCCGGCCAGCTCAGGACGGTGTGCGCTGGCTGATGGTGGGAGCCCGGCGCCGAATACATGAGAGAAGTTAACCCCTCCCTTTTCGATCAGCTCGCCGTTTTCCAGTACCCGGGTGCGTCCGCCACCGCCCGCCGGGCGCGTCCAGGCATCTTCAACGAAACGTGCGCTGCCGTCTTCCTGCTCAAGGGCTGCGCAGATCCGGTCTTGCAGATCGAGCAGGTAGGCTTTGACAGCTTCGGTGCGTGTGGACATGGCAATACCTTCGTATCAAGCGCTTGAACTGACCCTTGGGCAACGAGCTCGAAATTGGCACAAACAAGCGTCGCAGCATTCGAGCCCGAGGCCTTGTAAACACAAGCGCATCGGCAAAATTGGCGCGTAGCATACCACCGGCCAACCAGACGTCGCTGTTGACGAAGTCCAAGTGAAGGAGTCCGATAGGACCCTTTCGCACGTGTTGTTTCGACCCTTTCGGAGAAAGCAAATGGCAAAGCGTATCCAGTTCCGTGCTCACGGCGGCCCTGAAGTCCTTGAGTATGTCGACTTCGAGCCGGCAGCACCGGGGCCCAAAGAAGTGCTCGTGCGCAATAAGGCAATTGGCGTCAACTTCATCGAAACCTATTTCCGCACCGGCCTTTACCCAGTGCCATCAATGCCATCCGGCCTGGGAAATGAAGGGGCGGGCGTGGTCGAGGCTGTCGGCAGCGAGGTGACTAACGTAAAAGTCGGCGACCGCGTGGCCTATGGCACCGGCCCCTTGGGAAGTTACGCCGACCTGCACCTGATCCCCGCCGCCAATCTGGCGAAGCTGCCGGACGAGATCAGCTTCGAGCAAGCCGCCGCCGTTATGCTCAAAGGCCTGACCGTGCAATACCTGTTTCGCCAGACCTATGAAATTCGCCCGGAAGAAACCATTCTTTTCCATGCTGCCGCAGGTGGCGTCGGCTCGATTGCCTGCCAGTGGGCCAATGCGCTAGGCGTGAAGCTGATCGGCACGGTCAGTTCGGCGGAAAAAGCCGCGCACGCCAAGGCCTTGGGGGCGTGGGAAATCATCGACTACAGCAAAGAAGACGTTGCCAAACGCGTGCTGGAACTGACTGACGGCAGGAAGGTGTCGGTGGTGTACGACGGCGTCGGCAAAGACACGTGGGAAACGTCGCTCAATTGTCTGGAACTGAGAGGTTTGCTCGTCAGCTTCGGTAATGCGTCCGGACCGGTATCAGGCGTGAACCTGCAGATATTGGCGCAGAAAGGCTCGTTGTACGTGACTCGCCCAACGCTGGGCTCCTACGCCAATACCCCGGAGGCGTTGCAAGCCATGGCCGATGAAGTGTTCGGTATGGTAGCCAGCGGCAAGGTGAAAGTGGACGACATTCAGCAGTACGCACTCAAGGATGCAGGCAAGGCGCAGACCGAGTTGTCGGCGAGGCGAACGACGGGGTCGATGATTCTAATTCCGTAATACAGAACGTCTGTAGGAGCCAACTTGTTGGCGAGGCAGTAAGCACGGTGCATCTGCCAGAGCGCCTCGCGAACAAGTTCGCTCCTACAGAAACAATGTTGCGTTAACCCTGCCGCACCACATTCGCTGTCACCAGATCGCGAATCACACTTGGGTTGCGACGACCGCCCAGACTCCCACCCAGCACCATGTCCAGTTGCTGGTGGAAATATTGCTCCACACGCAAACGACTGCGCGCAGCAGGCCTCCCGGTCGGGTTGGCCGAGGTCGAAACCAATGGACCGGTCAACGCGCACAGCTCGCGCACTTGCGGGTGATCACTGACCCGCAGTGCGACTGTCTCATGCCCGCCGGTGATCCAGTCCGGCAACAGGTTCTGATGTGGCACCAGCCAGGTGTTCGGCCCGGGCCAGGTGCTGGCCATCCGGTCGAGCCACAGCTCCGGAAAGTCGTCGAACAGAAAATCGAACTGGTTGATGTTATCAGCAATCAGGATCAGCCCTTTTTCCACCGGCCTGGCTTTTATTGCCAGCAGGCGATACACCGCCTCAGGATCCCAAGGATCACACCCCAATCCCCACACGGCCTCGGTTGGATAGGCAATCACCGCCCCGGCCCGAATTTCTCGTGCGGCTTGCTGCACACGCCAACTGCTGACCATCGCACTCTCTCCATACAAAGCTGGCGGCCAGTTTAACCTCACGACGCCCGGGCAAACCATCGTCCCGCCTCGCACGTAATGCAGCCGTCCAACTCAAGTTCAGTCAACGCCGACAGCACTTTGGGTAATGGCCAGCCGCTGGACACTGCAAGCGCTTCGCTGGTGTGCGGTGCCGCATGCAATAACGCAAGTAGCGGGTGAGCAACCGGTTTGGACGCTTGGGCAGGCTCAGGCGCCTGAAGGTCATTGGATGGCGGCAATACTTGCCAGCCTCGCAGGCCTTCCATGATGTGATCGATGGTCTCCACCAGCGTCGCGCCGTCGCGAATCAACTGGTGACAACCCCGCGCACCCGGGTGATGAATCGAGCCTGGAATGGCATACACCTCACGCCCCTGTTCGGCCGCCAGACGCGCAGTAATCAACGATCCGCTGGCGACACTGGCTTCCACCACCAACACCCCCAGGGATAGACCACTGATGATCCGGTTACGCCGGGGAAAGTTGCTGGCATGAGGACCGGCATCCAACGGCAACTCTGAGATTACAGCGCCACCTTGGGCAACCATCGCCCCCGCCAAGTGTTTGTGCCGCTGTGGATAAAGTTTTTCGATGCCCGTTCCCAGTACCCCGATTGTGGCCCCTCCAACATCCAAAGCGCCTTGATGCGCAGCGCCATCAATTCCCAGTGCCAAGCCACTGGTAATCACAAATCCCGCACCCGCCAGACTCCGAGCGAACGCTGCCGCAGTGTCCATCCCCGGCTTGGAAGCGCGCCGACTGCCAACCATTCCAAGCTGCGGACGATCCAGCAAAGTGCGATTGCCAGCGATGAATAGCAGCGGTGGTGGGTCTGGGATTTCGGCAAGCAGGGCGGGATAGTCTGGATCGTCCCACATCAGTAAATGCTGGTCCGGACGCTCTAACCAGGCCATTGCGGCACTGGCGCCATCGCGTACCTCAGGGTTGCGTCTGGCCTCTGCAGAAGCTATCGGAACGCCTAAGGCGCGCCACGCCGAAGCAGGGGCGCTGAGGGCGGCGGAGGCTCCACCGAAGGCATCGATAAGTTTATGAAAGCGTTTCGGACCAACTTCCGGAAGCCTGTGCAGGCGCAGACGGGCTTCCAGTTCGGCAGGCGATGAGGCAGCGTTTTGGAACAACGGCATAGGATCTTCCTTGATCGGCGGCCCCTCCTAAAAAGAGGAGCAACCTGTGGATAACTCTGTTGACAACAATTATCCAAGTGAAGCACTTCGGTGGAAAAAAGCCTGTCGCACCTTATACATAGCGTTACGGATTGCGCACCTTGTCCATCACCGCCAAAGATCTGGTTGCGTGCAGCACGAGGGCGTAGCTCAAGCGCTCATAGGTACGGAAAACCATCAGCTCGCCCGCGCGCTCGTCAGGAATCTTCACGTCATCGCCGCTGACGCGATCACGCACATGCTCGCCGGTCTTGTAGATCGCCAGCACGTTGCCGTCGCTCAGGCCGTCGCGCCTGCCGCGATCAAGAGTCACCACGTCAAACTCACCGATCTGCGTGACACCACGTGGTACGTCGATGATCAGTCCATCGACAGGCGCGGACGGTGCGCTAGGCATAAACGTGGAGTTAATGGCGTGCTCTTCACTGACGAACAATCGGTCGCCGAGGCGCACTTCCTGGGTCGAGCGTTGAAGTTGCAAGGTGCCGATGTCACCTTCGCTGGCCACGATGTCACCGCCACCGATGTCGTCAGCGTTGATCCCCAGTACTTCTTTGCTGACCGGATCGATGTAGGTTTTACCCTGACGATAAATGCCGTAGCTGGCGTGTTCCGGATCGAAAAAGCCGCGGGCGTAGATGCGATCTCCCGCGCCGCTGAGCACGCGTTCACCGTTACCGCCGACGATGTAAGGCGCTTGTTCGAACTCTTTCGGAGTATCGACGATTCGGTTTTTCAGCAGGAACGCATTGATTGCGCCCAACGGGATAATCGGGATTGCATCTGCCACCGGGCTGCTGCGAACGCGTGGCGACAGTTTGATCGTGCCGCGCGACTCGCCCCGGTTGAGCGTCAGTCGTGGCTGGCCGTCCACGTACGTGAGGGTTAATACGTCACCCGGATAGATCAAGTCCGGGTCGTGGACCTGAGGATTGGCGCGCCAGATCTCGGGCCATTTCCATGGCTGACTCAGAAATTTTCCGGAAATGCCCCAAAGCGTGTCGCCGGCGACAACGGTGTAACGCTCTGGATGACCTTCCTTTAACTGTACTTGCGCCTGAACAAGGCCTGTCGCGGCCAACAGCAGCAGGGCGAGTAGTGATTTCCTCATGCGGTGAATCCCTTTATCATGTTGGCTTCGCGTGAATCATGGAGTCCTGCGAGACTTCTTCTTACCAGGGTTGCCCGCTTGTGACGTCCCAAGCCTAGCAGCCGATTTTGACTTTACCCTACAAGTGCAGCGCTCACGTATATGGCCATTTTAAACATTCTCGAATTTCCCGACTCGCGCCTGCGTACCATCGCTAAACCGGTGGCCGTGGTCGACGACGGTGTCCGCCAGCTGGTCGACGACATGTTTGAAACCATGTACGAAGCCCCTGGCATCGGTCTTGCGGCGACGCAGGTTAACGTACACCAGCGCATCGTGGTCATGGACCTGAGCGAAGACCGCAGCGATCCACGGGTCTTCATCAACCCTGAGTTCGAAACCCTGACCGACGAGATGGAACAATATCAGGAAGGCTGCCTTTCCGTTCCGGGCTTCTACGAGAACGTAGATCGGCCGCAGAAGGTAAAAATCAAGGCCCTTGATCGCGATGGCCAACCATATGAGCTCATCGCCGAAGGCCTGCTTGCGGTGTGCATTCAGCACGAATGCGATCACTTGAACGGCAAGCTGTTCGTCGATTACCTGTCCAATCTCAAGCGTGACCGGATCAAGAAAAAGCTCGAAAAACTGCACAAGCAAAACGCTTGACCCCTCTTCCCTGTAGGAGCTGCCGAAGGCTGCGATAAGGTTGGAACAACCTTCGGCGATACTGAACCCGGCGACCGGTCCCGGTCGATCGCAGCCTGCGGCAGCCCCTACAGTTCAATTGCACTCCCCTACGAGAAGCCCATGACTGAGCCATTGCGCATCGTCTTTGCCGGCACCCCCGAATTTGCCGCCGAACACTTGAAAGCCCTGCTCGACAGTCCTTATGAGGTGATCGCGGTCTACACCCAGCCTGATCGACCGGCCGGCCGCGGGCAAAAGCTCATGCCCAGCCCGGTCAAGCAGCTCGCCTTGCAGCACAATATCCCCGTCTTGCAGCCGCCGACTCTGCGCGATGCAGCGGCTCAGACCGAACTCGCAGCCCTCAAACCTGATGTGTTAGTGGTCGTCGCGTACGGCCTGATTCTGCCGCAAGTGGTGCTGGATATTCCGCGTCTGGGCTGTATCAACAGCCACGCCTCGCTGTTGCCACGCTGGCGCGGAGCGGCGCCGATCCAGCGTGCAGTAGAGGCGGGTGATGCCGAAAGCGGCGTGACAGTCATGCGCATGGAGGCGGGGCTTGATACCGGCCCGATGCTGCTGAAAGTAACGACACCGATCAACGCAGAAGACACCGGTGGCACACTGCACGACCGCTTGGCTGAACTCGGCCCGCCCGCTGTGGTGAAAGCCATTGCCGGTCTGGCAGTTGGCACCCTGATCGACGAGATTCAGGACGAAGCCCTTGCCACCTACGCCCACAAGCTCAACAAAGATGAGGCCCGCATTGACTGGACACGCCCAGCCGATGAGTTGGAACGTCTGGTTCGTGCGTTCAATCCCTGGCCGATCTGTCACAGCACGCTAAATGGCGAAGCGCTGAAAGTGTTGGCCGCTGAAGTCGCTCAAGGGGAGGGCGCAGCCGGCGAGATTCTCAGCGCCAGCAAAGAAGGGCTGATCGTCGCTTGTGGCCAGGGTGCTTTACGCTTGACGCGTCTGCAATTGCCCGGCGGCAAACCCCTCAATTTCGCCGATTTGTACAACAGCCGCCGCGAGAAATTCGCCATCGGCATCGTGCTCGGCCAATCGGTAGATGCCCAATGAACCCGCGTCTCGCCGCCGCCAAGGCCCTTGCCGCCGTGCTCAGCGGCAAGGCTTCTCTTAATAGCTCGCTACCCAAGCAATTGGACAACGTAGACGACCGGGATCGCGGCCTGACTCAGGATCTGGCATTCGGTACTGCGCGCTGGGAGCCAAGGCTTTCGGCGCTGGCTGCCAAACTGTTGCAAAAGCCTTTCAAGGCCGCCGACAACGATGTGCAAGCCCTGCTGCTGGTCGGTTTGTATCAACTGTTCTATTCGCGTATTCCCGCCCATGCCGCCATCGGCGAAACGGTCGGCTGCGCTGACAAACTCAAAAAACCCTGGGCCAAGGCGTTGCTCAACGCCGTGCTGCGCCGCGCCCAACGCGAAGGCGAAGCGCTGCTGACCGAGCTCGAACACGACCCGGTAGTGCGCACCTCGCACCCGCGCTGGCTGCAAAAAGCGCTGAAGGCCTCCTGGCCTGAGCACTGGGAAGCGATCTGCGCGGCCAACAACGCGCATCCGCCGATGATCCTGAGGGTCAATCGTCGTCACAAGACCCGCGATCAATACCTGCAACTGCTGCTGGACGCGGGCATACAGGCCAGTGCTACCGCCTTCAGTCAAGACGGCATCGTGTTGGCCGAGCCGGGTGATGTGCGCGGGCTACCGGGTTTCGCCGACGGCTGGATCAGCGTTCAGGACGAGGCCGCGCAACTGGCCGCTGACCTGCTCGAATTGGCGCCGGGTCAGCGCGTGCTCGATGCCTGCTGCGCACCAGGGGGCAAGACGTGCCACCTGCTGGAAGTGCAGTCGCAACTTGCTGGCGTAGTGGCCGTGGATCTCGAAGCCAAGCGTATGGTTCGGGTGAAGGAAAACCTGGATCGCTTGGGCCTGACCGCCGAACTAATCGCTGCCGATGCACGCGCCACCAATCAATGGTGGGACGGCAAGCCGTTCCAGCGCATTTTGCTGGATGCGCCTTGCTCGGCAACGGGCGTTATCCGACGCCATCCCGACATCAAGCTGACACGTCAGGCGGACGACATTCCGGCCCTCGCCGCGCTGCAAGGTGAGTTATTGGACGCCTTGTGGCCAACGCTGCAAGTCGGCGGGATTCTGCTGTACGCCACCTGCTCCACATTGCCGATGGAGAACACTGAGGTCATCGAAGCATTTCTCGCGCGGACGTCAGGCGCGCGGGAGCTGGACATCGCAGGGCAAAACGGCAATTCACCGCCGGGGCTAAAACAACCCCATGGTCGCCAATTGCTGGCCCAGGAAGGTGGGCACGATGGCTTCTATTACGCCAAGCTGATCAAGATCGCTGCGGCATCTGCCTGAAACTCGATCCCTGTAGGCGCTGCCGAAGACTGCGATGCGAATCTTATGGCACACCGCAATCGCAGCCTTCGGCAGCGCTTACACAAAGAGCGGCAGGCGGCAGGACAAACCATTTCAAGGAGAGACTGATTGAAAATCATCATTCTCGGCGCAGGGCAGGTCGGTGGCACGCTGGCCGAGCATCTGGCCAGTGAGGCCAACGACATCACAGTGGTCGACACCGATGGTGACCGACTTCGCGATCTGGGCGACCGTCTGGACATCCGTACCGTACAAGGTCGCGGTTCATTTCCCCATGTATTGCGTCAGGCTGGCGCCGACGATGCCGACATGCTGGTGGCCGTCACCAGCAGCGACGAAACCAACATGATCGCCTGCCAGGTCGCGTACACGCTGTTCCACACGCCCACCAAAATCGCGCGTATTCGCGAAGCGGCTTATCTGACGCGTGCGGGTCTATTCGATAACGATGCGATTCCGGTCGATGTTTTGATCAGCCCGGAACAAGTCGTGACCAACTACATCAAGCGCCTGATCGAATACCCGAGCGCATTGCAGGTGATCGACTTTGCGGGGGGCAAAGTGCAGCTGGTGGCGGTCAAGGCCTACTACGGCGGGCCGTTGGTGGGTCAGCAATTGCGCCAACTACGGGAGCACATGCCCAACGTGGATACGCGGGTAGCCGCGATTTTCCGTCGCGATCGTCCGATTATTCCTCAGGGCGACACGGTGATCGAGGCTGATGATGAGGTCTTCTTCATCGCCGCCAAGGCGCACATTCGAGCGGTGATGGGCGAAATGCGCCGGCTCGACGAGAGCTATAAACGCATCATCATCGCGGGCGGCGGACATATCGGGGAGCGGCTGGCCGAGGCCATCGAAAACCGCTATCAGGTCAAAATCATCGAGATGAACCCGGCGCGCTGTCGCTACTTGTCGGACACGCTCGACAACACCGTCATCCTGCAGGGCAGTGCCTCAGACCGCGATCTGCTGATGGAAGAAAACATCGACAACGCTGACCTGTTCCTGGCCCTCACCAACGACGATGAAGCCAACATCATGTCGTCGCTGCTGGCCAAAAGGCTGGGCGCCAAGAAGGTGATGACGATCATCAACAACCCGGCGTATGTGGACCTGGTGCAGGGCGGCGAAATCGATATCGCGGTCAGCCCGCAACTGGCAACCATCGGTACATTGCTGGCCCACGTGCGGCGCGGCGATATCGTCAGCGTGCATTCATTGCGCAGAGGCGCGGCGGAAGCGATTGAAGTAGTGGCGCACGGCGATTCGAAATCGAGCAAGGTCATTGGCCGGGCCATTCGGGATATTGATCTGCCGTCAGGCACCACTATCGGCGCGATCACCCGCGGGGAAGATGTGCTTATCGCCCACGACGCTACTGTGATCGAGTCGGGCGATCACGTGGTCATGTTTCTTGTGGATAAGAAGTACATCAGGGACGTGGAGCGGTTGTTTCAGGTGGGGTTGAGCTTTTTTTAAAACCCACCGCTTACTGGTAGGAGTGAGCTTGCTCGCGATTTTTTCAGACGCCCTACGCCATTTTGTCTGAGATAAAGCAATCGCGAGCAAGCTCACTCCTACAGAATCGATGGTCTCGGGTTTAATACCACCGCGCCTCACCGGCTGGACGTTTCTTGAACCGCTTCATCGTCCACATGTACTGACTTGGATAAGTGCGCACGTACTTTTCGACGACCTTGCTCATGGCCGCCGCAGATGTTTCAGTATCTGTGCTGTACATGTCTTCCGGCGCCGCTTCGAGGACCACTTTGTAGCCCGAACCATCCTCCAGTCGCATTGCGTGCAGGAAAACACCCACCGCCTTGCCGCCCGCCAGCATGTTCGGCACGAACTTGCTGGTCAGCGCGACCGTCCCACAGAACGGTACGAAAATACCTGCTGATTCTGCTGGCTCCGGGTCAGCCGGAATCCCCACGGAACCGCCTTTGCGCACTTCCTTGATAACGCTGAGAATGCCTTCCCTGGTCGAGGCGGCCACGCGATTACCCAACTGCACACGCTGTTTGCGCAGCAGGTCATCCACGGCTTTGAGCTTGGGCGGACGATAGAAAATGATCGGTTTGCACTGGCTGCAATAGAAGTGGTTGAGCACTTCCCAATTGCCCAGGTGACTGGTGATACCGACCACGCCTTTACCCGACGCCAGCGCGGCGGTCAGCACTTCAAGGCCTTCGACTTCGCGCACCAGATTGATCGATTTCTGCGCCGGCCAGATCCACGCGCAGGCGCTTTCGGTCAGCGTCTTGCCGATGTCCATCAGACTGCGACCGACCAGCGCTTCAAGCTCCTGAGGGTTCAACTCGGGAAAGCACTTGGACAGATTGATCCGCGCCACTTCGCGCGAACGATTGGGCAACTTCCACATCAGCCAGCCGATGGCGGTGCCGACCGCTTGAACCGCGCGCCAAGGCAGCAGGGCAAACAACCGCAACGCCCCGACCATCATGGCGCCTTTGAACTTATCCACAGATCACTCCTGAATCGATGAGGCGGGCATTGTAACCATTCAGCCATGAGCCGGGCTGCAACAACCGCTCCTACAGTGAATCGTTACTCACCAGCGCTGCGTACTGATCGCAATCGACGGTGTGGTCCATGACCATGCCTGTGGCCTGCATGTAGGCGTAGCAAATGGTGGGACCGACGAAAGTGAAGCCCGCTTTTTTCAGCGCCTTGCTCATGGCCTCAGCCTGCGGGGTGATGGCCGGGACTTCGCTGCGATCCTTGAAGTGGTTGACCTTTGGCGTTCCACCGACAAAGGACCAGACGAACGCCACCGGATCCTCAAGCTTCAGCCAGGCCTGAGCATTGCGCCGCGCGGCATTGAGCTTCAAGCGATTACGCACAATGCCGGGCTCAAGCATGAGTGCTTCAATTTCGGCCTCGGTCATTTGCGCGACGCGCTGCACATCGAAATCGAACATGACTTCTCGGTAACGAGCGCGTTTCTTTAAAATCGTGATCCATGACAAGCCGGCCTGGAACCCTTCGAGCAACAGGAACTCGAACAGCATCTGCGCGTCGCGCAACGGCACGCCCCACTCTTGATCGTGATAGGCCATATAAAGAGGGTCTTCGTTGCACCAAAAGCAGCGTGGCATAGGGCTCCAAGGGTGGAGGCGCGGTCGAATCGGGTATACTCCCGCTCTTTAAATCGCAGCCCCCCAGTACAGGTGAATTTCGTGAGCCAGCCTACGCCAGCCGTGCGTACCTTCCAAGACTTGATCCTCGCCCTCCAGCAATACTGGGCTGAGCAAGGTTGTGTGGTACTTCAGCCCTACGATATGGAAGTGGGCGCCGGCACTTTCCACACCGCCACGTTTCTGCGCGCCATCGGCCCGGAAACCTGGAACGCCGCTTATGTGCAGCCCAGTCGTCGTCCGACTGACGGCCGCTACGGCGAAAACCCGAACCGCTTGCAGCACTACTACCAATTTCAGGTGGTTCTCAAACCCAATCCGGACAACTTCCAAGAGCTGTACCTCGGCTCGTTGAAGCATGTCGGTCTCGATCCGTTGGTCCATGACGTACGCTTCGTCGAAGACAACTGGGAATCGCCGACGCTTGGCGCCTGGGGCATGGGCTGGGAAATCTGGCTCAACGGCATGGAAGTCTCGCAGTTCACTTACTTCCAGCAGGCTGGCGGCATCGAGTGCTACCCGGTGACCGGCGAAATCACCTATGGCCTCGAGCGCCTGGCGATGTATCTGCAAAACGTCGATTCGGTGTACGACCTGGTCTGGGCCGACGGTCCGTTCGGTCGCGTCACCTACGGCGATGTGTTCCACCAGAACGAAGTGGAGCAGTCGACCTACAATTTCGAGCAAGCGAACGTCGAAAAACTGTTCGAGCTGTTCGACTTCTACGAAAGCGAAGCCAAGCGTTTGATCGAACTTGATCAACCGCTGCCGTTGCCGAGCTACGAGATGGTCCTGAAGGCCTCGCACACTTTCAACTTGCTGGATGCCCGTCGCGCGATTTCCGTGACTGCGCGTCAGCAATACATCCTGCGTGTGCGCACGTTGGCGCGCTCCGTGGCCCAGGCATACCTGATGGCCCGGGCCAAGCTTGGCTTCCCGATGGCACCCCCTGATCTACGTGACGAAGTGTTGGCTAAGCTGGAGGCTGCGCAATGAGTGCTCAAGATTTCCTGGTTGAACTGGGCACCGAAGAACTGCCACCCAAAGCACTGAGCGTGCTCGGCGATGCATTTCTGGCGGGTATCGAAAAAGGTTTGCAGGCCGCAGGCCTCACCTACAGCGCCAAGCAAGTATTCGCCGCGCCTCGCCGTCTGGCCGTACTGATCACCGAACTGGCGACACAGCAACCCGATCGCAGCGTGAACCTCGATGGCCCGCCGCGTCAGGCAGCCTTCGACGCCGAAGGCAATCCGACTCAGGCAGCCTTGGGCTTCGCCAAGAAGTGCGGCGTGGATCTCAGCGAAATCGACCAAAGCGGCCCGAAACTGCGCTACAGCCAGAGCATCGCCGGTAAGACCACCGCCAGCCTGCTGCCGACCATCGTTGAAGACTCATTGAACGACCTGCCTATCCCCAAGCGCATGCGCTGGGGTGCTCGCAAAGAAGAGTTCGTGCGTCCAACCCAATGGCTGGTGATGTTGTTCGGTGAGCACGTCATCGACTGCACGATCCTGGCGCAAACCGCCGGCCGTGAGTCGCGCGGTCATCGTTTCCATCACCCGGAAAACGTGCGCATCAGCTCGCCTGCCAGCTACATCAGCGATCTGCGTACGGCGTATGTACTGGCCGATTTCAACGAGCGTCGTCAGTTGATCAGCAAGCGCATCGAAGAACTCGCCACCGAATACGAAGGCACTGCCATCGTACCGCCGAGCCTGTTGGACGAAGTAACTGCGCTGGTCGAGTGGCCGGTTCCGCTGGTCTGCTCGTTCGAAGAACGCTTTCTGGATGTGCCTCAGGAAGCGTTGATCACCACCATGCAGGACAACCAGAAGTACTTCTGCCTGCTGGATGCAGACGGCAAGTTGCTGCCGCGCTTCATCACGGTCGCCAACATCGAAAGCAAAGACCCGACGCAGATCGTGCTCGGCAACGAGAAAGTCGTTCGCCCGCGTCTGACCGATGCCGAGTTTTTCTATAAGCAGGACAAGAAGCAGAAGCTGGAGACCTTTAACCAGCGCCTGCAAAACGTGGTGTTCCAGGCACAACTGGGCACCGTGTTCGACAAGGCCGAGCGTGTTTCCAAGCTGGCTGCTTTTATCGCCGCTCGTATTGGCGGCGACGCTCAGCGCGCTGCACGTGCGGGCCTGCTGTCCAAGTGCGATCTGGCGACCGAAATGGTCGGCGAGTTTCCTGAGATGCAGGGCATTGCCGGTTACTACTACGCCTTGGCTGACGGCGAGCCAGAAGACGTCGCGCTGGCGCTCAACGAGCAGTACATGCCGCGCGGCGCTGGCGCTGAACTGCCTACCACGCTGACCGGCGCTGCAGTTGCCATCGCAGACAAGCTCGACACGCTGGTTGGTATCTTCGGTATTGGCATGCTGCCCACCGGCAGCAAAGACCCGTACGCACTGCGTCGCGCGGCGCTTGGCATTCTGCGCATCCTGATCGAGAAGAAACTCGACCTCGATCTGATCAAGACCGTGCAGTTTGCAGTTGCCCAATTCGGTACCAAGATCAAACCAGCGGGCTTGCCGGAACAGGTACTCGAGTTCGTATTCGATCGCCTGCGTGCGCGCTACGAAGACGAAGGCGTGGACGTTTCGGTTTACCTGTCGGTGCGTGCGCTGCAACCTGCTTCAGCGTTGGATTTCGATCAGCGTGTCCAGGCAGTTCAAGCTTTTCGCAAACTGCCAGAAGCAGCGGCATTGGCGGCCGTGAACAAGCGCGTCTCGAATTTGTTGAGCAAGGCCGAAGGCGCCATCGCCAGCACGGTCGAGCCCAAATATTTCGACAACGCCAACGAGTTCTCGCTGTACTCCGCTATCCAGCAAGCAGACCAGGCGGTGCAGCCGATGGCTGCGCAACGTCAGTACAGCGAGTCACTGGCGCGCTTGGCTGCACTGCGTGAGCCTGTGGATGCGTTCTTTGAAGCGGTGATGGTCAACGCCGAAGATGCCAGTGTCAGGGCTAACCGTTACGCGCTGCTGGCACGTCTGCGAGGACTGTTCCTGGGCGTTGCCGACATTTCCCTGTTGAGCTGATGCGGGAGAGCGACACGTGAAGCTGCTGATTCTCGATCGGGACGGGGTGATCAACGAGGACTCCGACGCCTATATAAAGTCGGTGGAGGAGTGGATTCCGATCCCCGGTTCTATCGAGGCGATTGCGCAGTTGAGCAACGCCGGCTGGACAGTGGCAATCGCTACTAATCAGTCCGGCATCGCTCGTGGTTATTACGATATCGCCACTCTGGATGCCATGCATGCGCGATTGCGCGCCTTGGTAGCAGAGCAGGGCGGCGAGGTCGGTTTGATCGTTTACTGCCCACACGGCCCCGACGAAGGCTGTGAATGTCGCAAGCCCAAGCCCGGCATGCTGCGTACCATAGCCAGCCATTACGCTGTAGATCTTGCTGGCGTTTGGTTTGTGGGGGACAGCAAGGGTGACCTGGAGGCCGCGCTGGCCGTCGACTCTCAGCCTGTTCTGGTGATGACGGGCAAAGGTCACAAGACCCGCAGCGGTTCCTTGCCTGCCGGTACACTGATTTTTGATGATCTGGCGGCGATTGCTGCAGAGCTTATTCACAATAACGCTTCGTTGAACGGCTAGCCGGTCGCCCAACGGTGCGCAAGATTCGGGCAACGCCCGTACGGTAAATGCTTCTATGTCGATGATGCGGGCAATCAGGATCTTCTTCTTTTACCTGCTTTTGGGCAGCACCGCTCTGTTGTGGTGCTCGCTGAGTTTCTTCGTCGCGCCCTTTATGCCATTTCGCGTTCGTTATCGGTTCATCAATGTCTATTGGTGCCGGTGCGCGCTGTGGCTAACGCGGGTGATGCTCAATATTAAAGTTGAAGTCACCGGCCAGGAAAACGTACCGGAAACCCCGTGTGTGATCGTGTCCAACCACCAAAGCACATGGGAAACGTTTTTCCTGTCGGCGCACTTCCAACCGCTGAGCCAAGTGCTCAAGCGTGAATTGCTATACGTGCCGTTCTTCGGGTGGGCGATGGCGATGCTTCGTCCGATTGCTATCAACCGCGACAACCCCAAAGCGGCGCTCAAAGAAGTGGCCAAGAAGGGCGATGAGTTGTTGAAGGACGGTGTGTGGGTTCTGATCTTCCCGGAAGGCACTCGTGTTCCATACGGGCAGATCGGGAAATTCTCGCGCAGTGGTTCGGCACTGGCGGTCAACGCCGAGTTGCCCGTGTTGCCTGTGGCACACAATGCCGGCAAGTTCTGGCCCAAAGAAGGGTGGGGCAAAGTGCCAGGCACTATCCGGGTGGTGATCGGTGAACCCATGTATGCCGAAGGCACAGGGCCCCGTGCAGTTGCAGCATTGAATGACCGCGTTTTCGCTTGGAACGAAGCCACGCAAAAAGCTCTGGGCTCTCCGGGCATACCCGCAAGCACGCCTGAGAAAGCATCAGCGTAATTTTGTGGATAACCTGTGCACCATTTTTGTAAATATTCTGATAAAGCGCTGTAACTAGCTAATTTGCATGCTTATTTCATATCGCGATTAGCGGGCCAAAAACGTGCATAAGTTTTTTGATGCCATTGTTTTTGGCCCGCTAAGCACGCCGGAAATTGCCGGTCTTGGGCGCTTGTTGCACCAGCGCTAATTAAGATCTACACCCTCCAGTTTCGCTTTGGTTATCCACAGATTGCAAAGCGCTGCCATCCCTATCAACACCAACCCGCCGATCGCCGCTGCGACGAATCCCATGCTCGGCGAAACGCTATCGATCGCCAGTCCTACGAGCGGCATCGCCATTGTTTGTCCGATCCTGTAAGCCGAATCTTGAAGACCCATTGCTTCGCCCCGGACGTTAGCGGGAGCCAGATTAGCCATGCTTTCAGAGCCTGCCGCCAATGTCGGCGTACACAGCAGATTGGTCGGCAGGAGCGCTATCATCAGAATCCACCAGGTCTGATCGAACAGTGCCACTGGCAGGAGCAGCAAGCTCATCCCCAAAGCCAGGGACGACTGCGACAATGATCGATGAACAATGCCGTGCACAAACCCGCCCGCGATCGAAGCTACAGACATAGCCGCAATGACGTAGCCGGTGAAAGCGAGCTGGCCGTTTCCACGCAGGACTGCAATCAATGCCAGCTCTGTTCCGGAGAGCACAAACAACGCCGCAGCGCTGACGAACAGGGCAGAGATCAAACGACCTGACATCCATGTCCGCATGGCGGGTCGAACTGGCTTTGCTTCAATCCTGATCTCTTCTGGCGTACGCGTCGGCCAATTCAGTCGGTACAGCACAACATAGGAAACCGCACGCCAGATACCAATGCCTGCCAATGTAGCCATAGGCGAATACAACGTGATAAGCAAAATGCCCACCGTGGGGCCGATGACGAACGAAAACTCCATCAACATCATGTTCAGCGAATAGGCGGGGCGGCGGTAATCTTCAGGCACCAGGCTTGCCACGAATTGCCTGGCGAGTGAGCCGGTGGGCACGGTGAACAACGAAGCGAGAAACGACAGCCCGATGAATACCAGAAACGGGACGAACGGCAGCAGTGCCCAAGCCACAGTGGAGAGGAGGCCGCAAACCGCTACGACAGGGCGCAGGCCATGCTTGTCGATCATGCGCCCCAGCACGGGTGAGCCGAGTGCGAAACCGAGCGCGGTGGTGGTACCCACCACACCGGCCTCAAAATAGCCGCGTCCCAGGTCCGTCAGCACATGCAGCGTTAGCGCAAGGCTCATTATGGTCAGGGGAAGGCCTGCAACGAACATGAACAGAATGGCTGGAAGCACCCGCGGCAGTTCCAGCACTTTTCGGTATTTGTACAACGACATCCTGGGGACAGCTCCTTGTGCTTGAAAATACTCCTGACGACAAACAATCGACTACTGCTTTGGTTGCAGCATCAACGCGACCAAGGCGCTCCAACCAGTCTGATGCGATGCGCCCAATCCGCGTCCGTTTTCCCCATGAAAATACTCGTGAAACAACACCAGATCCCGGCTCTGCGGGTCAGTTTGTAGCTGTGGATAACCGGACATGGACGGGCGATTCCCAGCTTCATCCCGCACAAACATACGACAGACCCGTGCGCTGAGTCCGTCAGCCACTTCTTCCAGCGATGCCAGATAACCTGAACCCGTCGGGTACTCAACCGAGAAATTCTCCCCGTAATAGCGATGAAACTCACGCAGTGATTCGATTAGCATGTAATTGAGCGGCATCCAGATCGGGCCGCGCCAATTGGAATTGCCACCAAACAGGCGCGATTCTGACTCTGCGGGCTGATAGTCCGCGCAAAGATTGTCGCCGTTGATGTGCATGCTGAAGGGCCGTGCAGCGTAGGACTTGGACAGTGAGCGGATACCAAATTCAGACAAGAACTCGCTTTCATCGAGCATGCGCTTGAGCAGATCCTTTGTCCGCTGACCCCGCAGTAAAGCCAGCAGCAAGCGATTGCCCTTACCCGGTTCTGTCCAGCGTGAGACCAGGAGTGCGAGGTCTGGTCGGTGATGCAAGAAGCCAAGCAGTCGATCACGCAGCCCTTTCAAGCCTTCATGTTCGCGCTGCTCCAGCACGCGAACCGCGAACAATGGAATCAAGCCTACAATGGATCGCAAGCGGACCGGGTCGCTGGTGCCATCGGGACGATGCAGGACATCGTAGAAAAAACCATCTTCGTCATCCCATAGACCCTCGGCGTCTTTGCCCGCCTGATTGATTGCACCGGCGATGTAGAGAAAGTGCTCAAAGAACTTAACCGAGATATCAACGTAAACCTCGTTGCGCTTGGCCAACTCCAAGGCGATACGCATCAGGTCCAGCGCGTAACCGGCGACCCAAGCCGTCCCGTCGGCTTGATCGAGTTGATAACCCGGGGCCATGGCCGCAGATCGATCAAACAGGGCAATGTTATCGAGCCCAAGAAACCCGCCCTGAAAAATGTTGTGTCCCTCGGCATCCTTGCGGTTAACCCACCAAGAAAAATTCAGCAGCAGCTTGTGGAAAACTCGCTCAAGAAAATCAACATCGCCTTCACCCTTCAGTGCCTTTTCCATTTGATAGACCCGCCACGTCGCCCAAGCGTGGACGGGCGGATTGGCATCATCGAAACGCCATTCGTAAGCAGGCAACTGACCATTGGGGTGCATAAAGCGATCTTTGATCAACAACAACAGTTGGTCTTTGGCAAAGTCGGGATCGATAAGGGCAAATGCCACCGCCTGAAAAGCTAGGTCCCAGGACGCGTACCATGGGTACTCCCATTTGTCCGGCATCGAGACGATGTCGAAATTGCACAGGTGCTGCCATTGGCTGTTTCGAATTTTCGGACGGTCTGGCGGCAACGGGGCCTGATTGGGATCGCCTTCCAGCCAGGCCTTCACATCAAAGTAATAAAGCTGCTTGGACCACAGTAAACCGGCCAATGCCTGGCGCTGGACGTTGCGCGCGTCGGCGTCCGGCATACCCAATTGCAGCGCGTTGTAGTAATCATCAGTTTCTTTGAGACGTGTAGTGAACAACTCGCGAGCGTTAATGCGCTCGGCATCGGCAGGCGCAAATCTTAGGTAAACCACTTCGCTTGCGTAGCCATCTAGCTGCATCAAAAAGTGCGCAGCCACGCGTGTGCCTTTATCGTGGCGAATCGCATCAGCTTTCGCGCCGACGATGTAGTCGTTGATCCCGTCTTTGAATGGCCCCGTACCTTGCGTGCCGAACAGTTTAGGGCCATTGGTTTCGTTCTCGCAAAAGAGCCATTCACCAGGCTGTTTGCCCCACGCCGTTGCCATTTTTTCAGGTAACTGCGGATGGCGCGCGATAACGCTTTCACCCTCCAGCGACAGGGAAGGGCGCTCGGAGTCACGCCCAAGGCTCCAGGTGTTTCTTGCCCAAAGATGCGGCAATACGTGCAATCGCGCTGCACAGTCGGACCGGTTAACGACGGTGACACGCATAAAAATGTCGTCCGGGGTGTGTTTGGCGTATTCGACGGTCACATCGAAGTAGTGGTTGTCGTTAAACACGCCAGTATCGAGAATCTCGTACTCAGGGTCCTCCAGACCGCGTCGCGCGTTCTCCGTGACCAAGTCGTCGTAAGGAAAGGCGGCATGGGGATACTTGTACAGCATGCGCATGTACGCATGGCTCGGGAGTCCATCGACGTGGAAGTACAGCTCCTTCACGTCCTCACCGTGGTTCCCTTCGGCATTGTTCAGACCGAATAGCCGATCCTTCAAGATGGCATCGTGCTCGTTCCACAACCCCAGCCCGAGGCACCAGTGCTGAGACTGGTCAGAAAAACCGGCCAAGCCATCCTCGCCCCAGCGATAGCTTCGGCTGCGAGCATGGTCGTGGGGAAAGTAATCCCAAGCATTGCCGTCAGCGCTGTAATCCTCCCGTACCGTGCCCCATTGCCGATCGCTCAGGTAGGGGCCCCATTCTCGCCACCGGAAAGCGTCTTCCCCGGCCAAGCGCAGGCCTTCGGTGGTTTCCACGATGGACGTAGCAACTGCGTCGGCGGTCATCTTCACTTCCAGGACAAGTCAGACGTCTGGCAGTGTAGGGCGGCTATTAAACGAAAAGAAATCTATTTGACGACACTCAGGGCTGCGTTGCTTTGTGCCTGAACACAAAAAAACCCCGGAGGACGATGATCCTTCGGGGTTTCTTATCGAGCAAAATCGAGCTTCAGAAATCCAGGTTCGATACTGCCAGCGCATTGCTCTCGATGAATTCACGGCGCGGTTCTACCGCATCGCCCATCAACGTGTTGAAGATCTGGTCTGCACCGATTGCATCTTCAATCGTCACTTTCAGCATGCGGCGAACAGCTGGATCCATGGTGGTTTCCCACAACTGATCCGGGTTCATTTCACCCAGACCTTTGTAGCGCTGGATGGTGTGACGCTTGGTGCTTTCAGCCATCAACCAGGCCAGCGCTTCCTTGAACTCGGTGACCTGCTTCTTACGCTCGCCGCGTTGGATGTAGGCGCCTTCTTCCAGCAGTGAGCTGATCTGCAGGCCTAAGGCGGTTACCGTCTTGTAGTCGTTGCTGCCGAAGAAGTCTCGGTTGAAGGTGACGTAGTTCGATAGGCCGTGGGAGATCAGTTCGACCTCTGGCAGCCACACGCCACGCTCACGATCTTCACGCAGACTGGCTTTGTAGACCAAGCCTGACTTCTCGCCCACGCGCAGACGTTCATCGAACTTGTCCAGCCAAGCTTGCATGCCGGCATGGTCAGCGAGCTGCTCCAGCGTGACAGGTGGCAGATATACGAAGTGCTCGGTCAGCTCCTGAGGATAGAGACGCGACAAACGCTTGAGCGTCTTCATCACCATCCGGAAATCGTTGACCAGTTTTTCCAGCGCTTCACCGGAAATGCCTGGAGCGGATTCGTTAAGGTGCAGGCTCGCATCTTCGAGGGCCGACTGAGTCATGTACTCTTCCATGGCTTCGTCGTCTTTGATGTATTGCTCTTGCTTGCCTTTCTTCACTTTGTAGAGCGGAGGCTGAGCGATGTAGATGTAGCCGCGCTCGACCAGTTCAGGCAACTGACGAAAGAAGAAGGTCAACAGCAGCGTACGGATGTGCGAACCGTCGACGTCAGCATCGGTCATGATGATGATGTTGTGATAGCGCAGTTTTTCGATGTTGTATTCGTCGCGGCCGATGCCACAGCCCAAAGCGGTGATCAACGTGCCCACTTCTTGCGAAGAGATCATCTTGTCGAAACGCGCTTTCTCGACGTTCAGGATTTTACCTTTGAGCGGCAGAATAGCCTGAGTCTTACGGTTACGTCCCTGCTTGGCGGAACCGCCAGCAGAGTCACCTTCCACAAGATACAGTTCGGAAAGGGCAGGGTCTTTCTCTTGGCAGTCGGCGAGCTTTCCTGGCAAACCGGCAATATCCAACGCACCTTTTCGGCGAGTCATCTCACGAGCCTTGCGCGCGGCTTCACGAGCGCGGGCTGCGTCGATCATTTTGCCCACAACGGCCTTGGCTTCGTTCGGATTTTCCAGAAGGAAGTCCGAGA
This sequence comes from Pseudomonas rosaeacicularis, assembly GCF_057128745.1. NCBI lineage: Bacteria > Pseudomonadati > Pseudomonadota > Gammaproteobacteria > Pseudomonadales > Pseudomonadaceae > Pseudomonas > Pseudomonas rosaeacicularis. The sequence goes on from NZ_JBSKHT010000015.1 coordinate 112,226, forward strand.
AGTATTTGCCCATTTCCTGTTCGACCGCAGTCTTCACTTCGGAAGAGACCAGCTTGTCTTTGGTCTGAGAACTGAACTTTGGATCAGGCACCTTCACCGAAATAATAGCTGTGAGGCCTTCGCGCGCATCGTCACCGGTGGTGGCGACCTTGTGCTTTTTAGCCAGACCTTCTTGTTCGATGTAGTTATTGAGGTTGCGCGTCAACGCCGAGCGGAAGCCAACAAGGTGAGTGCCACCGTCGCGCTGAGGAATGTTGTTGGTAAAGCACAACAAATTCTCGTTGAAGCTGTCGTTCCACTGCAGGGCAATTTCGACACCGATCCCGTCGTCACGCTGCACATTGAAGTGGAATACTTCATTAACTGGAGTTTTGTTCGTGTTCAGGTATTCAACGAACGCACGTAAACCACCTTCGTATTTGAACAACTCTTCCTTACCGCTGCGCTCGTCTCGCAGAACGATGCCGACACCGGAGTTCAGGAAAGACAGTTCACGGATACGCTTTGCAAGGATGTCCCAGCTGAAGTGGATGTTCTTGAACGTCTCAGCGGAAGGTTTGAAGTGAATCTCTGTACCGGTGGAGTCGCTTTCACCGACGATGCGCATGGGTTCCTGAGGAACGCCATGCACATAGGTCTGCTCCCAGATCTTGCCGCTACGACGCACAGTCAGCAGAAGTAACTCGGAGAGGGCGTTAACCACGGAAACACCAACGCCGTGGAGGCCGCCAGAAACTTTGTACGAATTATCGTCAAACTTACCGCCGGCGTGCAGCACGGTCATGATGACCTCTGCAGCAGAAACGCCTTCTTCTTTGTGAACATCGACCGGAATACCGCGGCCGTTATCACGCACGGTAATAGATTCGTCCGGGTGGATAATGATACTGATGTCGTCGCAATGGCCAGCCAATGCTTCGTCGATCGAGTTATCGACCACCTCGAAAACCATGTGGTGGAGACCGCTGCCATCGTCGGTATCGCCGATGTACATACCGGGACGCTTGCGTACGGCGTCTAGCCCTTTCAGCACCTTGATGCTGGAGGAGTCGTACGTTTGATTTTCGCTCATGCATTCACTCCCGATGATCGTGGGTCTGGGTGATACAGCCTTGTTCCACGTGGAACAATGCAACTGGCGTTTCCGTCTGCCAGCCTTCCCTCAAAAATTCTTGATCTACACAGGTAATGAAAACCTGGCAGTGTAAGTCTTCTAGCAATCGGCATAGTGCGTTGCGATGATTCTCGTCGAGTTCGGATGGCAAATCATCGACGAGGTATATGCATTGACCTCGACGAGCCTGGCCTACCAAATGGCCTTGGGCGATGCGCAGCGCGCACACGACTAATTTTTGCTGACCACGAGACAAGATATCGGCAGCGTTGTGACCACCCAGCCGTAATCTTAAATCGGCTCTCTGTGGTCCCGCCTGCGTATGACCCATCTGCTGATCGCGGTGAAGAGAGGTAGCAAGCACCGCGCTTAGCTCCTTCTCTTTATCCCATCCGCGGTAGTAACTCAGGCTCAAACCTTCAAGCTGCACCAGCTCGCTCAAAGTTTGCTCGAAGACAGGCTTTAAGGCCTTGATATACGCACGTCGATATTCATCAATTTCATCACTTGCCAGACACAGTTCCCTGTCCCATGCCGCTTGCGAAGCGACGTCAAGTGTACCATGTCGCAACCACGAGTTACGCTGCCGCAGGGCCTTCTGAAGTCGCTGCCAAGTCCCCAAAAATCGAGGTTCCACGTGGAACACTCCCCAATCCAAAAATTGGCGTCGAATCTTCGGAGCCCCCTCAAGCAATCGAAAACTGTCTGGATTGATTAACTGCAGGGGAAGGGTTTCGGCGAGCTGTGCGGCACTCTTGGCGTTCTGGCCGTCGATGCGAATCTGGAATTCGCCTTGCCGGTCGCGAGAGATGCCCAGGCTGCTATGGCCACCTTCGGCTAATTCGACCTGACCAAAAACCGTACATGCTGGTTGTTCATATTGGATGACAGGCAGAAGCCTTACGCTCCGAAACGAGCGGGCAAGACCCAAAAGATGTATGGCTTCAAGGACGCTGGTTTTCCCGCTGCCATTGGCGCCATACAGAATGTTGATACGAGGGGAAGGGGAGAAGGTCACCGGTTGCAAATTGCGCACCCCGGTGACCGAGACGCGGCTGAGAGACATTAGCTTCTGCTGTTACAGGCGCATCGGCATTACGACATAGGCTGAGTCATCATTACCGGACTCTTGTACCAATGCGCTGCTATTGGAATCGGAAAGAATCAAACGAACTTGTTCGGTAGTCATTACGCCTAAGACGTCGAGCAAGTAGCTCACATTGAAACCGATCTCGAGCGCCCCTCCGTCGTATTCGACGCCGATTTCCTCTTCCGCTTCTTCTTGTTCAGGGTTGTTCGCCTGAATTTTCAGTTGGCCGCTGGCAAGCTGTAGACGGATACCGCGGTACTTTTCGTTCGAAAGAATTGCAGTTCGACTGAATGCTTCGCGCAATGCCTGTCGATCACCCACCACCAACTTATCCCCACCTTTTGGCAAGACACGCTCGTAATCCGGAAATTTGCCGTCGACCAATTTTGAGGTGAAGGTAAATTCACCTGTGGTGGCGCGAATGTGATGCTGGCCCAACACAATGCTGACGATGCCGTCTTGCTCAGTCAGCAGGCGCGCAAGCTCGAGAATACCCTTGCGTGGCACGATGACCTGATGACGATCGGCCTGTTCGATCTCTGCCGCCATTGAACACATTGCAAGACGGTGACCATCAGTCGCCACTGCCCGCAGGATACCGGACTGGACCTCAAGCAACATGCCGTTGAGATAGTAACGAACGTCCTGTTGCGCCATTGCAAAGCTGGTGCGCTCAATCAACCGACGCAGCTTGCTTTGAACCAGATTGAACGTGAACGAGCCCGGACCTTCTTCCACAGTCGGGAAGTCATTGGCTGGCAGCGTCGACAAGGTGAAGCGACTTCGCCCGGCCTTGACGATCAGCTTTTGCTCATCCAGTTTGATATCGATCAAAGCATCATTGGGCAAGCTCTTGCAAATATCCATCAACTTGCGGGCGGGCACAGTGATCTCGCCTGGTTCAGCAGCTTCCTCGAGCTGAACGCGACCTACCAGTTCAACCTCCAGGTCTGTTCCTGTCAGGGACAGTTGCTGACCCTCGACAACCAGAAGAACGTTCGACAGAACCGGCAAGGTCTGGCGGCGTTCTACAACGCCTGCGACCAGTTGCAGGGGTTTCAACAGGGCTTCGCGTTGAATGGTGAAATGCATGGTCTAGTCCCTTGCCTTGATAATCTGCTTTGGCATCATTAAGTGGTCAGTGTACGCAGCAGGTTCTTGTAGTCCTCGCGAATATCCGCGTCGGATTCTTTGAGCTCATTGATCTTGCGGCAAGCATGCAGAACCGTTGTGTGGTCGCGGCCGCCAAACACGTCACCGATCTCCGGCAAACTGTGGTTAGTAAGCTCCTTGGACAATGCCATGGCCACTTGGCGCGGTCGAGCGACAGACCTGGAACGACGTTTGGACAACAGGTCAGATATCTTGATTTTGTAGTATTCAGCAACCGTGCGTTGAATGTTATCCACACTCACCAGCTTGTCTTGCAGCGCCAGGAGATCCTTGAGCGATTCGCGGATCAACTCGATCGTAATATCCCGGCCCATGAAGTGGGAGTGCGCTATGACTCGTTTGAGTGCGCCCTCGAGCTCACGGACGTTGGAACGAATTCGCTGTGCGATAAAGAAAGCCGCATCGTGAGGCAAATCGACCTTCGCCTGATCGGCCTTCTTCATCAAAATGGCTACACGCGTTTCAAGTTCAGGCGGTTCGACCGCAACGGTCAACCCCCAACCAAAACGGGATTTAAGACGCTCTTCCAAGCCTTCAATTTCTTTCGGGTAACGATCACTGGTGAGGATGACTTGCTGGCCACCTTCGAGCAATGCGTTAAAGGTATGAAAAAACTCTTCCTGCGAACGCTCTTTGCGGGCAAAAAACTGAATGTCATCGATAAGAAGTGCATCGACCGAGCGATAGAACCGCTTGAATTCATTGATCGCATTCAGCTGAAGCGCTTTCACCATGTCCGCAACGAATCGCTCCGAGTGCAGATAAACCACTTTAGCGTTCGGATTCTTCTTTAGAAGATGGTTACCCACAGCGTGCATTAAATGCGTTTTACCCAAGCCGACACCGCCATACAAAAACAGCGGGTTGTAACCGTGCTTTGGGTTATCCGCTACCTGCCAGGCAGCTGCCCGAGCCAGCTGGTTGGATTTGCCCTCAACGAAATTTTCGAACGTGAATGTGCGATTCAAATAGCTGGTGTGCTTAAGCGCACCTTCAACCTGCACATTACGCTGCTCTGCCCGGGCAGGCGCCTGCTGTGAGCTGGCCCCGGCCATTGGATCAAAGCTTGCCCGAGAAGGCTCGTCATCAACACTGAGCGAATTTTGAACAGGAGCTTGTGCAGCTGCTCTGATCGCAGGCTGGGAGGAAATAGCCACATTACCGCTGGCGTGAACAGCCTGGGAAGCCGCGGCCGCCAAAGGAGCATTGGGCGCCGCACGTGGCGCGGAGCTTCGCTTGCTGCCTATTAATAAGGAAAGGGCAGGAGCCAGACCTTGACCATGCTCACCGAGAAGCTCAAGCAATCGGCTGAGATACTTTTCGTTAACCCAATCGAGCACAAACCGGTTTGGGGCATAGACACGCAACTCGTCGCCTTCGGCTTCAACCTGAAGCGGACGGATCCAGGTGTTGAATTGCTGGGCAGGCAGCTCGTCACGTAATAGCTCTACGCACCGTTGCCAAAGTTCCACTGACACGGACATCCCCTAAGTCAAAAGCCGATGAGGCAAAAACAAGCGGCCATTGTAGCGATCAGCAACGTACTTATCCACATGTAGGTTGATAAGACTGCACGACAAACAGGCGTTTCATGCACAGAAAGCCGACAAATGGCATGTGCATAAGCTCTGTGGATAACTGCTACTCAGCCCACTGCATAAGTATGACCTAAAATCTGTGGATAACGTGCCTGTGGATAAAACAGGATTCCACACACAGCTTTTCCGACGGCGCGGCACAGTTACACCACCGCTTTTCTACAACCTTTCTACGCTCTGTACACGCTGAGATACGTGGCCTGCATGATTCTATCCACAGATATGTGCTCCTATAGCTTCTATAAGCTCTATAAAAGAGCTTTAAATACTCTCCTTCTTTATTTCTATATCTAGACTCGGTTGGGATCTGGGAGTCGGGCCATAAATGGAGCAATTTGCAGCCGAGGAACTAAATGCACGAAACGTTGGTTGGAAATTGACCTGAGGGCACGCTTTCACTAGAATCCCCGGTCTCTTAAAACGGGGGCCATTCCGGCCCGTTGTGGACGAACCAGGTAACACGCCATGAAACGTACTTTCCAACCCAGCACTATCAAGCGCGCCCGCACCCACGGTTTCCGTGCACGTATGGCCACCAAGAACGGCCGTGCAGTCTTGTCGCGTCGTCGCGCCAAAGGCCGTAAGCGTCTGGCAGTTTGATTAATCGGCACAGGTGGTGAGTCAGGACTTCAGTCGGGAAAAGCGTTTGCTGACACCCCGGCATTTCAAGGCAGTCTTTGACTCCCCCACCGGCAAGGTTCCGGGGAAAAATCTCCTGCTCCTTGTGCGCAGCAACGATCTTGATCACCCCCGTCTGGGGTTAGTGATCGGGAAAAAGAGCGTAAAGCTCTCGGTTGAGCGCAATCGTTTAAAACGCCTGATGCGCGAATCGTTTCGCCAACACCAAGACAATTTGGTCGGTTGGGACATCGTGGTAGTCGCGCGAAAAGGCTTGGGTGACATTGAAAACCCCGAATTGATTCAGCATTTCGGCAAGCTCTGGAAACGTCTGGCGCGTAGCCGGCCTGCTTCAGAAGCCATTACCGAAACCGTAGGGGTAGACAGTCCTAATGCGTAAACTGGCGCTCGTACCGATCCAGTTTTACCGTTATGCCATTAGTCCTCTGATGGCCAGTCACTGTCGTTTCTACCCCAGTTGCTCCTGCTACGCGTACGAAGCCATTGAAAATCATGGCTTGTTACGCGGTGGCTGGCTGACCTTACGTCGCTTAGGTCGCTGTCATCCTTGGAATCCCGGTGGTTATGACCCGGTTCCAACAGATCCCACCTCCCGTTCCTCTTCGATGGCCGAGTAATCATGGATATTAAACGCACGATCCTGATCGTCGCCCTGGCAATCGTGTCCTACGTCATGGTCCTGAAATGGAACCAGGACTATGGCCAGGCTGCCCTGCCGACTCAGAATGTTGCCGCCAACACAAATACATCCGCGCTACCGGATACCCCGCCTGGCATAGCCGCATCAGCAAATGCCGATGTCCCAAGCGCAACGGGTGAAGTTGCTGCTCCTGCTGAAACTCCAGTGGTGGCAAGTAAGGATCTGATTCAAGTCAAAACAGACGTCCTGAATCTGGAAATCGATCCTGTTGGTGGTGACGTCGTGCAGCTTCGGTTGCCGCTTTACCCTCGTCGTCAAGACCATCCGGACGTTCCGTTCCAGCTTTTTGATAATGGTGGCGAACGTACCTTTCTGGCCCAAAGCGGTCTGACAGGGGCCAACGGTCCGGATGCTCGCTCAACCGGACGTCCGGTGTACGTGAGTGCACAGAAAAGTTATCAACTGGTTGATGGTCAGAATGACTTGGTCGTGGATCTCAAATTCAGTGATGCCGGGGTCAACTACATCAAGCGCTTTACATTCAAGCGCGGCCTGTATGACCTGACTGTTAGCTACCTGATTGATAACCAGAGCGCTCAGCCTTGGAACGGCAATCTGTTTGCACAGTTGAAGCGTGACGCCAGCTCCGACCCTTCGTCATCCACAGCCACTGGCACCGCGACGTATCTGGGCGCCGCTATGTGGACTGCTTCAGAGCCTTACAAAAAGGTGTCGATGAAAGACATCGATAAAGGTTCGGTCAAGGAAACGGTTCAAGGTGGTTGGGTCGCCTGGCTGCAGCACTATTTCGTTACAGCCTGGATCCCGAATCACGGCGATAGCAACACCGTCACCACGCGCAAAGACAGCCAAGGCAATTACATCATTGGCTTCACCGGCCCTGCACTGAACATCGCTCCGGGCGCCAAAGTCGAAACAAACACTACGCTTTATGCAGGCCCGAAAAGCCAGGCAGTGCTCAAAGAGTTGTCCCCAGGCCTGGAACTGACGGTCGATTACGGCATTCTCTGGTTCATCGCCCAGCCTATTTTCTGGCTCTTGCAACATATCCACAGCATTGTGGGTAACTGGGGCTGGTCGATCATCTTCCTGACGATGCTGATCAAAGGGCTTTTCTTCCCACTGTCGGCTGCAAGCTATCGTTCTATGGCGCGTATGCGAGCCGTAGCTCCCAAGCTCGCTATTTTGAAAGAACAACACGGCGATGATCGTCAGAAGCTTTCGCAGTCGATGATGGAGCTGTACAAGAAAGAGAAGATCAACCCGCTGGGTGGATGCCTTCCAATTCTTGTACAGATGCCGGTATTCCTGTCGTTGTACTGGGTCCTGCTGGAAAGCGTTGAAATGCGTCAGGCTCCATGGCTGCTGTGGATAACTGATTTGTCCATCAAGGATCCGTTCTTCATTCTGCCGATCATCATGGGCGCTACCATGTTCATCCAGCAGCGGTTGAACCCGACGCCTCCGGATCCGATGCAAGCCAAGGTAATGAAGCTGATGCCAATCATCTTCACGTTCTTCTTCTTGTGGTTCCCTGCGGGTCTGGTTCTGTATTGGGTAGTCAACAATACCCTGTCCATCACGCAGCAGTGGTACATCACACGTGGCATCGAAGCTAAGGCCAAGAAGGCCGAAGCTTGATCTAATCTGTGAATAAGTTATTCAGGACGCCCCCTCGTGGGGCGTTTTGCTATCTGTCGTTTCTTCAGGAGCAGTGTCATGAACGTCCCTCGTGAAACCATCGCCGCTATTGCCACTGCGCAGGGAAGAGGTGGGGTTGGCATTGTGCGCATTTCCGGTCCGCTGGCGTTGAGTGCAGCACAAGCGATCGTCGGTAAGAACCCGCAGCCTCGTTATGCACATTTCGGCGCGTTTCAGGACGAAAACGGTGACGCGATCGATGAGGGGATCGCCGTTTATTTCCCTGGTCCCAACTCATTCACCGGGGAGGATGTGTTCGAGATGCAAGGCCACGGGGGCCCAGTGGTTCTGGACATGATATTGCAGCGCTGTGTACAACTGGGTTGCAGACTTGCCCGAGCTGGCGAATTCAGCGAGCGAGCGTTCCTTAACGACAAGCTGGACCTGGCCCAGGCTGAAGCAATTGCAGACTTAATCGAGGCCAGCTCTGCACAGGCAGCACGTAACGCGCTGCGTTCTCTGCAGGGCGCATTCTCGACTCGTGTACATAACCTGACTGAGAAACTAATCAGTCTGCGGATCTACGTTGAAGCAGCAATCGATTTCCCTGAGGAAGAAATTGACTTCTTGGCCGATGGCCATGTTTTGAGCATGCTCGATGACGTGCGCGGGCACTTATCCACGGTGGTGGGTGAAGCCAATCAGGGTGCACTGCTGCGCGACGGTATGACTGTCGTCATTGCCGGACGCCCCAACGCCGGTAAATCCAGCCTGTTGAACGCCCTTGCCGGGCGTGAAGCCGCCATTGTTACCGAGATCGCAGGCACAACGCGTGATGTACTGCGCGAACATATCCACATTGATGGTATGCCTCTTCATGTGGTCGACACTGCCGGGTTGCGTGAGACAGTGGATCACGTCGAGAAGATTGGTGTAGAGCGCGCACTCAAGGCTATTACCGAGGCTGATCGAATTCTGCTAGTGATTGACGCAACAGCGCCCGAAGCAAACGATCCATTCGCGCTTTGGCCAGAGTTCCTGCAGGAGCGTCCAGACCCAGCCAAGGTAACGCTGATCAAAAACAAAGCCGACTTGAGCGCCGATCCAATCATGTTGGAGGTTAACGCCGACGGCCATGTCACGATTAATCTCAGTGCCAAAGCCGGTGGTGAAGGGCTGGAACTGCTACGCGATCATCTGAAGGCATGCATGGGTTTCCAGCAGACCTCGGAAAGCAGCTTCAGCGCCCGCAGGCGGCACCTGGATGCATTGCAGCGCGCCAGCATCTCACTCGATCACGGTCGTTCACAACTGACTCTGGCGGGTGCAGGCGAATTGTTGGCCGAAGACCTTCGCCAGGCGCAACAGGCGCTCGGTGAGATCACCGGCGCGTTCAGTTCCGATGACTTGCTGGGCCGGATTTTCTCCAGTTTCTGCATCGGCAAATAGCCAACACCTCCTCCAAACGGGCTCACCCTTACGGTAAGCCCCTGCGCTTCGCCTCTTTCTCCAACCAAAACTCCCAGCTCAAGCCCTTTCAAAAGCAAGATTTGCTTGCCCCCGAAGCCATTTTTTGCGAATTCTGAAAATTAAGCCCTGTGTATAAGCCCGCCTAAGCCCAGTTGATAATTGAGGTTCTAACGGGGGTATAAAGCCGGCTGTGCATAAGTAGCCATTTAGTCCACAGGCTCAAGGTGCTTATCCAACGGGCTCATTCGTGGATAATCACAGACTTTTGAATCTCTGTACACGCTGTATATAGGGGCTGATAGAGATCTATCCACAGAAATGACGCTGTGTATAAATAAACATAAAAACAAAGATCTTATAAATTTCTTTCTTTTTAATTTTTATAACCACCTTCTATCCACAGCTGGTTAAATTTTGCGCAAAAGGTTCCTTCAAGGGGGTGAAGTCCCTATACTTGCCGCCAATTCCAATTCCCCCAGAAAACAGGCACGAGGTGCGTGGTGGATTTCCCTTCCCGTTTTGAAGTGATCGTCATCGGTGGCGGTCATGCCGGTACTGAGGCAGCACTGGCGTCTGCACGCATGGGCTCTAAAACCCTGCTGCTAACGCATAACGTGGAAACCTTGGGCCAAATGAGTTGTAACCCCGCAATTGGCGGCATTGGCAAGAGTCATCTGGTTAAAGAAATTGATGCGCTCGGCGGGGCGATGGCCGTTGCTACCGATAGGGGCGGCATCCAATTCCGTGTTTTGAACAGTCGTAAAGGCCCAGCGGTGCGCGCTACTCGTGCCCAGGCTGACCGTGTCCTTTACAAAGCAGCTATTCGCGAAATCATTGAAAACCAGCCAAACCTGTGGATATTTCAGCAAGCCTGCGATGACCTAATCGTGGAGCAGGGCGAAGTGCGGGGTGTAGTCACTCAAATGGGTCTGCGGTTTCTCGCGGACTCCGTTGTATTGACCACCGGCACGTTCCTGGGCGGACTTATCCACATCGGAATGCAGAACTATTCGGGTGGACGCGCTGGAGATCCACCATCGATTGCGTTGGCACAGCGTCTGCGGGAACTGCCTTTACGCGTCGGCCGCCTGAAAACCGGTACCCCACCGCGTATTGACGGTCGGTCCGTGGATTTTTCGGTCATGACCGAGCAACCAGGTGATACTCCGATTCCAGTGATGTCGTTCATGGGTACCAAGGACCAGCACCCGGCGCAGGTCAGCTGCTGGATAACCCATACCAACGCTCGCACTCACGAAATCATTGCGGCCAATCTCGACCGTTCTCCGATGTACTCCGGTGTGATTGAAGGCGTCGGCCCGCGCTATTGCCCGTCGATCGAAGACAAGATTCATCGCTTTGCCGACAAGGAAAGCCATCAGGTCTTCATAGAACCGGAAGGCCTGAACACTCATGAGCTGTACCCGAATGGCATCTCGACATCGCTGCCGTTCGATGTACAACTGCAGATCGTTCGCTCTATTCGGGGCATGGAGAATGCCCACATCGTGCGTCCCGGCTACGCCATCGAGTACGACTATTTCGATCCGCGTGATCTGAAATACAGCCTCGAAACCAAAGTGATTGGCGGGTTGTTTTTCGCAGGACAAATCAACGGCACCACGGGTTACGAAGAGGCGGGTGCGCAAGGTTTGCTCGCCGGTGCCAACGCAGCGCTGCGTGCACAGGGCAAAGAAAGCTGGTGCCCGCGCCGCGACGAAGCGTACATCGGGGTGTTGGTCGACGACTTGATCACGCTCGGCACCCAAGAGCCGTACCGCATGTTCACTTCACGGGCTGAGTACAGATTGATCCTGCGTGAAGACAACGCCGATCTTCGCTTGACCGAGAAAGGCCGGGAGCTGGGGCTCGTCGATGACGCCCGCTGGGCTGCGTTCTGTACCAAGCGCGATAGTATCGAGCGCGAAGAACAGCGCTTGAAATCCACTTGGATTCGTCCAGGAACACCGCAAGGTGACTCGGTCTCTGCGCATTTCGGCACGCCGTTGACTCATGAATACAACCTGCTCAATCTTTTGACTCGTCCGGAAGTGGACTACGCCAGTCTCATCTCCCTGACAGGCGAAGGTTGCGCCGATCCACAAGTGGCCGAGCAGGTTGAGATCAAGACCAAATACGCCGGTTATATCGATCGCCAGCAAGACGAAATCGCAAGGCTTCGCGCCAGCGAAAACACTAAATTGCCGGCGGACATCGATTACACCAACATCTCTGGTCTGTCGAAAGAAATTCAAAGCAAGCTGGGGATAACTCGTCCAGAAACTCTGGGCCAGGCATCGCGCATCCCTGGTGTGACGCCTGCCGCCATATCGTTGCTGATGATTCATTTGAAAAAACGCGGCGCGGGCCGTCAGTTGGAGCAAAGCGCTTGAGTTCTATGGTCACCCCGCAACACGCTGAAGAATTGACCCTCGGCGCTCGCGAGTTGGGCGTTGAGCTCACAGATAGCCAGCGCCACCAACTGTTGGCGTATCTGGCCTTGCTGATCAAATGGAACAAGGCCTACAACCTGACTGCGGTGCGCGACCCGGACGAGATGGTGTCGCGTCATCTGCTCGACAGCTTGAGCATCATGTCTTTCATCGAAGGTGAGCGCTGGCTCGATGTAGGCAGCGGTGGCGGGATGCCTGGTATTCCGATGGCTATTCTGTTTCCAGGTACCAAGGTCACTGTGCTCGACAGCAATGGCAAGAAAACTCGTTTTCTGACTCAGGTCAAACTTGAGCTCAAGCTCGACAATCTTAAAGTTATCCACAGCCGTGCTGAAGCCTTTGAGCCGCAGCAGCCGTTCAACGGGATCATCTCTCGGGCTTTCAGCAGTCTCGAAGACTTCACGCAGTGGACACGTCACATGGGCGACGATCAAACGCACTGGCTCGCGATGAAGGGTCTGCATCCCGCCAATGAACTGGTAGCATTGCCGGCAGACTTCCGCCTCGACAGTGCGCAGGCCTTGGCCGTTCCGGGTTGCCAAGGGCAACGCCATCTGCTGATACTGCGCCGCACGGCTTGACAGGGAACACACGCAAGAATGGCTAAGGTATTCGCGATTGCGAACCAAAAAGGTGGTGTGGGCAAAACCACCACCTGCATCAATCTCGCAGCCTCGCTGGTCGCTACCAAGCGCCGAGTGCTGTTGATCGATCTCGATCCTCAAGGCAATGCCACGATGGGCAGCGGTGTGGATAAACACGCGCTCGAGAACTCAATTTATGACGTGCTGATCGGAGAGTGTGATCTTGGCCAAGCCATGCATTTTTCCGAGCACGGCGGCTATCAACTGCTACCCGCCAACCGTGACCTGACCGCTGCAGAAGTGGTGCTGCTGGAAATGCAGATGAAGGAAAGTCGCCTGCGCACTGCGTTAGCGCCTATTCGTGAGAATTACGACTACATCCTCATTGATTGTCCGCCTTCGCTTTCGATGCTGACGCTCAATGCATTGGTGGCGGCAGATGGTGTGATCATCCCCATGCAGTGTGAGTATTTTGCGCTCGAGGGGCTGAGCGACCTTGTGGATAACATCAAGCGAATCGCCGAACTGTTGAACCCGCAACTTAAGATCGAAGGCCTTTTGCGCACCATGTACGATCCGCGGCTGAGCTTGATCAACGACGTATCTGCCCAGCTCAAAGAGCACTTTGGCGAGCAACTTTACGACACCGTGATCCCGCGCAATATTCGTCTGGCCGAGGCACCGAGCTTTGGTATGCCCGCGCTGGCGTACGACAAGTCCTCTCGAGGCGCGTTGGCTTACCTGGCACTTGCAGGCGAGATGGTTCGCCGCCAACGTCGTAATACACGCACAGCTCAGCCCACTTAAGGAATTCCCATGGCCGTCAAGAAACGAGGACTCGGACGTGGGCTGGATGCGCTTCTGAGCAGTCCAACCGTCAGTTCCCTGGAAGAGCAGGCTACCAAGGCCGACCAGCGCGAATTGCAGCACATCCCTCTGGATCTGATTCAGCGTGGCAAATACCAGCCGCGTCGTGACATGGATCCTCAGGCGCTCGAAGAGTTGGCGCTGTCGATCAAGGCTCAAGGTGTCATGCAGCCGATCGTAGTACGGCCTATCGCCGAAAATCGCTTTGAAATCATTGCCGGCGAGCGTCGCTGGCGTGCCAGTCAGCAAGTGGGGATCGAGACCATCCCAGCTATGGTGCGCGATGTGCCAGATGAAACCGCCATCGCCATGGCGCTGATCGAGAACATCCAGCGCGAAGATCTCAACCCGATTGAGGAGGCCGTGGCGCTCCAGCGTTTGCAACAAGAATTCCAGCTGACCCAGCAACAAGTCGCCGAAGCGGTGGGTAAATCCCGGGTGAGCGTGGCCAACCTGCTACGCTTGATTGCGCTGCCCGAGGTGATCAAGACGATGCTTTCGCACGGCGACCTGGAGATGGGCCACGCGCGCGCGTTGCTGGGTTTGCCTGAAGAACAGCAGGTTGAAGGGGCGCGACATGTTGTCGCACGTGGGCTGACTGTTCGCCAGACCGAGGCACTTGTCCGGCAATGGTTGAGTGGAAAACAGGAAGCTGCAGCACCGGCGAAACCCGATCCTGACATCAGTCGTCTGGAGCAGCGTCTGGCCGAGCGGCTAGGCTCTGCGGTGCAGATTCGCCATGGTCAGAAAGGAAAAGGCCAGCTAGTCATTCGATATAACTCACTGGATGAGTTGCAAGGTGTCCTCGCTCACATCCGCTGAAACAATTGCCCTGTAGCGTGTAGTCGGAAATCACTACCCGGCAGTTGAATAGGGACTTAACCGCCCCTATACTCTGCGCGCATTTTGTCGGCACAAATTATGCCAAGTTATTGATTTTGGCCGGCGACGCTCGAGGAGCAGTAGTGATGGAAACACGCACACCAAACAGGTTGCCATTCCATCGCCTGGCGGTATTTCCGGTACTACTGGCCCAAGGTGTTGTTCTGCTGTTGGCTGCTTTGGCGCTATGGCAGTGGCATGGGGTCGTAGCTGGATATTCAGGGCTATGCGGAGGCCTGATAGCGTGGCTGCCCAATTTGTATTTCGCTCACAAGGCATTTCGGTTTACCGGAGCTAGAGCAGCGCAAGCCATCGTGCGGTCCTTTTATGCCGGCGAGGCGGGCAAACTGATTTTTACGGCAGTGCTATTTGCACTGACCTTTGCAGGAGTGAAGCCGTTGGCGCCGTTGGCAGTCTTCGGCGTGTTCATATTGACCCAATTGGTCAGTTGGTTCGCACCCCTGCTTATGAAAACAAGACTTTTGAGACCTTAGGGCGTTTGAGGCAACCATGGCAGAGCAAACAGCTTCGGGCTATATCCAGCACCACTTGCAGAACTTGACCTACGGTCATTTGCCTGACGGCAGTTGGGGCTTCGCCCATTCCGCAGCAGAAGCAAAAGAAATGGGCTTTTGGGCTTTCCACCTCGATACGTTGGGTTGGTCGGTTGCCTTGGGTCTGATTTTTGTCCTGATTTTCCGCATGGTCGCCAAAAAGGCTACTTCTGGACAGCCAGGTGCTCTGCAAAACTTCGTTGAAGTGATGGTCGAGTTCGTCGACGGCAGCGTCAAAGACAGCTTCCACGGTCGCAGCGCAGTTATTGCACCGCTGGCATTGACGATTTTCGTCTGGGTCTTCCTGATGAACGCCATCGACCTGATCCCGGTCGACTGGATTCCTCAGCTAGCCATCATGATTTCCGGTGACCAGCACATTCCTTTCCGCGCAGTGTCGACCACCGACCCTAACGCGACGATCGGCATGGCGCTTTCTGTTTTCGCGCTCATCATTTTCTACAGCATCAAGATCAAGGGTATCGGCGGTTTCATCGGCGAACTGACCCTGCATCCGTTTGGCAGCAAGAACATTCTTGTCCAGGCGCTATTGATTCCTGTGAACTTCCTGCTTGAATTCGTGACTCTGATTGCCAAACCGGTTTCTCTGGCTTTGCGTCTTTTCGGCAACATGTACGCTGGTGAACTGGTGTTCATCCTTATCGCGGTCATGTTCGGCAGTGGTCTGCTCTGGCTTAGCGGCCTGGGCGTGGTCCTGCAATGGGCGTGGGCTGTATTCCACATCCTGATCATCACCCTGCAAGCGTTCATCTTCATGATGCTGACCATCGTCTACCTTTCGATGGCTCACGAAGATAACCATTAAGACTCGCCTTGCGCGTCTGATGATCCCCTTGCTTGCGTGAGGGGATGCCCGCGAGGGCTTGATGTAAGAAACGATTTTGCTTTACCGCTTTAATCTAAAAAACCTAACCAATACGACGTAAAAGTCGGGAGGAAAGATGGAAACTGTAGTTGGTCTAACTGCTATCGCTGTTGCACTGCTGATCGGCCTGGGCGCACTGGGTACTGCAATCGGCTTCGGCTTGCTGGGCGGTAAATTCCTGGAAGGCGCAGCGCGTCAACCAGAAATGGTTCCAATGCTGCAAGTTAAAATGTTCATCGTGGCTGGTCTGCTCGACGCCGTAACCATGATCGGTGTCGGTATCGCTCTGTTCTTCACCTTCGCGAACCCCTTCGTTGGTCAGCTCGCTGGCTAATCACTCGAATTTTCGAGTTGATTGGTGTGATGGACAACGAACTAGCGAGGTGTTGGCGTGAACATTAATGCAACCCTGATTGGCCAGTCCGTTGCGTTCTTCATTTTTGTACTGTTTTGCATGAAGTTCGTATGGCCTCCGGTCATCGCGGCTTTGCACGAACGTCAGAAGAAGATTGCGGATGGATTGGACGCTGCCAGCCGAGCAGCTCGCGACCTGGAGTTGGCCCAAGATAAAGCGGGTCAACAACTGCGCGAAGCGAAAGCTCAGGCAGCTGAAATCATTGAGCAGGCCAAGAAACGCGGTACTCAGATTGTCGACGAAGCCCGGGAACAGGCACGCGTTGAAGCTGACCGTATCAAGGCTCAGGCTCAGGCCGAGATCGAACAGGAACTGAACGGTGTCAAAGACGCGCTGCGCGCCCAGTTGGGTAGCTTGGCAGTCAATGGCGCAGAGAAGATCCTGGGTGCCACAATCGATCAAAACGCGCACGCGGAGCTGGTTAACAAACTGGCTGCAGAAATTTAAGCGAGGGCGATCATGGCAGAACTGACCACGTTGGCCCGACCTTACGCTAAGGCAGCCTTCGAGCATGCACAGGCGCACCAGCAACTGGCCAATTGGTCAGCGATGCTCGGCCTGGCTGCTGCAGTGTCGCAAGACGACACAATGCAGCGCATGCTCAAGGCCCCGCGACTGACGAGCGCAGACAAGGCCGCCACTTTTATTGAAGTGTGCGGCGACAAGTTCGATGCCAAGGCACAGAATTTCATCCAGGTCGTTGCAGAAAACGACCGTCTCCCGCTTTTGCCGGAGATCTCCGAGCTGTTCGACCTGTACAAGGCTGAGCAGGAAAAGTCGGTAGATGTGGATGTGACCAGTGCTTTTGCATTGAACCAAGAACAGCAAGACAAACTCGCCAAGGTTCTCAGTGCACGGCTCGGCCGGGAAGTGCGCCTGCATGCTGCGGAGGATGCCACCCTGATAGGTGGTGTCATCATCCGCGCCGGCGACCTGGTTATCGATGGCTCAGTTCGCGGCAAACTCGCGCAACTAGCCGAAGCATTGAAATCTTGAGTTTGAAGGGGCAGCAGAGCAATGCAGCAACTCAATCCTTCCGAAATAAGTGAAATCATCAAGGGTCGTATCGACAAGCTCGATGTGACTTCCCAAGCCCGTAACGAAGGCACTGTCGTCAGCGTGTCTGACGGTATTGTGCGGATTCACGGTCTCGCCGACGTAATGTACGGCGAAATGATCGAGTTTCCGGGCGGCGTCTTCGGTATGGCTCTCAACCTTGAGCAAGATTCTGTAGGCGCTGTTGTACTGGGCTCCTACCAATCTCTGGCTGAAGGCATGAGCGCCAAGTGCACAGGCCGCATCCTGGAGGTTCCGGTTGGTAAGGAACTGCTGGGTCGCGTTGTCGACGCACTGGGTAATCCTGTCGATGGCAAAGGTCCGCTGAACAACACCGAGACCGACGCTGTAGAAAAAGTCGCACCGGGCGTTATCTGGCGTAAGTCGGTAGACCAGCCTGTACAGACTGGCTACAAGGCTGTCGACGCCATGATCCCTGTCGGCCGTGGCCAGCGTGAGCTGATCATCGGCGACCGTCAGATCGGTAAAACCGCTCTGGCGATCGACGCGATCATCAACCAGAAGAACAGCGGAATCTTCTGCGTCTACGTAGCGATTGGTCAGAAGCAATCGACCATCGCCAACGTGGTTCGCAAGCTGGAAGAGAACGGCGCCCTGGCTAACACGATCATCGTGGCTGCCAGTGCTTCCGAGTCTCCAGCGCTGCAGTTTCTGGCTCCGTACTCCGGCTGCACCATGGGCGAATACTTCCGCGACCGCGGTGAAGACGCACTGATCGTTTATGACGATCTGTCCAAGCAAGCAGTGGCTTACCGCCAGATTTCCCTGCTGCTGCGCCGCCCACCAGGCCGTGAAGCTTACCCAGGCGACGTGTTCTATCTCCACTCCCGTCTGCTGGAGCGTGCATCTCGCGTTTCGGAAGAATACGTAGAGAAGTTCACCAACGGCGCGGTAACTGGCAAAACCGGTTCTCTGACTGCACTGCCGATCATCGAAACCCAGGCTGGCGACGTTTCCGCGTTCGTTCCGACCAATGTGATCTCGATCACCGATGGTCAGATCTTCCTGGAATCGGCCATGTTCAACTCCGGCATCCGTCCGGCAGTGAATGCCGGTGTTTCGGTATCCCGTGTAGGTGGTGCTGCTCAGACCAAGATCATCAAGAAGCTCTCCGGTGGTATCCGTACCGCTCTGGCTCAGTACCGTGAATTGGCTGCATTTGCCCAGTTCGCTTCTGACCTGGACGAGGCGACCCGCAAGCAACTTGAACATGGTCAGCGCGTTACCGAGCTGATGAAGCAGAAGCAATACGCGCCAATGTCGATCGCTGACATGTCGCTGTCGCTGTATGCCGCTGAGCGTGGGTTCCTGACTGACGTCGAAATCGCCAAAATTGGCAGCTTTGAACAAGCGCTGATTGCTTACTTCAACCGCGATCACGCCGATTTGATGGCGAAGATCAACGTGAAGGGTGACTTCAACGACGAAATCGATTCTGGCCTCAAAGCCGGCATCGAGAAGTTCAAGGCCACCCAAACCTGGTAAGCCGCAGCGGGGGTCGAGAGGCCCCCGCTTGCTAACCTGATAGGTGTTACATGGCAGGCGCAAAAGAGATTCGCAGTAAGATTGCGAGCATCAAAAGCACGCAAAAGATCACCAGCGCCATGGAAAAAGTGGCGGTCAGCAAAATGCGCAAGGCTCAAATGCGCATGGCAGCTAGCCGTCCTTACGCGGAGCGTATCCGCCAGGTGATTGGTCATCTCGCCAACGCTAACCCGGAATACCGCCACCCGTTCATGATCGACCGCCCAGTAAAGCGTGTCGGTTACGTCGTGGTGAGCAGTGACCGTGGTCTGTGTGGTGGCTTGAATACCAACCTGTTCAAGGCTTTGGTCAAGGACATGGCGAAGAACCGTGAAAACGGCGTAGAGATCGATCTGTGCGTGGTCGGCAGCAAAGGTGCGGCGTTTTTCCGCAACTTCGGCGGTAACGTCGTCGCTGCGATCAGCCACTTGGGCGAAGAGCCGTCGATCAACGATTTGATCGGCAGCGTCAAGGTGATGCTGGATGCCTACTTGGATGGCCGTATTGATCGCCTGTCCGTGGTATCCAACAAGTTCATCAACACCATGACCCAGCAACCAACGGTCGAGCAGTTGATTCCGTTGGTCGCAACCCAGGATCAAGAACTCAAGCACCACTGGGATTACCTGTACGAACCCGACGCCAAAGAGCTGCTGGACGGCTTGATGGTACGTTACGTGGAGTCGCAGGTTTATCAGGCGGTGGTCGAGAACAACGCAGCTGAACAGGCCGCGCGGATGATCGCGATGAAGAACGCCACAGACAACGCCGGTGATTTGATCAGCGATTTGCAGCTGATCTACAACAAGGCGCGTCAGGCAGCGATCACCCAAGAGATCTCGGAAATCGTCGGCGGCGCTGCCGCGGTTTAACGGTTCAAAATTCAGAGGAACCAGCTAATGAGTAGCGGACGTATCGTTCAAATCATCGGCGCCGTGATCGACGTGGAATTCCCACGCGATAGCGTACCGAGCATCTACAACGCGCTGAAGGTACAAGGCGCGGAAACCACTCTGGAAGTTCAGCAGCAGCTGGGCGACGGCGTGGTTCGTACCATTGCAATGGGTTCGACCGAAGGCTTGAAGCGCGGTCTTGACGTTATCGACAGCGGCGCAGCCATTTCGGTACCGGTCGGTAAAGCGACCCTGGGCCGTATCATGGACGTCCTCGGTAACCCGATCGACGAAGCCGGCCCTATCGAGACTGAAGAACGTTGGGGCATTCACCGTCCAGCGCCTTCGTTCGCTGAACAGGCGGGCGGCAACGACCTGCTGGAAACCGGCATCAAGGTTATCGACCTGGTCTGCCCGTTTGCCAAAGGCGGTAAAGTTGGTCTGTTCGGTGGTGCCGGTGTCGGCAAGACCGTAAACATGATGGAACTGATCCGTAACATCGCCATCGAGCACAGCGGTTATTCCGTGTTCGCCGGTGTGGGTGAGCGTACTCGTGAGGGTAACGACTTCTACCACGAGATGAAGGACTCCAACGTTCTGGACAAAGTGGCACTGGTTTACGGTCAGATGAACGAGCCGCCGGGTAACCGTCTGCGCGTAGCATTGACCGGCCTGACCATGGCCGAGAAGTTCCGTGACGAAGGTAACGACGTTCTGCTGTTCGTCGACAACATCTACCGTTACACACTGGCCGGTACTGAAGTATCCGCACTGCTGGGCCGTATGCCTTCGGCAGTAGGTTACCAGCCAACCCTGGCTGAAGAGATGGGCGTACTGCAAGAGCGCATCACTTCGACCAAAGAAGGTTCGATCACTTCGATCCAAGCGGTATACGTACCTGCGGATGACTTGACTGACCCATCGCCAGCGACCACCTTCGCCCACTTGGACGCCACCGTCGTACTGTCTCGTGACATCGCTTCCCTGGGTATCTACCCAGCGGTCGATCCACTGGACTCGACTTCGCGTCAGCTGGATCCGAACGTGATTGGCCAAGAGCACTACGACACCGCTCGCGGCGTTCAGTACGTGCTGCAGCGCTACAAAGAGCTGAAAGACATCATTGCGATCCTGGGTATGGACGAGCTGTCGGAAACCGACAAGCAGTTGGTATCCCGCGCTCGTAAGATTCAGCGCTTCCTGTCGCAGCCGTTCTTCGTGGCTGAAGTCTTCACCGGTGCTTCGGGTAAATACGTTTCCCTGAAAGACACCATTGCTGGCTTCAAAGGCATCCTCAACGGTGACTACGACCACCTGCCAGAACAAGCGTTCTACATGGTCGGCGGCATCGAAGAAGCGATCGAGAAAGCCAAGAAACTGTAACCCCCGGCGCCCGGTGACGGGCGCTAATCAGGTTGAGGCAGGCAAATGGCTATGACAGTCCATTGCGACATCGTCAGTGCGGAAGGGGAAATCTTCTCCGGTCTGGTCGAGATGGTGATTGCGCACGGTAACCTGGGTGATATCGGTATCGCTCCAGGTCACGCGCCGCTGATCACTGATCTGAAGCCAGGTCCGATCCGTCTGATCAAGCAGGGTGGAGAAGCCGAGGTGTTTTACATCTCCGGTGGTTTCCTTGAGGTTCAACCGAACATGGTCAAAGTGCTTGCCGATACTGTGCAACGCGCTGCTGATCTGGACGAAGCCTCAGCTCAGGAAGCCGTTAAGGCGGCTGAGAAAGCCCTGAACGAGAAAGGCGCAGACTTCGACTACGGATCTGCTGCTGCACGTCTGGCCGAGGCCGCAGCCCAGCTGCGCACCGTTCAGCAAATTCGCAAGAAGTTCGGCGGCTAACGTCGTCGGCTTTGAAGCGCGATTGAGAAAAAGGGTAGCCTCGGCTACCCTTTTTCTTTTTTCAAAATCAGCCCGATCCGGATCTATATCCGGCGCGCGGCTCGCCCGGTTGGAATGTCTGTCATGTCTCTCGATATCGTAATTCTCGCCGCTGGCCAAGGCACCCGCATGCGTTCGGCATTGCCCAAGGTGCTTCACCCCGTGGCAGGCAATTCCATGCTTGGCCATGTTATCCACAGTGCTCGTCAGCTCAATCCGCAAAGCATTCACGTGGTCATCGGTCACGGTGCTGAGGCGGTGCGCGAGCAGTTGGCAGCCGATGATTTGAATTTTGTCCTGCAGGACAAACAATTGGGCACAGGCCACGCCGTCGCCCAAGCAGTGCCCGCACTCACTGCAGATACGGTATTGATCCTTTATGGCGATGTACCGCTGATTGAAGTGCAGACCCTGCAACGGCTGCTCAAGTCGGTCGACGCCGAACAGCTTGGTTTGTTGACCGTCACTCTCGACGACCCAACCGGTTACGGCCGGATCGTCCGCGACGACCACGGCCGCGTCAGCGCCATTGTCGAACACAAAGACGCGACCGACGCTCAGCGTGCCATACAAGAAGGCAACACCGGCATCCTTGCTGTCCCTGGCAAGCGTCTCGGGGAATGGTTGAGTCGCCTGTCGAACAACAATGTTCAGGGCGAGTATTACCTAACCGACGTTATCGCCATGGCGGTCAGTGATGGCTTGGTGGTCGCCACCGAGCAGCCGCTGGACGCCATGGAAGTGCAGGGCGCCAATGATCGCAAGCAGCTTGCAGAACTAGAGCGCCATTATCAGCTGCGTGAAGGGCGGCGCCTCATGGCACTGGGCGTCACCCTTCGTGACCCTGCGCGCTTCGATGTCCGTGGCGAAGTCATTGTCGGCCGGGATGTCACGATCGATATCAATGTCATTCTGGAAGGCCGCGTCGTGATTGAGGACGATGTGATCATCGGGCCGAACTGCGTGATCAAAGACAGCACACTGCGCAAAGGCGCCGTGATCAAGGCAAACAGTCATCTTGATGGCGCAATTGTCGGCGAGGGCGCAGACGCCGGACCCTTCGCACGCTTGCGTCCAGGCACGGTGCTTGAGGCGTGGGCGCATGTGGGTAACTTTGTCGAGCTTAAAAACGCTCACCTAGGAGAAGGCGCAAAAGCCGGTCACTTGACCTATCTGGGCGACGCGGTGATTGGCGCCAGGACAAACATCGGTGCGGGCACGATTACCTGCAATTACGATGGCGCGAACAAGCACAAAACCACGATGGGTGAAGACGTATTCATCGGCTCCAACAACTCCTTGGTTGCACCTGTGGATATATCTTCCGGCGTGACTACGGCTGCCGGCTCTACCATCACTCAAAACGTCGCCACTGACCAGTTGGCGGTTGCTCGCGCGCGCCAACGCAACATTGATGGCTGGAAACGACCCGTCAAAATCAAAAAAGACTGAAGTTATCCACAACCCCCTCATGTAGGAGCCAACTTGTTCGCGAGACTCTTAACCTCCCTCGTGCCCTCTCGCGAACCAGTCAGCTCCTACAGATCATCAAAATTTGCGCTCCGCCGCTTGACGTTTATCTTTCGATCGGTTTTGATTGGCTTCGTTATCTTTCGAAACGAAACTTGAGGTCGTCATGTCGAAGCGTAATACTCCTCAACGCCGTCACAACATCCTCGCTTTGCTGAATGAGCAGGGCGAGGTGAGTGTCGACGAGTTGGCCAAGCGTTTCGAAACTTCCGAAGTGACAGTTCGAAAGGATCTCGCTGCTCTTGAGACCAATGGCCTGCTGTTGCGCCGTTACGGTGGCGCGATCAGCATGCCTCAGGAGTTGATTGGCGATCTCAGCCAGCCAGTCTCGCGATACAAGCAAGCCATCGCTCGGGCCGCTGTCGGACGCATCCGAGAACACGCACGAATCATCATCGACAGTGGCAGCACCACCGCCGCCATGATTCCCCAACTTGGGCTGCAACCAGGTCTGGTGGTCATGACCAATTCCCTGCACGTGGCCAACGCTCTGGGTGAACTGGAGCACGAGCCGGTATTACTTATGACCGGCGGCACTTGGGACCCGCACTCCGAGTCCTTTCAGGGGCAGGTCGCCGAACAAGTGCTGCGCTCCTATGATTTCGATCAGCTGTTCATCGGTGCCGACGGCATCGATCTGGCACGCGGTACGACTACTTTCAACGAGTTGCTGGGCCTGAGCCGAGTCATGGCTGAGGTTGCCCGTGAAGTGATCGTGATGGTCGAGGCCGACAAGGTCGGTCGCAAGATTCCCAATCTGGAGCTGCCGTGGAGCAGCGTCCATACCCTCATTACCGATGATCGCCTGCCCCAAGCGGCACGCGAGCAAATTCAGGCCCGCGGCATCACGCTGATATGCGCCGCTGTTTCCTAGGAGAAGACCATGTGTGGAATTGTCGGCGCTGTCGCTGAACGTAATGTCACTGCCATCCTGCTCGAAGGCCTCAAGCGCCTTGAATACCGCGGCTACGACAGTGCCGGTGTGGCGCTGTTTACTAGCGCCGGTGTGCTCGAGCGCCGCCGCCGTGTGGGCAAAGTCAACGAATTGGAACAAGCCTTGGCGGGGGAACCACTGGTAGGCCGTCTGGGCATTGCCCATACACGGTGGGCGACCCACGGCGCGCCGACCGAACGCAATGCCCATCCGCATTTTTCCAACGATGAGCTGGCGGTCGTTCACAACGGCATCATCGAGAACCACGAAGTTCTGCGCGAGCGCCTCAAAGGCCTGGGCTACGTGTTCACCTCGGACACCGACACCGAAGTCATCGTCCACCTGCTGCACCATAAACTTCAGGACACGCCGGATCTGACCGTCGCCCTCAAGGCTACCGTCAAAGAGCTTCATGGTGCCTACGGTCTGTCGGTGATCAGCGCCAAACAACCTGACCGTCTGCTCGCCGCTCGTAGCGGTAGCCCGCTGGTGGTTGGACTTGGCCTGGGAGAAAACTTCCTCGCTTCCGATCAATTGGCATTGCGTCAGGTAACGGACCGTTTCGTGTATCTGGAAGAGGGCGATATCGCCGAGATTCGGCGGGATAACGTACAAATCTGGGATGCCGAAGGCACGCCGGTTGTTCGCGAAACTGTGCAACACCGAGAAGGGGCAGAAGCCGCCGACAAGGGTGAGTTCCGCCATTTCATGCTCAAGGAAATTCACGAGCAACCAAAAGTCGTGCAGCGCACGCTCGAGGGCCGTCTGGGCCAGGAACAGGTGCTGGTCCAGGCGTTCGGCCCTCAAGCGGCCGAACTTTTTGCCAAAGTGCGCAACGTGCAAATCGTCGCGTGCGGTACCAGCTATCACGCCGGCATGGTCGCGCGTTATTGGCTGGAAGGGCTGGCCGGGATCCCGTGTCAGGTAGAAGTCGCCAGCGAGTTCCGTTACCGCAAAGTGGTTGTGCAACCCGACACGCTGTTCGTCTCCATTTCGCAGTCCGGCGAAACGGCCGACACCCTCGCCGCTCTGCGCAACGCCAAAGAGCTAGGCTTCCTGGCTAGCCTGGCGATTTGCAACGTGGGCATCAGTTCCTTGGTGCGCGAGTCCGACCTGACGTTGCTGACCCAGGCGGGCCCGGAAATCGGCGTCGCCTCGACCAAGGCTTTCACCACGCAACTGGTGGGCTTGTTACTGTTGACCCTGTCGCTGGGTCAGGTCAAAGGCACATTAGGTGAAGGCGTTGAGGCCGAATTGGTCGAAGAATTACGTCGTCTGCCTACTCGCCTGGGTGAAGCGCTGGCCATGGACAGCACTATTGAGAAGGTCGCCGAGCTGTTCGCTGAGAAGAACCACACCCTGTTCCTGGGCCGTGGCGCGCAGTTCCCGGTGGCGATGGAGGGTGCGTTGAAGCTCAAGGAAATTTCCTACATCCACGCCGAAGCCTACCCAGCGGGCGAGCTGAAACACGGGCCGTTGGCGTTGGTCGACAGCGACATGCCCGTCGTCACGGTTGCTCCGAACAACGAGCTGCTGGAAAAACTCAAATCCAACCTGCAGGAAGTGCGCGCGAGAGGTGGAGAGTTGATTGTTTTCGCCGATGAACAGGCGGGTATGCATAACGGGGAAGGCACACATGTCATTTCCATGCCGCACATCATCGATGCCTTGGCGCCGGTGCTGTACACCATCCCATTGCAGCTTTTGTCGTATTACGTTGCCGTGCTGAAAGGTACTGACGTAGACCAGCCGCGCAATTTAGCCAAGTCAGTGACTGTAGAGTAAGTTATCCACAGTTGAGTTTATCTGGTTTTTGTGAATTAAAACTGTCGCTTGTGAATTAAAGCTGTCGCAAGTTCCTTGGCCACCCCGCCCGATGAACTGCTGCAGCTCTCCATCCTCTTTTCAGTTTCGCGGTCAATACGCCCTTATGATCCCCAAAATTCTATACGACGAGGCGGTGCATTCCTTCATGCAGCGAATCGTTCATCTGAACGGTGAAAGTCAAAAATTTTCAAAAATTAAGGCTCTCATACCGAAAGCCATAGATAATTTGACGCTTAAAATCGTAGCGTCCGCTTTGAGATGGCCTGGCTGCCACGGCTTTAACCGGCTTCTCCATAACCATACTAGTTATGCACTAAATGGGACTTTAAAGGAAGAATCAGACATCACGTACTCTAATGATATGTACGTTTCCAGAAGCCGCTCAGATAAATTAGATTTAACACACTATAAATATTGTCCGGAATGTTGCAAAGAAGATATTAAAAACATCGGTTTCGCGTACTGGCGACGCAAGCATCAGTTTGATGTCAATGTCTGCAGTCGGCACAACGTAAAGCTAATTGCGTCATGTCCGCACTGCGAAAAACCCTTCACCTCAGGATATAACGCATCCTTCATTTGGCCAGGTGCCTCGCGAAAGGAAATGGGGCAAGCATCACGATCGCTTTCAGGTCATCTGTTAGATGTTTTATGGTTGGGCTGCTCAGGCAAAAGTATCAGCGATATCATCTCGGAACGTAGTACCAGCTCCTACGAGCTTAGGAAGTCGCTGTTTTTAGATGGTTTGCTGGCCTACAGATTTTATATACCATGGGATATTGCAACGGTTGTACTGTCCGAGAAGCTTGGCTCTATATCATTGAGCTGGGCAAAAAAGCATATGGAGGACACCGATGAGTATTGGTGGCTCTACCAACTGGCGCCAAAAGTGAGCCAAGCCAGTAGATTTCGAGCTGGCCTACTGTCTCATCAAGACCTTGTCAGAGCCCTTGTTGCCGTCTACACCAGCTTCGAAGAATTCATAACGGAGATCAATTCAAGAGAACGTGCAAGACGCCCGGTAGAGTCCCTTTGGTCGACATTTGCATTTAGGAGCAAAAGCTCAATCAGCTTTATCGAAGAAAGCACTTCTACGGGGGTAGGAAAGTGGTTTTGTTCCTAGCGAAAAGTTTGTGGCTGACAGCTTGGTGAGCTAAAACATCGACAGGTCGACTCGTGTTTACTGCAACGTTTGAACAGCGGTGGCAGGTGACCTGGAGATTTGTACAACCCTTTAGAGGGGGTAAGGTCTCACCCTACGCTAGTCAACGCCGCTCACAACTGAGTTCATTCGATCGACCCATGAATGGTGCGCTGAATTGCAATCTGCAGAACTCTAAGCGACAGGCAGGTCAAGCTTGATATAGCTTTTTTCAAATGGCAGCAGTCGGCCAGAAGCAGCCCGTCGAGATCAGACATCGGCAAATAGGAGACCGAATATCCGCAACAGACCTCATAAGAATGCCACTGGTTTTTACCTTCTGAGATCACCCCATAGAGACCAGGGCTAAATTAAATGCTAAAGTTGTGCTTTTTGGCGTAGGTAGCGATAAGCCAAGAAACAAGAGCATCCGTAGAGTTGAAGATTCTCTCGCAGCTTTGATTTATCATCGGATTATTGCCTGTGGGCAACGATTGCCTAATATCACTCTTCAGCCCCACGCATCGTTTTCCAAGCGCGAAGGAAAAACCAAGTTCGAATGCGACTCCCTCATCGATGTGAGCACCATTTAGGACAGCCACAATAAGATTTGACTCCTTCATGGCAGCTATGTCGGCGTCGAAAACCATCCTTTCGGCTAGCGCCGCCGATGTACCGTTTGCTACTAACTCACGTAGCAGTAACCCATCCTCTTGAGGCAGAAATATGTCAAAGTGAGACTGAAGTCTGGCTTTGAGCGATTTGTTATATGCCAACTCTGCCTCATTAAAAAGCGGTGCAGCGAGGTAAATTGTAGATTTTTTAAGCATTCGCGATATCACTCATACGCTGATCCAAATCTGACGGAGAATAACCGCAAGAAAAGATTACTTTTGCAACGTCACGTACAACGTCAACCTCCTTTCTTTGAGTTGAATGTATTTTCTTAGGCTGCAAGCCTTCATAAATCGCCAAACTCTTTTCCTGCAGCGCATGAATTTTAGCAGGCGGCCAGCTGCTTTCTTTCCGTTTTGTAATTAAACGCGACCATATCTCATTGACATCTCCAATCATATGGATAATTTCGCCAGGGACGATTTTCTTTTTTGAAAACCCTGGCCGAATTCCATGACTAAGCATTGATTTAGCGCGATCATTTTCAGGTACGCCGACGACGAAGCTCAAAGGATCTAAGGGAGATCTATCGACTAGAAAAACTCCAACTTTTTTCCTATCCAAGTAGTTATTTTTCTTCCCAAACTGCTCGTTAGTCCAGTCATCGATGGTGATTGTCTTGCTCGTGCTAAGATCGTCAGGAGAGCGGGCCATCTCCGGCGGCCTTTCATCAAACCATTCGTCGAGCGTAACTAAGCTCCCAAATTGGCTAATCACGGTGGATTTCCCGATCCCAATGGAACCTACGACGTAATAAACATATTTAGTTTGAAGGCCCAAAAAATCAGACTCTTGGATAAATTCCACCTCGGGCATAGTGATGGCCCGTAAAAATTCTTGAATATCGGCGCCGTCGAAGAACAAGGTCACAAGGTTGTAGTTATTGAAATTAGCTTCAAATATTGCAGTTTTATTCTGAGGGTCAAGCTCTTCGTTTGTGAATCTGATGAAATAATTATAATTTCCCGGACTGACAGAAGCTGCTTTTCTAAGAAGATGAAGCAGGGTGGAGTCAGTCAGCGAGTGCCCAACTAGAATGCTCGTCTTCTTCGTAAGAACATGGAGAAGTGTAGATAAGCCTCCCCCAATGCCATCAAGCAACTGATCCGCAAATGCTCCGTCCGAAAAAATCAGATTTTCACTCTGAAACTTGTTGTGGTCAAATGGCAAAAATCCATTCGGATGATATATCACACATTTGTCTTTTGTGAACTGAGTATGATGTGACCATACAGTCTGATACGGTCGCTCATGCTTAGTGGGATTCAGATCTGCGCATGAAAGGCCAAATTCTAAAAAGTCATCAAAATTGTATGTGACGGTCAATTCAGAATGTTTTGCAAATTCAATAACTTCCTTAAAGTATGGGTGTGCATCTATCGTCGCGCGTCGTCCGTCAGGATTTATATCTTGATATAAGGCTTTGTGGATTAATTCACGCCAGTCGGAAAGAATTTTCTTTTCAACAATCGCATCGTTTGTGTAGCGCCCCTCTTGAGCGAGGTCGTATTTTTTGTAAGAGCTGAATATCTCAAAAAGCACCAACGCTGCCTTTCCAGCTGCGTCGTTTACGCCATGTACTTCAGGAGCTCGACTTGCCATGGAGGCCTTCATCCGTCCGACCAAAACTTCCCACATAGGAAGGTTCAGGTCACGTGATACTCCAGCACCTAACACCAGGCTTGCCTTATTCTTTGCAAGCTGCGAGCGAAGCTGGCAGACATATTTCCATGCAGATTTTACAGCTTCAGACTTAAAATGATGCGTCATGTAGACATCCAGGGTGGGGGCATTTCTGAATGAGCTCGATTTAGTAGGGATGATAGCGTGTTTCACTGGGCATTCAGACGATTTGACTGCAGAGATTGCACAAGGGAGCGATGAGCCGGTTCCAACCCTCCAACGAACGGAAGTCACGGATCGATTTCTGCCTGTCGCGACCTGCAGCTTTGGGTCGAAAGCAGCCGGTCGTGACGGGCGCCAATCGGCCATAGCAGTGAAAAACGGTCAAGAGAGTGTGGGTAGCCGTCCATCACTGGCCATAAAATAGGTTGTCACCAATTACTGCAGCTCATCGGTTTCGAAGGCGGCAGACGCGTTTCACGTTGCTTTTGTTACTAGGCAGCTGGCGAATGATCACGAACGATCCAAGGAATGGAGATGATATGCAGGAACTGACGAAAGTCCTGCAGAATGATCAGCGCCGGCTCGCCTCGGTCGAATTTCAGAAACTGGCCCAAGTTCCGGCCGCGGTCGAGTGGTTTGCCAACTTGGATAACCCTCGAACACGACGTGCCTACCATAATGATCTGGAAGACTTCTGTGGGTTTGTCGGGTTGGCCTCGGCAGATGAGTTTCGCGTGGTGACCCGATCACATGTTTTGGCCTGGCGTGCTCAACTCGAGCATCGCGGCTTGGCCGGAGCCACGATCCGGCGCAAATTAGCCGCAATGGCCAGCCTGTTTGATCATATTCTGGAGAGCAATTCAATCGCCGGCGGCAATCCAGTGCACGGAGTAAAACGACCGAAGATTGAAAGCAACGAAGGCAAGACGCCAGCATTAGGCGATCACTAGGCCAAAGCGCTGCTCGAAGCCCCGGATGAAACGACCCTTAAGGGGTGCGCGACCGGGCGATATTGGCTGTTCTTCTTTATCAAGGGCTGCGCCGCGAAGAAGCGGCGCTGCTGCAGGTGAGCGACATTCAGAATCGTAGCGGGATCCAACACCTCAAGGTGCATGGCAAAGGCGGCAAGGTGCGCTACCTGCCGTTGAACCCCGTGGCGGCCGGGCGTATTCACCAGTACCTGGAAAGCTCAGGGCATCATCGGGCGGACAGGAAGGTGCCGCTCTTCATTCCGTTGCGCGGCAAGGTGACCGGTGCCGGCATTACGGCAAACGGCATCTACACAGTGGTGGCGGCCTACGCGAGGAAGGCTGGGATTAAGGTCGACGGTTTGGGGGCGCACGGACTAAGGGCCACTGCGGCCACCAACGCCCTGGAGCGTGAGGCCGACATCGCCAAGGTCCAGGCCAGGTTGGGTCATGCCAATATCAGCACAACCAAGATCTACGATCGGCGTGACAACCGACCTGAGGATTCGCCGACCTACAAGGTGAAATATTAAAGGAGAGGCATTGGATAGACTTCTAACGCAGTCTACGGCTTTGGGAGCAGCGGTTTATTTTATCCAATAGTGCATGGGGAGCACTCAGCTGTGGTCTGGACGTCCTGCATCATCTGGCGAACTTAGCGATGCGGCCAAGAGCGGAAGATATTTCCTGACCTGCTCCCGATCACCTTCCTTCTCTTTTTCGCTAAGCTCTGAATATACAGTCGCCATCTGACGCTCCCAGCGCTCAACTAGATCAGCCGGGATAACAAGACTCCCATCATCCTGTTTGACCCCTTTGCCATGCATATATCGCTGCCAGTGTGACCATCGTTCGTGCTCAAGCGCGGATAATGGTTCGAGCAGCCCTTGAAGAAGGACGTCAATCTGGTCTTGTTCGCGAATGGTCATATGTCGCCCTTTTTAGCCGAAGTCCGGTAGATTTACCCAACCACCTTAAACAGTGCTGTGCAAGTTTGGTCCCTTGGCCGCCAAGTGTTCGACGTACCCTTACCTCCGGGGCATTAGCAAGCCAATAGAAACAAAGGTTCGGTCCAAAACTCAGTCCACAGCCCCAAAAAAGCTCGCGAAACGAGTAATAAAAAACGAAACTAGATAAGCATGCCCGGCAAGCACCGGGCTAGTTTTATTTTTGATTTCTAGGCTTAGGTGCTGGTGGGGTAGGTGCTGGAGGAGGCGAAGGCGGACGCACATCGCCCCTAACGGAACGAGTTGGAGGCGGCGGCGGTGGAGGGGGCTTTTGAGACATTACAGGCTCCTAAAGTTTTGGGATAGTGATCACGGCGTACGCCAGAGCAGCCACAAGCGCGGCAGCAATAAGAGCATAGTTGCAATAATACAAGCAGTAGGTTTTACGATCATTATTATTGGTGCAGATGGTGGAACAAAGCATGTATTTTTCATTAAAATATTTTTGCATTTCCAATGCCACGCGATCTCCGGGCCTAGACTCATCGTTATAGTAGGCTAACAGATCAACTCGATACTGCTCGATCACGTTGGGCTCAGGCATGTTTTGATCTACCCTTCCGAGCAAAGCATTCATGAAAAAGTACACGCCAGCTGCCAAAAACCCTACCGAAACCGTGAGGAGCAGGAAAAAGACCAATTTCGGAGTGTAACCGAGAACGGCCCTATCCCCTCCCAGAATCACAGAGTAAAAACCGGCAATAGCAATTATTGTAGCCAAAGGTATGCTCAAGCGAGAAAAAATCTGTTCTTTTCTAGCAAGCTCGTGAAAGTACACTTTTTCATAATACTCGAATATTTTTTGGTCATTCAATCTTGAAGCCCTTAGCTCAAATCCGTTTAAGGTTGACCAAGTTCCAGTAATGCTCACCGAGCACTGTGAGCTTGCATGACTTGGAGTTCATCGCCGCGAAGTACATATGCTCTTCCCCCACAGGTCTAACTAAGTTCAAGCGATTCAGTTTTTGCAGGACAGCAAACTTTCGCGTATTATCAGGATCAGGTTCGATTCCATGATTAGGAGCCGGCGGTTGGGGCTCAAAGCTTGGATCGAGAGCCAATTCGGTGTTTGCTGTTTCGAAAAGCTGAGTAAGTTGCCTTAGCTCATAAAGCTGAATCGGTGGTGAGACTTTGCGCAGCGAGGTGAAGGCCTTCACATTAGTTTTAAAAACAGGACGTTGCTCCCAGAGGCTGAGCGACTGATCTATGTGTGCATAAATACTACCAGGGGTGATATCACCAAGGAGATTCGCAGCCCCTCCATTTAAAGCGTCAACCAACAAAGAAGTGAATACGCCGGACCCCGCCGACTCTTCCGCATATTGGTCCTTCGTAGATGCCGTTAGAATGGTCATCCCCTCGGTTAATATTGCCTTGTCTCCGAGCGATTTGTTGTTGCCTGCAACACCCGAATGACAGCTATCCAAGATGATAATCTTATTTTTCGCCTTGGATGCATTTGCTAGGTCAAGAACGTCCTGTAGAGGCAGTCCATCGTCCCCATCTTGGCATTCAGAGGTTATCAGGTAACCAGCAGAGTCCTCTATAAAGCCGTGACCCGCAAAGTAAAATAGTGCAATTTGAGAATCGTCCTCAAACAGCATCTCAATATAGTTCTTCAGCTGCTTGCGTGAAATTGCAGTATCTGAGTCTATGGCAGTAATATGCTTTACGTCAAAATTCAACTCGCCGTTCATGTGACGTTCAAGGACTTGATTGACTTTATATGCATCATTCACACAACCATGCAACTTCTTCAGATTCTCATAGTAATTGATACCAACCACGAGCGCCTTCTTCATAATTTTTTCTCTGCATTCTTCCCCTCTCCCATCATCTGTGTCACAGCGTTTGCAATCCCTTCCCAAGTCCAGCTAATTACGCGATTCCTATTAAGACCAGTTGGCAAGGTACTAGTGGAATCTGCACCAGCCACATATACCCCAAAGTATGGAACATTTTGTGAGCGGGCCATCTCAATTTCTTTAACAACACCTGTAGCGGTCGCCATATGCTTTCCGACTAGTACTATCAGCAGGTGCGTCTTATTAATTTTCTCCTTAACCATTGCTTCCCACTGGGACTGGGGCATCGGGCTTTTCGCAGACCAATCCTCGTGAGCGAATGGGGTCTTGGAGTGCCACGCTTGGCCGGCGAACAATACTTTTTCGTCGCTGTTATGATCAACATCAAAACTGATGAATGCACGCGGCTCTGCCATTTCATTGATCCTTCAAACTATAGGCGGGTGCTGATTGTGCATCCAGGGTGAAACTTTGCCAACACTCAGTTTCAAGTTTCATTCAACCTTATGATTCTGATGGCGTTTCTTTGGCTGCTCGCTGCCGCGAATTTTTGGGCTGCTCAAGAGGAAAGGGACCGTACGCTCCATGCCGATTAAAAAACTATTCTCAGCCAGTGCGCAGGTAATGCCACAGCGCTCCTCCTCTCCACATCACCCCATATCCCAATGTCTGTTGACTCAAGGAGATTGGTACTCGGTCTCCGGTATCACCTGCGCTAGACCACACAAAATTTATGACCAGGCGGCATTTGGCGTTTTTTTTCGGACGTCGGGAAGCCACAGGTACTCAGCGCTTGTACGGCGCATTTACAATTCAACGTAAATCTCGATCGGCAAAACGCGGCAGTCCTTTAACGGCAGCCCGTTTCGTTTACCTTCGGCTGAGGCGAAGCTATTCACTCCTTGCCCAGCGATAGATGAGTAGGTGGAGAGGGATTAGCTCGCGTTGCGCGTCCAGCTCTTTCCAGCAACTAGGCAATGTCTCCTTAGCTGCTCCATTGCCAGATCGTGTTTCTCGGCAACGAGGCGAGCCATGTAGACACCACCACCCACACAGGTGGCCGGCGCGGTTAGCGGTCGAACTGACTGGCTGCTTCTGGCCGATTGGAGCCATTGTCGATTCATAACACCATTCAATGCGAGGTTTGGGTATCCACGAGGCTCATGCTTGTCCTTCCATAAATCTGAAGTCGACCCAGAAGAGCCCATAGTGGCGGGCAGAGGTTCCTGCATAGGCGCATTGCGAGGCTCTAATGCCCGAATCGATCAGTCTTCGCGCGGTCCGAGATAGACGCCCATTAGCCGTGCACGATCAAAGCTGTATACATGTACGTACGGGCTTTCACTGCAACGACCTACCAGGGGGACCTTTTGCTCGGGTTTGCCTGGCATTAGCAGAACTTTACCGCTGCACAGCGGACAGTCTCCACTGAAACGTACAAAACGCGTCCATTGATGCTTTTTGCTGTCTCGGTGCATTTCTAGCTCGGCGGAGTCTTCCCAGAAAGACAGCAGGGCAGCAGGCGCCTTTACAACCCTGTCATCGACCAATCGTATCCAAGGGCGGTAGAAACTAGTCCAGATAAGCCAAAGGCAGAGCCCGAAGAATGCTGTACCTCCTATCTGCCGTAACGTCAGGGCTTGGTCGATATTCGACACTCCCCACATACCCGCAAAAAACCATATCGCCGATACTGCGACGCCGAGCAAAATCACTGTCAACAATACCGCGCCTCGCCAACTCCGGTTTTTCAGCTCACCGTCGCGAAAGATTTGCCGAATGAGCCAAGAGGGTTTTACCACGCCGGGCTGAGTTCGCTGATACTCGATGCAGGCAGAGGGCAATGTAGTTTTCCCATCTCCCCCTTCATCCGGCAATGGCTCAACGTCTAGCCAATAAGATCGCTCAATACCTTTTCCACCTTTACCCTCATTGGTACGGATAATCGGCATCTGCTCTAAGCCTAACTGCCGCAGACGGGTCACAAGGGCAGCCTCACGCGATGCCAAAAACCGCTCCAACAAACCCGCCTGAAGCCAGGTGGCCGGGGTCAACGTTTGCCCCTTCAGCTCGCCTTCTACGTGTAGTAGCAACCCTTGGCGAGAGAACACCTGCTGCTCACTCCTACCCTGCTCAAGCGCAGCGAGCTTAGCTTGCACCATGAACTGAAGAATTCTATGTGCCTTGATATCGGCAGGCGAATCATTCAGCTCTGTTTGAAGGCAACGCATCACTTCCTGCACACCAGCTCCTCACGCCCAAAATACAAGGCTCTCGATCCTATCCATACCCCATGCAACCCTTTATATAGGGTTAGGGGGACGTTTTACCCTGCAGAAATCAGGACTCTTGGAGCCGTCTTTATACCAGCGGAGTCCACCATGACCATGTTTGTTGCCATTGACCAGAGCGCCCGCCTGATTGACATCGGAAAAGCCTCGCGAGGTCTTGCTTGTGATTGCACCTGCGTTAGCTGCGGCGAGCAAGTTATCGCTCGTAAGGGACTGATTCGCGAACACCACTTCGCCCACTATTCCTTTAAGGCGAGTTGCTTCATTCAGCGTGAAACCCTGCTGCACCTCTACGCCAAGGAGGTGATTCGAGATGCCCTCGGACTGCAACTGCCACCGATGCCTGGCGTTTACCCCACAAGTGAAGACACCAGCAGCTGGTGGGATTTTGAAAGGGTTGAAGCGGAGGTGCCGCAGCCAGGCTTTCAACCTGATCTTGTGGCCCATCTCAAAGACGGCACACAGCTATTCATCGAAGTTGCCGTGACCTCATTCGTCGAGGAAGAAAAATGGCTGCTGATAAAAAAAGCCGGCATTACGACAATTGAACTGGATCTACGCGAGTTGCTGCACAGCGCACACGCCATCCCGTCAGAGTCCGTGAAATGCTACATACTTCAGCGTATCGAGCACAAAACCTGGCTGTACCCCCAATCCCCGGCAAATGAATTACCGCCTATCCAAACATGGCAGGTAGGCTCACCTACGGCGGCACTATCAGTCCTTGAGCCGACCCCGAAGCTGTCTGAGCATCGTTTCGTCATCATGGGAATGCGGGTGTCCGCTAGAACGCTGCCTAGCGGTTCGATTGCCGTGCGCTCTTGGTCATTCAATCCCCAGGTTGCGGAATTACTCAAACTCTGGCGAAACCAACTCGGGGGAGAATACAACTCAAAATACAAAAATTGGATATACCCACCTTCCACAAGGGACGATGTGCTGGCACGACTTGGAAAAATGGACGAGAGTAGTTGAGCTTCTTCCCAGTACTCGAGCGGAATGGCCCATGGTTTCTAGATCCGCCCGTTGTCCCTCCGCGAATGACTAATGCCATCTCCTAAGGGGCGTGTCGCCTGTCGCGATAGACGGCTGTCGACCCTTAGCTGACGGTGGCGACAGGCAGAAATCGGCCAATAGTTGCTTGTCGCTAGGGGTTGTAATCGGCCAAGAGCAGCGCTCCAGCCGATTAAAAAAAAACGATAGATGCGTTTACTTGCACATCGAGTCAGACGTCTAGCCCTCTCTACACGCTCGCAGGACCGAAGCTACCCGTTATCTTCCAAACGGTAGATTGGTGCTCTTCGAATTTGCCTCCCAGATCCAATCCTGTCCCCTTGATGGTGGCTTTGAAACCAGCATTCAAACCGTAATCATCGGAGTACGTGAGTGACAGATTGAAATTCTTTAGCCCATTGTTTACCCGAGCGGTAGCAACTGCTTGCCAAAGCGCTTCATGAGGGTACCAGGTAAGATTCTCCGGGATTGACGGGGTGTCATGTCCTTCCAGTTTTGCATCAAATAGTACTGAAGAGCTTTCAGCGCCGTTTTTTCCGGCACCTACCGAAGCAGATTCTTGAGACGGGGTTGTTATACCAAGGCCTGCTGAAAAATCCTGATCCCACCCGCTGACATGTTCAACCATGATCTCATTTGCTCCGAGGCTCGATAGGAGGGTTACAACTTCCGCGAACTTATGCTCGAACGCCTGACGATGGAACGAACTCGCGGTGTAGTAAACCGATGGGTTTGCAGGGTGCTGGGCGTAAACAACATTTTCTCGAGGGTGTCCTGGCGGGAAGATGAGTTTCAGCTTTTTAGTTTCCGAATAGCTTAGCGTGGTGAGATCAGCGCCTTTATCCAGCGCCTCCATGATCGTTTTTATGAGTACTACCGCTTGTTTGCCAAGAGTGATAGCGAATGGTTCCGCGTACATAGAGAATACGGATCTCGCAATTTTTGTTGCGAAAGTTTCTTCAGGCGCTGTTGGTACCGTCTGCGCTTGGCGCATTGCTTCGGCGGTTTTATCGGGGACCACAACAATCAATCTGTGGCCGATTTCATAGCTGTCATCCATGAGGACTCCAAAATGCAGGCGGGTAGGTAAATGCTTGTTGTCTGAGCCTACTTGTTTTGAAAAGTGACTCCAACTGCCTTTGCTGGGTTGCCGGCGGCGAGAGTCAAGAAGGCGGCTGTGCCGATGATATACGAACCCGTTCTAACCGGCGGCTTTTAGCCGATAGCTGTCCATTGGCAAGCCTATACGGCAACATTCATCAGCAACACCGCCGCATATCTTCCTAGGAACTTGGCTACCAATCGAGGTCTTCTGGTGAAATAGATGTTTTGGGCTGGTGATGAGTTTTCTTTCGAGCACCAGTTGCTCGCTTACGTTGCTCACCTTGAAGCTTTAGTAGCTGAACAGGACTCAATGGCACCGCTGCAACCAAAGACGCCAAGCTCTCCAAGTCATCCAGTGCTCGCATCACAGCTATTACCGTGGCTAAGGTGCCTTTGCCTTGGTGCAGCAAGGAGTGGAGCGTTTGTCGTGAAATACCTGTTTCAGTGCTCAACTCAAGAAAGCTCATATTTCGATGTAACCTTAATTCCTGCAGCCGGTGCCCAATAGCCTCACCAACGGCAGCATCCGACATACTTCGAATAAGCATAACGTCTAATTTCCTGTACCTAGCAAGCGATTTAAGCGTCCAAAGTATGTGATTTCGTACCTTAGCTGCCAGCTCATTCGTTTACGTTCCAGCTACCATTTCCGTCAATCGCTCTTCAAGCATGCATAAGGTTGCGAGCTCTCCGAGCCCCCTCATCGAATCGCAGACGACAAGACGTTCTCTGGCTGCTTGTGACCAACCTTCTGGATCATCATCCACCGAAATCCACCTGGTCAGGTTAGATCGTGATGCATAACGGCTGATTTGGTCATACCTGGTCCGACCGTCCCATTTATCATCATCAGCCCATTCTTTTGCCATGGTGCTGTGCCAGGTAGCCCCAACCACGCGCGAGCTCAGAGAAGCGGGAAGATATTTCGTTGCTCGCTTAAAGCCGAGGTGCCGTACCCAGCTGGTGCTCAAAACCAGCGAGACGGTCGGAAACTGTTCCAGAATCCTCTCTAGGTTAGGTGCCCACATAAACAGTTGACCCTCAGTGCGAAGGGTTGGTCCATGGCGTGAGAGGTACACAGCGTCAGGGTGGAGTACGCCGTCAAAGTCTAGAAAAAGGACATGTTGTTTAGGCTTCAGCATAGGATTTCTCTACATTTTTAGTGCTTGAGTGTTCAAGCATCTCTACGCCCAGTAAGGGCTTCGAATAGCTCCGTAGAACTGTGCTGCCTGGTCACGTAGGAGCGCCCCTAAGCAGTTGGCGGCATCTCCCCGCCTAAACCCGAAAGCAATATTTCGCCGCACTGTGCGATAGCACGCTTGCCGAACGCCTTGAGTAATCGGTGCCATCATGAAGGGCCGGAGGCGATTTTTGCCACCAAGGCTCGCGTCCGTGGATAGTGCTCATACGTCTCGAGCGAACGGAATAATGAAGGCACCAGCTTATAGATATCTCGCCTTTTTATATTTGAGTTTTCGATAGTTCCATATGCAGCAACTAGTTTGGATTCAACTAGAGTAAGAAGTAAGCGATCACGCTGGTCCCAATCTACATTTGAGCTGTTGCCGCAACGTCCGCTCGGTAGTCTCTCTTTTTGGCTAATGAACCAAGCCCGATCATTTCGATATAACCAAGCGTAAGTTTTTGGAGACATTTCCCTTAATTTCTTCGTGCAGAGTTCAGGATTTTCTGCAGCGGCACGGGTCCATTCTGTGCGGTGTGCCGCGATCTTGAAATCTCTTTGTTTCTGAGCCCACAACTCCAGTAGCCCAGGTTCCGAACGAAGGATGCGGTTGACAGTACAGATGGTGACATTAAATCGCGAGCAGATCGGCTCCTTATGCTCGCCGTCGCGCAACAGTTTAATAATGGTGTCTCGAATGGGGGGCTTAAGCTTCTTCGGCTTACGATTGATGTACTGATTAGCGGGCGGGACCCACTTCGAATCCAAAATCGAGGAGGTGCTGTCATTCCTTTGGGCTACAGACCTGTCCGGCTCCGTAGGTTGATTAGCCACACACTCATAAGCTTGGATGAACCTTTCGAGGTGGCCGAACAGCCAAGTAATGAATGTTAAGTGCTTCAAAGGGTGCTGGTGACCACGAGGCTTTCGCGTCATCTGAGCAATGAAGGCGGCTGCGTTAGTGAATGTGGTGGGAAGAGAGGTGAGTGGCGGATAAATTTGCAGTCGAGAAGTATGCTCTACGAAAGATGCAGCAGCGTCTCTTTGTCCTGTGCGGGAAGTCCCTAGCTGGCTAAGCGCGGTCCTGTAAACACCACACATAGTGGAGGGATCGAATTGGACAGATCGCCCGAAAGCTACAAGCTCTAATACCGCTGAGCCAAAGTGAGCGATTACGCGGTTTGTAGGCACTGGAGATTTGCTCGGCTGCAGCCACTCTTCATCAGGAAGTACCCATCTGAATCGCCCTGACCACTGACGATTCAACGCGCTTTCACTCAGCAGTAAGCCGTGGGCGGGGCACAGAATAACCCCCGGGAACTGGTGGGATAGATGCCAGTACGCAACTCCGTGTGCAATCCGATCTTCTGCCATGCACGAAGTGCACGCTTTCAAGGGGTGCTCTGCTCCAAATCGACCAGTCAGCAATCCAAGCTGAAATTTGATGGACCCAATCGATGGGCTTTCCATTGCCTCCACGACAGCCTGGATCCGGGCATGTGACTGAAAGGGACGAAACAGCGGAAGTATCGTGTGCTCATGGATGATGGAGGGTGGATCCCCCCAGCAGGACCTAAGGTGGTCTTTCAGAGCTATCAGATTTCCAGGGAAATCATGAGTGATCGCACATCGGCTTGAGCCGTAGAGCCAAGCCAATGTGGTACCGGTGTCTATGTGGCCTAAAAAGGCATGCTGACGGCTACAGAGGCTATAAAAGGTCTCGTCCTTTAGCCAGAAAAGAGTCGCATTGGGATCTGTTCCACAAGGCATAACCATCGCTTCGACCCACAGGGTAGACACTGATAGTAGCTAACATTTTGCATGCGTTAAACTTCAATAAGTTGCTATGCCTACCTTTGGTTATAACCGATTCATTTCGCAAAAAGTTCAGGAAAAGTTACTCTAGAGTAATCGTGCAAAGGTTAGGCCAAATATGCTCTATCGTAACGTTTGCAATTTCCGCGAGAGTGTGTATTCGACAGCTTAAAGAGGAGACTGAGAGAGCCTGAGCGCTAATGGTTGTCACGCCGCACTTGCTGGCGCTAATATGTTTCGCTTAAAAAAGCGCCCAGATAAAACTCTCGGTGCGTGCAGGCAGCTCATTCGACGCATTGCCACGGAATAAGGAATAAAGATGGCTTATCAATAATATAGAAAGCACAAGCCAGTAATGAGGCAGGGGCTCAAGTGCAACCTTGAGCCCCTGTGGATAAGTCAGATTTGAGAGCCTGACCACTCCATTCTCTATTTCTAGTTGTGAGACGTCAAGTCTCGCACGGCTTCGTTCATCCACAAGAAACCGCACGTTATCCACAACGCTGCGCTTATGAACCTGCCCGAATGGCAAGGGGTCCACGTAAGTCATTGATTTTATCCCCAGTCCGATGACTTCGTAACGACTCCTAAGATTGGACTGCTCACATGACACCGCAACAGAAATTTGACCTCATCATCAACCGTCAGCGTTGGTTTGAGTGGGGAGATACGTACGTTCCTTCAACATTGGCCGTGCCACGCGAAGCTCCGAAGAATTCACGTATTAGCCGACTCTTCAGCCGCAAGCTCTGCCGCCAGGTGCATGCGTTATCGACCCCTGAGAAGGTGTTTACACAGCTGGCTCTTTATCATCCCGACTTGCTCGATCTCCACGAGCAAAAAATGTTGTGGCAGCACCCTGCGCCGCATCCTCTGCGTGGTCACCCACTGACTAAAGGCACATTCTCCACTCCGTTGAGGGGGACGGTAGAGATCGCGAAGGAGATCGGCTTCA
Source organism: Pseudomonas rosaeacicularis (assembly GCF_057128745.1). Lineage (NCBI taxonomy): Bacteria > Pseudomonadati > Pseudomonadota > Gammaproteobacteria > Pseudomonadales > Pseudomonadaceae > Pseudomonas > Pseudomonas rosaeacicularis. The sequence goes on from NZ_JBSKHT010000015.1 coordinate 153,515, forward strand.
AACACTACGAAATTGCCGTCGACATGTCTGATGGGCGTCGGGTAAAAATGCCCTTCCCCTATCAAGGCGACTTGTTGCTTTACCTGACGGGTGATGCAGGCATGCCATACGCCGTCAACTGGACAGTAAAGGACCGTAAAGAGGCGTTTAAGGAGCGCAGAAATTCCAGCGCGAAAACACCAGTACAGCAGAAAAAAGATCGGACTCACGCAATGCTTCGGGTCCAGTTGGAGAATGGCTATTACGCCAGCGCTGGCATTCGAACAGTTCAAGTTTCTCTGGATGAGCTTCCGTCAGCGGTTATTGCTAACTTGGACCTACTTTTCATGAGCCACCGGCTTCCGCTGACGCTTGACTGCGGACTGCTTGACGATTTCAGTGGCGAGCTTGTTGAAGCTGTCAACGGCGGTGCCCCCTTAGCTTACGTCGCGGAGAGATATGCGAGTCGCCATGGCGCTCGCGATCAGTTTATCGCGAAAATTTATCAAGATATTTGGGAGCGCAAGCTGGCCGTCGACTTCTTCAAGCCCATTCTCATTGACCGTCCCTTATCTACAGATGCTGGCGACCTGCTAAATGTGTTCGGTGCGTTGTTCCAGGAGCAAAAATCATGATGACGGGCGCGACATTGATCGCGCCTGAGGGTTTTAAGTGCCTTGAGAAAGGTAAGGACTATTACTTCCTACAAAGCGATGGCAGCAACAATCGAGTACGGCTGGTCGAATTCGCCGGCAAGGGCAAGGATCTCAAATCTCAGCTGATCGCGTTGACGAGAAGTGAGTTCGAGGAAGCGCTGGAAGCCGGACTGATACTTGAGGACAGTACAGCCGATAAATTTGCCCCATGGCTTGAACAGGTGAACGGCATCTCCGTAGAAGACCGAGAGAGCCGCCGGGTGTCGGCTAAAGAGAGCTATGACCAAAAGGTGAATCGTCGGTTCGCCGCGATTTCCGATCTGATTCTGAGACTCCCTGAGGTTCTTGCCAGTAAGAACCCGGACGCCGTAATCAACGCGCACGCGAAAAATCATAACCCCAAACAAAACGCTTCGCGTCTGCGGCTCTGGTTCTACACATACATCTTATTCGGTCACGATAAGTGGGCATTGATGCCGCCACTTCATCGTATAGGCGGCTGGAATCGTGATGATCCTTCATACGTCCACCGGCTTGGCCGGCCGTCGCCAAAGGGTAAGAACTTCGGATATCGATGTGATCAAGCCATGAAGGCAAAGATTCTTTCGGGGTACATCGCATACAGGTCTCCTTACGAGACCGCCGAAGTGATATATGGGGCGATTCTCACAAACAAATTTGGCTGTGTCTCCAAAAAGATAAAAGGCAAGTTCCAGTACTTTCATCCCAATGGCGACCCTTTTCCCACCTTAGCTCAAGTCAGGTACCACGTAGAACAATCGGTCAGCCCGAAACAACGGTCTGTTGGGGTCAGAGGTGAGCACAAGACGCGGGCTATTTCTGGCGATCAGGGAAGCTTTGCCGAACGGTTGATCAACGTAAACCAGCGCGTCGAGTTCGATGGCTACTACATTTCGGAGAAACTATCGGGTGTGTCAGAAGGGAGCGCGGTTGATAGCTTCTGTGTGGTTCGTGCGGTGTGCGGCCTTTCAGGACTGGTGGTAGGCATCGGCTTTGCTGAAGGCAAGGAAAATATGGACGCATACAGGATGTGTCTTTACTCGATGGCCTCCAACAAGGTCAAGTTCTGTGAGCTCTTCGGACTATCCATCAGTCCTGAAGAATGGCCAAGCGAGGGCCTTTCAGGCGGAGTCGTTTTTGATCGTGGTCCCGGTGGCACGTACGGCGGAAAATCTGAGATCAACTGGCTCGGTTCGTTTGAAAATACGCCCGTTTATCAGGGACAGTCGAAGGCTTCCGTGGAGTCGTCCCATCCACGTGATAAGAAGACACTGGATCAGCCGACTTACTTTCATAGCGGACTGAATTTCGTGCAGATGGCCAAGCGTGAAATTCTTCGGGTGCTTGCTGACAACCATACTTCCAATGCCAGCCGCCGTTTGGACGAAGAGTTGATTCTGGCAGGGGTTCAGCCCTCTCCCTTATCGATTTTTAACTACTGGGATAGCCGAGGTCGAAATTCGGCTATCAGTATGCCGGCGGGCACGGCGGTCAGAGAATTTTTAGCAGAGCGGCCTGCAGTAATTCGAAACGATGCTGTGTATTTTTACGGTCGCAAATACAGATCGCCTGCACTTGTAGCCACTGGCGTATTTGATCGCGTAGCGAAAAATGGCGTGATATCCACAACCGTCCATACCCTCGTTATGTGCGTCAGGCACATATGGATTGAGGTACACGGCGAGCTCTATGAGCTGGATTTTGTAGTTTCCCAACGAACTCTGGATGGCTCTATCGACATATCTCTTAAAGATCTCCAGGAAATTGATCGATTGAGACGCGAAGCCAATGCCGCACATAAAGACGAAAGCCCCGCAGCCCTACAGCATTTCAGGGATAGGAACAAACAGGAAACGGGAGGGGATTGGTCCGGTGGCAAGCGAAAAAAGGGTCGACCTCCGAAAAACGAAGCTACGCGGCGAGATAAAGCTGCCTACGCCAAGGTCATGGGTAAAGGCAAATGAACAACGTGATCTATAACCGGTTCAGTGAATCTATGGACGTCGAGCATCTCCGCGCCAAGATTACCGTTAGGCCTGAGCCTGCAGCGTCACTGGATTCTTTGGATGCAGCGATTGCTTCTGAACAGCTAACAACAACCCTCAAACAAATTTTCATCCCGAATGAGTTTTCGCTGACCTTTATCAGAGAAATGGTTGGCAGAGCATCAGTGCACAGCCGGCACCTATTCACGACCCAGCCTGAGTACAATTCGAGAATCATGAACCCTCCCAAGGTAGAGGTCTCTCCGATTTGCCTCACAGGGCTTGCAGGGGTTGGAAAAAGCCAGACCATTGTTGCACTTCAGAAAGTTATGCCCCAGCCAGCAGAGTTTTCATGGCACTTTTTCGAAGGCTCCGTAACATTAGTGTCGCACTGGTATGCAAGCGGGCGAGGCAAGGCAAATGGAAAGGGTTTACTCGTCGATTTCCTCTTTGGTATCGATACGCCGCCAGGACGGTTCACTGTCGCACAGTTGCTTGAGGCAAGCCGTCGCAGGGCGAATAGAGACGGCGTTGCGTTACTAATGCTCGATGAAACTCAACACATCAACACTGGCCCGGGGGCGTCGATGGTGACTGAGATTCTGTTGACCATGGCCGGGATTGGCGTCCCGATGATCTATGTGTCCAATTATAGTTTGGGTCACAAGCTGTTTCGTAGGAACAGTGAGGATAAGCATCGCCTGCTTGCGAACCCCCGGATCATGTTGCCGGATGAGCCCGAGAGTGCGGATTGGCACAATTATGTTGCTGAATGCCTCAGGGTGAGCAACGGATACGTAGAAGCCGATGTAGGTGAGTTGGCCGCCGAGTTGTACCGTTGTACGTTTGGTATCAAGCGGCTAGCGGTGCAGCTGTTGGCACTTGCATACGTTGAGTGCCGCAACGCTGGGCGACAATCTGCAAACCTTCTCGACCTCAAACGAGCATACCGTTCTGCGGCTTACACAGTGAGCGCCATTGAGGTCGAAACACTCCAGTCCCTGGAGCTAAGCAGTCGTAAAACGAAAAAACACCTGGATCTGCAGTGCCCGTTCGATTTACCTATTGAGATCAAATCGAACGTAGTGAAATTCACTGGTGACAATCGTCACGATCAAGTCATTGCCAAAGTCTTTAAATCATCGCTGACCGAAAGCGAGCGGTCAGCGATGAAGGAGATAGAAGCAGTCAGCGTGGACGCGCATCAGGGAGCCAAACCACGGCCTCGGGCTCCGGTCACCAAACTGAATGCGGAGGAGCAAGGGAACGCGTTCTTTGAGTACATGGATACCGTGGCACCTACCAAGCCCAAAAAACCGAAGTGAGAACAATTTCCTGCTGACACTCATCGAGCCTGTGCCACGCCGATCTTTTAGCCCAGCTGTAAGCTCGTGCTCAAAAGCCGATGGTGATTCCTGGGTGGCCTTTCTAAGGTGATGCGGGCGGGTGGGTATCTTGGGCTGGGGCAAGCAGCGCTTTTGAAATACGCCACGTCCAAACTATAGTCACGGTCATGCCGATTGCGGCTACCAGAACGGCGATCACAATCCCTGCAATGCTCAGCAGGAATTTGAGCACGCTATCCATAGCTGGTGTTTGGCCTACGGTACGTTCTAAAGCCATGGAGCGAATTCTAGCCGCGACGTCTGCCTTCATTGCACCGAACGCTGCCTTTTGGATATTTTCGTCTGTGCCTTCGGGCATGTCCTTGAAGGTAGTCTTATAGAGATCCAACGCCGTACTGCAGTAGTAATCGCGGTTGGCGTCAGTATCTCTTGTAGCCTCGATACAGAGTTCGATGTAGTCAATCGTGCGCTTGTCTTGATTCTCGGCGACTAGATAACCGTACGTTGCGTTATGTTCGTCTGAACTGTGCCGGTATTCGCCTAGCAAATATGTTAGGTAGCCGAGGTAGCTACCTAATATCACGATGCCCACAGTGGTCATGAGCAGTACTCTGGTAAGGGCGCGCTTTGAAGCCTTGATCGTAAACGTCTTAGCCAGTTTGACCACTATGCGCGCATCTTCCATCCCATCTGTTAAGCGGCTCATATAGCTCCTTTACCTAAGGTTGCTTGCATAGCTCCATAGTCCATCGATGACTCGCCTTTAGTGATGCCAATCTGCAATCACTGAGGTAATATACAGTCTTCTACCAAGTGTGCACTAATGAGGACTGAATGGCTCTTTCCCATGGCATCGTCGAAATTAGATCGCTTGCCGATCTCCTGTCCCTCTTCGATATTTCCGCTAGCGTCACGCTATGCAAGGAGCAGTACAGCCATCCACTGCGCCGCTATCGATTGATTCAGCTCGAAGCCAGCTGCCAATATCAAAAAAAAGGGAAGCGCTGTTCTCAGCTACATCAACACGGTTATGTCGTTGAGCTAAGAGATAGCTCGAAGGTACTCATCGGAAACTGTTGTGCTTTCAACCATTTGGGGCTAGATGATGCGGAGGTAAAGGGCGCATTTAAGCAGCTGAATGCCACCGAGCAGCGAAGTATCCGGCGCCATAAAGTGGAGCAATTGCTTACTCAGCGGGATGCGTTCATCCAACGGGTTAGGTCTGCGAACATTAACCATCGGGCGCTGCAAGATCGAATAAACCGAGTCATGCAAACTTTTCCCAACCGTCTAGGAGAAATCCTGCACGATCGATGGAAAAGCGGCGCGCTCGAAGTTCTTTGGGATTACCAGATCACCAAGAAAGGGAAAGATGAGAAGGGAAATTTGTATGACGAGCGACGCTGGTACCCTCATTCTTTTGGAAAACTCAAGGGCTTAGGGGTTTGGCTGCAGTTGGAGCAGCTGCGGTATCAGGAGCGCCTGCTCGATTTTCGGCGGGATCTTGAGGCAATCCCTTCTAAAGCTCGTTTGAATAATGCTGAGGTTGACCAGGCTGAGGCAGTATTCAACCAGCTAGCGGAACTGAAGGTAATCGAGAGGGAACTGCAGTCCCAGGACAGGTTGATAAATGAATTTCTCGATCCCGCCAATCTTGAGATGACCATTCAGCTAACTAGCAGCGAAAAAATCCGCGCTGAAACAGTGCTCGCTGTGCACCGCCTTCGAGATGAGCCTTGTGGCATGGCCCCCGAAAAATACGTTTCTAAAATCGACAGTCTGCTCAAACTGAAGTATTCCGCAGGAGCCATACGGATCGCACAGTAATCCTCCGGGGCCCCCGGCCCCTGAGACAACAGCCGTCGATACGGCTAAGCGCTCCTGCTTTGACTGGATAGTCCGCGCGTTTCGCATGGGCGATACCAGTTGTCCTAGGGAAGAGCGCCGAGCGTACCTGCCACTGTGAGAGTTTGTCATCCGACAAAATCATCCAACATGTTGCGGCTTGGATAACCAAGAAGCACGGGCAGCTTTTGACCAATTATGATGAAAAAGTCGGTTCCTCAGGGTCTACATCTCGTAAGCGGGGTTAGCTGAAGCGAAAGGCACGCTTGCAGGTTCAGCGAATAAGGACCACCAGTAGGGAAAGGGCTGAAAAATGAAAGGTATGCGAATGCCCCTGGTTGCCGGGCATGCCTCGGGTTTAGCTTTTCACCGACCTATCTATTTTTTGATAGCAGATGGCCCTTCCTGCTAGCTACGATGACTCTCAGTTATCTGGATTGGGGGGCCGTATGGAGCAAACCGAAATTGAGCCGCTTTTGGCGACGGTATACGCGGTTCTCCGCGCAGAGGGTGCTGATGAGGCGGCGGAGGTAGTCCGCGGTCATCCTGCGAATGCGGAACTGACAGTCAACGATAACTGGAATGGCGGCACCAACTATTGGGAAATCCACTTCATCATTCCTGCTTTGGAGTACGCCAAGCTCGGGGTCAAACGGGTCCAGCTCCAGGAAAGGATCACAACCGCGCTAAGGACGGTAACTGAGCACGAGCAAAGCGACGCGTACTCGGCGCTGATCGTGCCTGCACGTGAGTATCAGGTGGATTGGCGTTCCGGGAAGTCTTCCAACCTACCGAAATCGGTGCGACAAAACATCACGGATGGGCTACGTCTAGAGAACGTAAAGTGGTATGGGGAGCTCAATGATGTTGAGTTTCTGAGTCGCCTGTATGAGCTCGAAACCCTTCCTTCCACGGACAATCGCTACAAAGACGCCGTCGGCGACATTTGGCAACACCGCTACAACAACGATGACTGGGAGGATGACTGGGTCTTCAGCGACTCCCGATTCAACCTCTTCGATGGGAGCGCTGAGGCATTTCTTCGGTTTCTCTGCGAAACGGTGCACCCTGTAGTTCGCCCCCAGCGAGAAGAAGCGATTAAGCTCGTTGAGCATTTCAACGATCAACTCCAGAACGCGGGCTGGGAGTTGTACCAGGAACAGCAAATCGCCGGCCGCCCGCGCTTTTCCTACCGGTTGATAAGCAGCGCTTCGACAGAAGCGAACGCAAACAGGTCGGTCATGCGAGCGAGAGTTGTTGTAGAGGCGCTGAGCGCCGGATGGATGGCGAAGCAAATTGAACGTCTGGAATATGCAGTCGATTCGGACCCCGAATTGGCGATCGGGACAGCCAAAGAACTGGTGGAAAGCTGCTGCAAGTCCATTCTCACGAAACGAGAAATTCCGTTCTCCAAGGCCGATGACCTAGGCAATCTGACAAAGAAGGTTACCAAAGCATTGCAGTTGGTTCCCGACGGAGTCAGTGAATCAGCTAAGGGCGCTGAAAACATCAAGAATATCCTCCGCAACCTCACTCAGTTGACCAGCAATCTCACGCAGTTGAGAGGTTTGTACGGTACCGGACATGGCAAGGACGGCCAACATCGCGGGCTGCAGCCCAGGCATGCTCGGCTTGCGGTTGCCGCAGCAGTGTCATTTATCGATTTCGTGTCGGAAACGCATCGATACCGAGAAGCTTCCGAGCCGCAGAGGTGAAGAGCTTGGCAGAGCAGTCGTTTGATGGACCCGATGGGCATTAGCCCCGACCGGCTCGCTTCCAGCCAGACGCTTCCAGATACCCCCATCAACAAACAGCGGGCTGACGCCCGCTGTGGCCGATGAAAAACTTAAAGCAGTGTCTGAGATTAGTTGACCACTGCACCCCTGCCGTAAAGAGATAAAGGGGTGCTAGACTCCTTGCGAGGTCTAGCACCCCTAACCTTGCGCCACCACAGCCCTGACCAGTCAAGACTCGACCCTCAGCTGGTTCAGGGCTTTATTTTTGAGGGCGCCGAGGTGGGTGGATTGGCACTCGACGCCCGCGACTCTTCTCCTCAGTAATTGCATTTTTGGCCTCCTCTAGGTTGTATCGATCAGCTAAGCGTTGCACCACCACAGCCCTGACCAGTCAAGACTCGACCCTCAGCTGTCCAGGGCTTTATTTTTGAGGGCGCCGAGGTGGGTGGATTGGCACTCGGCGCCCCGTACTCTCCTAAGCATTAGCATTCGTCCTCCTGATCCGCTTGGGTTTGGTGGGTGGAGCTGCGGCCGGCTCGTCCAATACGGAGGGGCTCGATGCCTGCTTAGCAACTTCAGCAGCCACAGCCGCCTTCTCTGCTTCTTTGAGCGCGGCCCAATAGGCGTGGAGCGCTTCTATGTCGCCATAGGCACCGATCTCCGGAAGTCGCTCCATGAAGCGGCTATACAGGCCATCCTGAACCTTGCCGTGATTGCGCATCCACTCGACCGCAGCATTAGGATTGGTGAGCATCACGTAGTGAAATTCGCCGGATGCGCCTGGCTTGGTCATGATGAAGTTCAGCTCCCGGAGCTTCTTCATCCGGCGACGCCAGGTGTCCACGGCCCGCCCCCCGAGAAATCCGGCTTCAGCCGCAAACGTGCTTGGGTTCTCGATCGTTATGACCGAATGATCGGGCATACGCGCCCATAGACAAAACAGCACGTGCCCGGCAGGCTGCCCCTTCGAATCGGCGTCAATAATCTGCATGGCAATGGGCAGGGTTCGAGGAATCGTGCTAAAGCCGTCGTGGGTTTTTCGTGTCCATTTCAACGCATCGGGAATGGTGGGAAAGTGGACCAGCATCAGTTGCTGAGCACGTTCCGCCATCGTTAAGCGGCGTTTTGCTGACTGTTTTGAGTTGGCCATCGTGCAGCCCTTATCCGTTTTCTGTTGGGTCCAGTTTCCGGGCATCTGTTGACGATGGCAAACCGTCATTACACGCTCATATCGCGCATTTCTATGCACGTGAATGAACGATACAGACCACTCAAATTCCTGATGTGAGACTAGTTCAGGTAATCGAATTGCGTGATATCGCGCAGAAAATATTTATAACTTGCTGAATTTTATATTTTTACTTTTGTTTTTCGGTGCTCCGTTGTGCTGAATGTACTCGGCGTACTCAGTGTGCTCGCCGTGCTGTAGGGTGTAGGGTGTGGGAAGAGGGGCATGGCGAGGTGGGGTAGCATCCATTTTTCGCACCTGAAGGCACGATCGCCTTCATGAATAGCGGACCTTGGAAGTCGGAGAGAGGAAGCCTATTGCGCACTTCAGCTCATATAGGCTTTCATCCGCACAACAAGGATGGAGACTTTCATGTACCTCGCTGAGCTGACTATTAAGAATTTCCGCAAGCTACGTGACGCCAAGCTGAAATTTCAGCCTGGGTTGAATGTGCTGGTAGGTCCAAACAATGTTGGCAAAAGCGCTGTAGTGGATGCGCTTCGAACGCTTCTCGCCGGTCATGACGAACCGTATCCCCGCCTTGATATCGCCGATCGGCATCGTCCGCTTGAAGGCGAGCCGGCTGGCGACATTTCCTTCCATTTTGTCTTTCGTGATTTAAGCCACGATGATGAAGCGGACTTTATCGCTGCTCTCAAGCCTGCTGCTGATAAGACCATGGAAGCCCATATCCATGTCCGCTATACCGACGCAGATCAGACAGGACGCTTCAGAGTGAAGCGTTGGTGTGGCGATCATCTGGACGTGACCCTCACCTCAGACATGATGGAAAACCTCAGGGGCGTTTATCTCCAACCCCTGCGGGATGCCGCTCAGGGACTTCGACCCAGCCGCAACAGCCAGCTGGCACACCTGCTTCATATGCTCACGGATGAACCTGGCCGTGACGCGATTAACCAAGCACTGAAGGAACTGGACGAAAAGCTCCAACAGACCGAAGCGATCCAGAACACCCATACCGCGATTTCGTCCCGACACGGCCTGATGATGGGCGATCAATTGGCACAGACACTCGCTGTTGGGCTTAGCGCGACGGACTTTCAGCGGTTATCTGCTCGGCTTTCCCTCACGGCTCAAGCAATGGAGATTGAGCAGAATGGCCTGGGTTTCAACAACCTGATTTTCATGGCGGTAGTGCTAAGCGAGCTGGCCAAGAATCCGGACGCCGCGTATCGCAGCTTGATTGTTGAAGAGCCGGAAGCCCATTTGCATCCTCACCTGCAGCGCGTGTTGTTGCGCTACCTTGCAGGCGTGCCAACGAGTGAAGGTGAAAAGGCGGTTCAGCTGTTCGTCACCAGCCACTCCCCCAATTTTGCCAGCAACTCCAAGCTCGAATCCCTGGTGTGTTTGGTTGAGAACGATGCTGGCGTAGAGACCTTCTTCCCGCGCGACATCAAGTTCGGTAAGGGCAAACGCGAAAAGCTGGAGCGCTATCTGGACGTGACGCGAGCCGAGCTTTTTTTTGCTCGCCGGGTAATATTCGTGGAAGGCGCCGCCGAGCTCATGCTCGTGGATGCTCTGGCCACGCTCATGGGGCTGGACCTGCGAGAGTTCGGGGTCAGCCTGATCAGTGTCGAAGGGCTAAATTTCGACTCTTTCCTACCCATGTTCGGTGAAAACGGACTTCGGATCCCGGTTGCCGTCGTAACCGACGCCGATCCTTTCGAGGAGGAAGAGGTCAACGAGCTTGCGGAAGGTGCGCTGGATGCAGGTGACATCGAAGACATTCTCGCCGAGGCAGCCTATCTCGAAGAAACGGATGCCCCTGTCGCCGACGGTCCTGACGCGGATGATCCGTTGGCTGAGCCTGCGAAGAAAAAGAAGAAGCTAAAGCGGAAAGAAGTCTACCCGTCGCTGGGAGACGAAGTGAGGCTGTCGAGCAACACCGTCAAGATGAAGGAATCGGAAGACGCTTTCGTCAAAGTGTTCCACGGTTTGAAAACGCTGGAATACGACCTTGCATTGCTTGAGGCGAACCGCGACCCGATGCTCAAGGCTTTGGCAGACCCTCATCCGATCATTTCGGCAGCGTTACGCAAGATCGTGGATGCTCAGCCAGACAACACTGCGAAGGCGAAAGCGCTGTTTTGCGGTATGTTCGAGCGTAAAGCGAGTAGCGGTAACCTGCAGAAGGGCCGGTTTGCCCAGGCTTTGGCTGAACAGATTTCCAGCACGCCAATGTGTGAAGTACCTGACTATCTTCGCAAGGCGATTGAGCATGTCTGTCAGGGATCGATCAAGCCATGAAGCTATCCGATGAGCAGAAGGAAATAATCAATGCGCCTCTTGGACCTATCGCTGTCACGGCCTGCGCCGGTAGCGGCAAGACGGCCACAGCGATCAGGCGGCTGATTGCCGTCCGGCAAAAAATGGAAAATAGTCGGGGTCGGGTTGTCCTTTTGTCTTTTTCGAATGTTGCGGTAAATACCTTCAACAAAGGCTATGCCCAGCTCGCTTCAGACCTTCCAGACGACGCTAACCGCAAGCGCGTAGAGGTGGACACGCTCGACGGTTTCTTCACCCAGCATGTGCTGCGTCCCCACGCTCACCGGACAATGTCCTCAGACCAAGCCGCGTACCTTGTGTCAGGTACAGAGCCGTTCCTGGCCAACTTTAGGTACTGGCCTGAGGAAGGACGTCCGACCATCATCAAAGACGTCAAAGTGGGCCTGGAGCATGGGAACTTCTACTTCTTCACCGGTACCCACGATGATTTGGTGAAACTCGATACTGTCAGAGCATCAGATACGATCAAACGCCTGGGTCGCATTGGAGCCTACACGCACGAGCTTGGTCGGTACTGGGTGTACCGAACGTTGGTGGGTCAACCTGCAGTCTTGCGCGCACTTGCCGCCCGCTATCCGCAGCTTTTGGTCGATGAGTCCCAGGACCTGGGCACCTTGCATCAGGCTATCGTGGAATTGCTCATCAAGGCTGGAGTCCATGTCTCGCTCATTGGTGACGTGAACCAGGGCATTTACGGCTTCGCAGGAGCTGACGGTTCGTTTCTGCGCACTTATTACAACCGTGCTGGGGTGAAGGATTTCAAGCTCACGCGCAATTACCGCTCACTGCCTCCAATCATCACCATCGCCAATTCGCTCTGTGGCCGCGAGGATGAAGCCGATCGGGAGCCTGAAAACGGAGGGGCATATTTCGTCGGGTACAAGGACTCCGAGCTTCCTAAGCTTTTTGAATCGTTCAAAGCACAAATTGATGACTTGGGCATGCAATATCAAGATGCGGTGATACTCAGCCGGGGGACTGACCGGGCGGCAGTGCTATCTGGCAAAGCTGCTCCCCCAGGTCAAGGTACGGTCGCTCTTTTCACCGAAGCAGCATTGGTCCGAGACCAGCAAGGCCGCTATCAAGACTGCTTCAAGCTTGTGTGCCGAGCGGTGGTGGGTTTGATGGATAAGCCACCGCATGGCCTCAGCACCCACCTTCAGGGTGCCCCGCAGGATGCATGGATGCTTGGGCTTAGACGACTGCTGTGGGGGTTCATCCGCGACGCTGATGCCGGGCTACCTTCATCTACGCTTTTGGCTAAAACCGAGTGGCATCCCCAATTAGTGACCAATCTCAAAAAGCTTCTCTCGACCACCGAAGGGCAATTTGGGTTGAAGGCCGCAGACAGGCTGGGCAACAAGCTGGCTAAAACCGGGTTATTGGATCTTCCCCTAACTGGTGCGGTAGAGGAGAAAGATCGGGGCCCCGGGATTAGAGTGGAAACCATCCACCAGGTGAAGGGCGAGTCTATCGGTGCGGTTCTGTACGTAACCAAAAAGCCGAACGTCGACGCCTTGCTTGCCGGCACCCTTACCGAGGAAGGTCGCATCGGCTATGTCGCTGTGACCAGAGCGCGGAACCTGTTCTGGCTGGCCGTGCCACATACTTGCTTGAAAGCACTTCGCCCGAATCTGATTGCCGCTGGTTTTGAAGAGATTCCTGCCCGCAAGTAGCCCAGGGTCAAGTGACATTTTTCAGATAGACAGATATCTAGATAAGAACTGCTCGCTGGGGAAGATCTACGGCCCCGCCCAAGCGGTTAAGGTTTTAATGAGGTGGACACACGTCAGTGAGAAGACCGCAAAGAATTGGATGGCCGGCAAAACCGGTCCGAGAGGGGAGCATCTCGCGGCCCTGATCAGCCATTCAGATCAAATGATGAACGCTTACCTAGCGATGGCGGGACGGCGTCCGGTAACGGTGCTCCTAGCGTTGCCGTTACTGAGGAACCACCTTCTAGAGCTAGCAGAAGAGATAGATGCCTGCGTGACTGAAATCTCGGATCGCGATATCCGCTAGCAAATTCAGCAGGAATGTTCGATGCCGAGCAACCCGGCTTAGTGATGACAGAAGCTCCGTACATCCCCTGCACGACCAGAGGAACATTATTTTTCAATTGGGATACAAATTCTCGGCGGCGAATCGCTAGCGGCCGTGCAGGTCTGTTGGCGCCGGCGCAGAATTGCCCCAGTTGCCGAGATATCAGTGACCCAGTCTGATACCTCGCGAATTGTTAACTTTTGCTGGATTTGTGCGGATTTGGAGATGGGCCCGTCTTGCGTCAGCAAGTGGGTCAATTCGGCGTGAGCGTCAAAACACACGGTCTTGTCTGTGTTGTTCGAAGGGCGCTGAGGCATCTGGTTCGGGCTGTGTTCTTCAGGGCGCAGGTGGAGGCAGTGCAGGTGTTCCGAGGGCACCGAGGAGATTCCATTGCGTAGCAGCGCGACCAGTCTGTTGCTGAAGCAACCAGCAACCTTCCGCAGCCGGCCAGTCACACACAACGGTAATCTTTTCGAATCGGAGCGCTCCTTTAAGGTCGGCCACCCAATCCTGTGACGCGCCGAAGTCCGCCACGCTCGAGTAACAGGCATTGAGCATTACAGCCAGGCCATTGGCCGTGCGTATTCTTGTACGTCGCTTTAATTAATTACGTCAGGTGTACCCCGGTGCCCGAGTCCGGGGAGGACTCGGCGTCAATTGATAGCGTTCCCTTTCGAGTTTCGCTAGCGGCAATTTTCAGGTATTTATCTGTACCGTCTGACACATTCAGTTTTAAGCAAAAACTCCCGCTTCAACTCAAGCCATTCTGGCTAATCAAGAGTTTAATATAATTAGTATTGTTCCCTAGGATCGATAGTTCATCGAGTGGCGGCTGTCACACCGGCTGAAGACGGACCTTGTGTTCAACCGTAGTTGCTGCAGGATACGGAGCACCTAGTCGAAAATCAGTAAAGCGCCCAGATCAACTGCAATCGGCAGGGTGGGTCAGCTAGTGATTAGCATCGACACAACAGCCTTTCCATAAAGATTAAAATTCAGTGGCATGGATACAGTAGCCCCCATGTTTGGGGGAGGGCAGACGTCAGAACACCTGAAAAAAATAAAAGTCATGTCTGAGTTTGGGGGCCATGACATCAGATAATTTTCAACTATAGTTAAATTCGCCAAGTCTCAGTCTCCTACCTCGAACGAGTTGAGGTGAGCATGCCCATCGACACAGTACGTGCAGTTCGCCCCCTTGTGGATTTCGTTGACCGCATCGATATCCCCCTCATCGACTTTCTTGAGATTGGCGCTGCGCCCATTCTCGACGACATCATGGTGGCCAACGCTTGGACCAATTTTGGCCCGAACGGATTTGTACTTGGGGCCGAATTTAATTTTCCAAGTATCATCGATCTTCACCTCCCGGGTTTAGATCAGTTTTCCTTGTCATTCAACCAGGACGCCTTTGCAAAGGGTGAGATGACCTGCGGACCAGAACCATCGCTTGTACTAGAGGACCTTGAAATCACTCTGCGGATCGACCCCGCGATCCTGAGTGCGAGCGACGGTAGCGGCGCGACGATCAGTACTAGTTGCACATTGGTATTCGATCGCGACGGCTTCCATTTCCTCACCTTCAGTAAAGCTTCGTTATCTCAAGCACGCATTGGTGGCACCGACATCGAAGTCACGCTTGAAGATATATGCGTGGGCGACAGCGCGGAAGCGTTTCTGACGGTACGCGCAGGCACTCTGGTCTTACCCATGTTTACCGATTCGGCGGGCGCACCGCTCCAGCTCGACGGCACGAATATCGTGTTCGGCCGAGATGGATTGAGCGGCAATTTTGCCAAACTAGCCGGCCCCGCGTTACCAGTGACGCTCTATGAGTTCACGTGTGAGCTCGAGCGTGCCGAATTGACGCTCGAACAAAGCCAGCTAGTTTCAGTCGATCTTGGAGGCCGCCTTGATCTCAGCTCATTTTTATCCAAAGGAGGCGAAGATGGCTGGGTGGCAGTCGACTTCTCGGTAGGCCCCGCGGGCATGATTGCCGCGCTCAGCAGCAGCGAGGCTTTTATCAACATGCCGCTCGACGGCATGTTCTCGCTCGACGTTGACAGCATCCGGCTTGAGGCAGATGGGGCGGGCGGTGCCGGAACGCTTTGGTTGTCGGGTGAGCTCACCCCAGACATTGACGGTGTTGAAGGCGGCTGGCCGTCGTTTGCGTTCGACGAAATAGGCATCGGACCATCAGGGGGGCTGCGACTCGCCGAAGGCGCACGCATCGCGACCACGCAGCCTTTTGTTCTCAAATGGACTTTCCTCAAGCTAACCGTAACGGCCTTCAGCCTCGAGCGGCCTGAAGGTGCGCCAGACGATCTTGAGCTACACATTTCAGCGGCGGTTGAGGTTCTACAGGGGCTGCCGGCTGGTGCCTCAGTCGAAGGTCTCGTTGTGCGTCGCTATAGCGGGGGACGTATCGCAGTCCGCTTCAACGGAATCGGGCTCAAATCCTGCTCACCCGGGGCCTATGCGTTTGCCGCGACCGTCGCCTGGGATGACACGCGCAACGCGCTCAGCGGTACCGGATACCTAGACGTCGAGTCGCTCGATATGAGATTAGACGTCGTGTTTGCTTCATCGTCGGAGCGGGTCAACGGAGACGACGTCACTACGCTTTTCCTTGCTGCCGAGGCGCAACTTGTCCCTGGTGGCATACCGATCGCCGCAACCGGGCTTTCGCTCTACGGCGTGTCGGGTCTGCTGGCTCATAATATGGCGCTGACACTGCCAGACACGGGCCAGAGGCGTTATTTCGACGCCTTCCAGCAAACTCCACAGGGGTTTTCCGCGCTGTCCAAATGGCATCCTGAGCGTAATGCCCATTCGATCGGACTTGGGGTCGTCATTGGCACTGCTGACGACGGCTGGCTTTTCTCCGCGCGCGGGGCACTTTTGCTATCGATAGAGGACCTGACATTGGTGGTGACGGCCACTGGTGAAATGCTCAAGGAGCGTTCGCCAATGAACGCGACCAACCAGGGTAAGTTAGCTGCCGTGCTCGCGGTATACCCAACCACCGGGCTTCTTCGGCTTGATTTCGAAGCCGAGTGGCACAACGGCGATTTGTTTGAGGTCGATGCCAATGGAGGCGGAGAGTTTCATGTCAATCGCCCCCTGGACTTCTCTGTATGGCTCGGTAAGGCGCCAGAACTTGGCAAACCAGTAGCAGTACGCGCGATTAAACTCGACGGGAATTGGCTTATGAGCGCGGAGTACTGGTTTGGGCTCGACGCGGCGCGCGCCGCGAATATAGGCATGCGCTCAAAGATTGAGTTAAAAGCTGGCAGCGACAGCGTCTATGCCGAGCTCGTCGTCTCTGCCGATTCAAGAGCTTTGCTCTCTTGGAAACCAGAACAACTTGAAGGAATGTTCAAGCTCAGGGGGCGTGCGCGACTGGTTGGCGGAGGACTTTCATTGTGCCTATCAGTGTCAGCAGGCGCGCAGCTCACTATCGCCAACCCCAAGTACATTGAAATACCCCTGCAGGCCTGCATCGAGATTGACCTAGTTTTCGACACAATCCGGCTCTGCCTCGAATATACGTTCACTTGGCGCGAAGATATTCCACCCCAGCTTGAGCCTGTCGTTCAGGGACTCAATGCAGTACCCCGCAATTGGATGCCGCGGCCCAACACCGACGATCATCCGGTCGACGATGGAATTTTTGGAAATGTTTCAGACCAGGGTTCCGCGACAATTACACTCGGCACTGTGCACCCACATAGCGTTCTCGTGCTGGAGTGCTCGAAAAGCCTGCGCGTTGCGCTTGCGCCAGGCGTGCCTGTGCAACTAAACGACGTGGCAGTGCCGCTCCCACAATCAATTGGCAAGAACTCTGGCTGGCTTAGCCAATGGTCATTGACTGAGCTAGAGCTGCTGGATGTGACGGTGGGACGGCCGGTTGATCTATTCGGTACATTCTCACGCTCGCCTGTCACTCGCGAAGATAAACAAGGCAAGGTAGTAAGTACACGACCACCTAATACAGAATTACGGCTGCTCTCTTCGCGCCGCTTCGGCCAGGACGGTTCAAACGGCGGGGGAGGTGCGGAAGAAACGCCGCCCGTCGATTGCAGTAAGAGGCCGACGACGAAGACCCTGTGTATCCCCCTTTCCGATCTCCAAATGGGGGTAGGGCGCCTGAAGAACGGCTGGATCTATAGATGGAGCGGTTCATCTGACGATCCCTATCGCGACAACCGCTATGGCGTCGGGCTCGGGGTCGAGGATGAGTTTTTGATCTATCCCCCAGAAGGCATAGCCGCTATTGATGTCACTCTCACCCAATACATTCCAAACCGTCCTCCAGCACCAAATACATCTCGGGTCGATCACCAGGTCGTCACAAACCCCGTCCCAGTGAGATACCGCGATCGCGAATGGATGTTGGAAAATCTCTGTTGGGAGAAACTCCTCGCTGATGACGGGTCGGGTTCACAGTTGGACTGGCAAGGTTCGTCCGGCACTGAGGAATGGACAGTCGCCGCAAGTCGGAGGCTACTGATCCCAGGACACGCGTATCAGCTTACCGTTTCAATCGTAGGACAAACACTGCGAGGAACAAATGCAGTAGGTGCCCCGTTAACAACGCGGCGGCTGTACAGCTTCACAGCCGGGCGCGCCCCTGACTGGAAAGACGGCCTCGAGCGCGCGATAGCAGGCGTCTATCCCAATGACGGTCTGCGTCCCGCGTTTCGCGATTACGATCTCCTCGTCCACTTCCACGACGATTATTTCGATGCGCTATACACACTAGACAAACGCATCCTAGGGGTCCGGCTGCGCGACGCAAATGGCAACCTTGTGTCGGGCCCCGACGGACATGTGCTGTTGCCCACCCATTGGGAGCGCGGCGCGCTAAACCTCTCGCCTATCGAGCGCTGGTGGGGCGCTGCGCGCATTGGCGACCCCGGCATACCTTGCGAGGTTGGGCCCCCCCCACCTGAGTCGGGCAACACCGTACTACCGATCGCACTCAAGGACCTCAATCTCCTGCCAGAGACACGTTATTCGGCTGAATTGGTTGCGGTCGATCGCGGTGCAGGCGACGCCAACCCGACTGCACCGCTGGCGCGCTGGAGTTTTACTACGTCACGTTTCGCCAATTTTGAGGCACTCGCTACCCCGCCGTCGCACATCCCCGTACTTGGCCTCGTCCAAATTGGCTTGTCTTCGAGTACAGACTTTACCTCACTGATTCAAGCGTTTGGTGCCCCGGCAGTCGCGGTGGTCGCCGAAACACGGATTACGCCAGTCCGCGTCGAAAATGAACTGAAGTATTTGCTGATTGAAGCACCTGAGCCGCTTGATGATACGGCCGAACGGCTCAGCGTGAAGATCTCCGGTAACAACGCAGCATTGGCATTGATCCCCAACCTCGACCGAACTCGAATCATTGCTGTGTTATCCCCCCCACGTCCCCTCACTGAGCCCGCCGAAAAGATCGATGTGACGCTTGATTGGCAGGCGGCGCCTTCAGGGGCACCAGATGAGGCACGCAGGACGATCTATGGCGCAGCCATTGACGTTAAATTGGTATGGCGCATACCACTGGAGAAATTATTTTAATGAAGAGAATGATCGACGTTCTCGCGCGCCTCCATCCGGACCGCGTCCCTCCCACTGCAGTGGTTCGCTGGACCATACCGGTGGAGCGCCTGTTCCCAGAAAATGGCTTCACCTTGATCCGAAGATTGAGAGTCTCTGGCCAATCACTAACACTGCTGCAGGACTTGCGGCTGCCAGGCGCCCTGCTGGATGGAGCAAGCCAGAACTGGATCATAGAGGACGCACAAATCGCGGCCGACCATGCAGTACGGGGCGCAACAATGAGCGGGGCTGCGCTACCGCCGCTTGCTGCCGTACTCACTCTGAAGCCAATACTCGCTTTTGCACTCCCGCTGGCTGCGCCCGACATGTTAGAAACTGAGATCGAAGCAGTTGCCAAAATGCTTGGTGACTCGCATGCGACCAATCTCGAGCTTGAACACGATCATTGGCCTGGTAAGCCAGCCCCCGATCGCAGCATTCTCGCGTCGATGAGACATGGCAACTACGATTTACGGCGGGCCTACGATGCGATTGTTGACCATTACAGGCTGCGGGCAACGGTCTTCCTACTGTTCAGTGCGAGCAATTTTGGCATGGCGAAGCTACTCGGGCTGGGAGTAGAGGATGAGCTACCACAGAACGTTGGAGGACCGGTTGAATATAGAATCGAGGCGACGTGGAATGGTAGAGCGCAGGAAGCTATGTGCACGATGTTTGAGCCGAACCTGGACTGGCCCGCGCCGCCAATTCTCGACCCGATACACCAAAATCTTTCCAAACATCCCGCTCTTGCCGGCTATTCTGGTTTCGCTCGTTTCTTCGCGCCAGGTGCTAGATGGATGCCCCAGGCACCAACCAACGATAGCCTTTCCTTGGATTTGATCGAGACCGCCAAAAAGGGTCCTAGAATCTGCCCTACACCGAGCGCTTGTATCACTTGGAAGCCGTCTGCGAATGCGGATCCGCCAACTGACGGATTGCTTCCCTTACTCTCGCGTAACGCTTACGCGTGGCAGATCGAACGGTTCGATTTCGGTGCGAAGACGGCCAAGGACGAGTTTCCGCCGCCACTCGACCCGGCAGCAGCGTTCAAGCCCTGCCATGACGCCGATCCGCTGATGCGCGGCAAGAAAAATCATTTCGAGGACGATATTGACTTGCCCTGGGGCGCGGCGCCGCTTGAGGGCTGGTATGCATATCGACTGCGCGGTATCGATCTCTTCGGGATTGTAGGCCCACCTTCCACGCCTATGCCGGTCCTGCTGCGAGACCGTTTTGCACCACCTCCACCTCGGGCAACACTCGACCGAGAACGGGTCGAGCTTCCTATGCATGGCACACTCAACGTGTCTCTCACACTTGACTGGGAAGCGCCTAATGAATTCTCTGCACCCGACGCAGTCGAGTTCCGGGTCTATCAGCAATGGACATCGGTTGCGTACCAGCCCCTGGTGGTTCTCGAGGTTGTGCAGATTAAGAACGCCCTTAACGCGGTCCAAGTAGACATCATTGTGGGTGACGCCGGTAATCATCCGGTACCACAGTCGATCCTTGATCCTCTCGTCGACAGTAAACTGCTCACGTTTGAAGGCGAGTTCACGATCATAAGTGCACCGGGAAACTCCACGCTACGCGTGCGACGCTCGGCTGGACGCGAGCCGCCGCTGGGTGGAGTAGCGGCGCAATATGCAGTTGCTGCAAATGAGAGTACTTCAGTGACACGTCTTACTCGAATGCCAGCCATTCCTGGGGCGGTAAAATTACTGAAGCTCAAACCATTGACGTTCGAACTTATCGATACAACAAAAAATCCGATCACGTCCGCGTCGGGGACACTTTATCTATATCTTCTGGACGAGCACTACACCGCGCGTGACGAGAACGGACACTTCATAATTGATCCGCCCACGGGCGCAAGCCAGCGTGCGCTAAACCTATATGGCCATGTAAATAGCCTTACCGTCGATGAAGCTAAGTCATTGCTCGACGGATCGCCTGCATTGTTCTTGCCCCTCCACCGTCTAGATGTTTTGCTGGATCCACCATCGGAATTCACAGCAGGGACACTGCGTCTAGGGGTCAGCTCCGCTGACGGTGCTAGCTATGTTACAGGGGCCTCGGGCGTTGGTAATGAGGGGCCGCGCTGTGAGTTAATGGTAGCTGCGCGGGGGGCGGCACGGCCAGTTCCAGCCGCGATGACGATACCGCGTTTTTGGGCGCGGGATGCCGGCGAGTTTGTCGAGCATGCACTAGCCTCGCTCAGCTGGACCGCAATGAAAGGTGCAGTCCGCTATGAAGTGGAGCGGGTGCTTGAATCCGGTCTGGGTCTTTCACCCGGAGCAAGTGAGGATGCGCTGCTACACGCAGCGCAGGCACCAACAAGTGACGTTGCGTACGAACGCGTGACCAACGCTGCCTTCCTGCCACGGTGGTCTGACTCATTGCCAGGACGTTCGCCGACCCGAGCGGTCTATCGCGTGCGCGGAATCTCGGCAGCGGGCGTAACCAGCGATTGGCAGGTGGTGGCACTCGTGCGCGTCAGCGATGTCCGAATAGCGCCACGGCCGAGCCTTTTGCTCACAGTACCCGTGCCGGGAATGGAACGGGCAATTTTGTGCAGGTGGGTCCAACCTGGGCCGATCGAGGGCATCGGTTTTGTGATCGAGACGCGTCCGATCGTAGCTGACACTTCGGCCGACGAAGGATGGTACCGAGTCTGCGACTTTCTACCGAGCGCGATCAGGTCCGACGACGCAGGTCGATTCCAGGCCGTCGTCCCTGATTGCTCTCCTGGGCTGTGGCAGGAGTTCCGGATTGTGCCGATCCGTCACGCGCTCGATCCCAAGGACCCTCGCGCACAAATGTTGCGAAGAGTCGATGGCAGACCCTCCAATCCCATGCGTGCCCGAGCGAATGGCGAACTTCACCCGCCTGAAAACATGCGCGCAGTGGTAAGCGCCGCCGGCATCGTGACTCTACGTTGGCGTAGCCAAGATCGCTACGCAGGTCTTGAACTCAGGCGACGGGCACCGGGTCGATCAGGATTCGAGCGCCGCGAGATTGACAAGGATACAGAGATGTTCTGCGAAGACTATCCCTTATCCGATTCGGGCGAGTGGATTTACGAGCTTGCCGCGATTGGCCACGGTAGACGTGTCTTATCAGAGCAGATATCGATTGATTGGAGGAAAACATGACCAATCCATTCGGGCTGCTAAATTTTCGCGCTCCGCTCGCGGCGGCGAACCGCGTAGCAATCATCGCTCCCGATGCAATGCCGGGCAATACAATCACAGGATGGCCGCTTGAGGCGTTAGCGATCACCGGGAGTTGGCCGGTAGGAATGGCAGCGCCGCCAACTATTCGTCCGATCTTCCCAGGCGCGCTGCGGTTCATCGCGGCGAATCCAGCAGAAATTCCGACTGCCGAACAAATCCAAGTTCAGAGCGGCAGGGTAACTGACCGTTGTCTTAACCGCTTGGCGTTGACAGGCAATCTACTGGTGCGCGTCCAAGACAAAGAATTGCTAACACAGATGAAGAGTCTTGGCACACTCCCTCCCTTGGGCACTGCGCCGGCCTTCGCCTTCTACGGGCCTGTACGCTTAACCCCCGCCTTCTTGCGCAGTGCGCTACTAGACTTTCGCGACGGTTTGCTCGCTGCGTCTTTTAAAATAGATATGCGTCGAGTCGATCCGGGTGATGTCGCTTGGGAAGCGCTGGGTTTGCAGAGTTTCTTGGCCGGAAGCTATGAACCGGTGCTGCGTGCCCGCGATGTGCTCAATGCGGACGATTCCGACCGGGTGCCAATGCCAGAAGTTATCCTTGGTGATGATTCCAGCTTCGCTCTAGGGATCTCTCTCGGCTGGTCGATCGCTCCGAAACTCGTCCCTAGTGGGCCAAGTGACCCCAATGTCGAGGTCGTGCCGACCCTCGCATTCCTACGCCACGTAGGAAAGTTGATACGAGAGCCAGTGCATCGCGACGACGGTGTTGATGCCTTGATAGTGAAACTCTTCGACGATGAAGATACAAGCGTCCCTTGGTCCCAGAGACTAGCGGCTAAGCTCAATTCAATGGGGTTCGGCGACATTGATGGTTTGATGCCGTTAGAGCAGGTGATCCGCGAATTCCAGATCAGCGCGGCGGGACAGGTCGCAGCAGTTGCCCGTGATCCGATGATTTCACCCGAACGATTAGCGCGACGGGACTTCCATGATTTGGCACCCCAATCGAACGTGTTGTTTAAGTACGCTGGAAAGTTCAGCGGTCGCGCCAACCAACACACACGTGCACTGATCGATCAATGGTCAGAAAATAGCCAGCGATCACCATTGATTATTGTGGCCTACGATGACGCTCAGCTCGACGCTGATGAGCGACCGCCGGCTGGGGTCGTCTCCGCGAAAGCCGATCTGTGGAGACGAGCTGAAACTGACAACAGCAAGTTGCGAATGTTTGCGGCTGATTTTACTAGACTCCCCATCGGGGGCGAAATGACCGAGACGAGCCTCGAGCTAATTGGCTATTGCGCTCCCTGGCACAAAGACAAAGATACGATCATTCGCGGCCCCGGTAGCCTTGAACCGAACCTCAAGCGCCGTGTTGAGTACGCAGAGGTCATGCCGATGCGAATGCTTGGTGTCGATCAAAAGGAGTTACTTGCTGCACTCCCACCTGCGGTAGCCGACCCCAATCTTGCGAAAGCATCGACTTTCAAGGTAGTGCGTGCGGTCGCCGAGCAGGAGTGCAAGGGATACCTCGACCAGATCAACGCATATGATGACGCCGGTATTTCTTACGGGCCATGCCACTGGTCGATGGCATTTGCAATTGGCAACCCGAAGGGAGCAACAGAGCTCGGCGGGTTTGCTGCTTATTTACACTATCTTGATGTCGAGGAGCACATCGCTGACATCGACGTATTCGCAGCCCAAGGATTGAAGGTACCAATCAAACCTGGCGCCAGCGTCTCCACGACGGCAAGGCTCTCGAGTAATGCACGCTTCATCAACCAGTTGTGTTTTGTGGACGATTTAGGCTTGGTACGCGACATGACGGCGGAGGGTCCGAGGGACATGATCCCTTCATGGCGTTCCTTTTATCGATGGGTACGGATAGGTCGTAGTCATCAGACAATCGGACTGGCGACTTGGGAAATGACACTGCGCCGACTGCACGCTTTACTCGCCGTACCGATCGTGCTCGAAAACCCACCGCCCGATCGCCGGCAGTCCAAGGGATCGACCCCAACAATCGGCTCGGTGTTTACATCCGAGTTAGCTGTAGCGCAGATACTGCGTTGGCATGTCAAGACACCTGATCGTGTAGTTTACGAAAAAGATAAGAAGTTACGAGCGAGCGACTATATCGCCGATTCCTACGCAGCTGCAGTACCGAACGACCCAGGTGACAATGACGCATGGGAAGCCGAGTTGATAATTCAGCTACGTGTGCAACTCGAAAAATTTGTTAAAAAAACAGGCGCAGCGCATGACACGCTTCCTGAACAGTTCGACGATATTGCAGCTCCGTCCTGGGTGAAGAGCGAGAGTCAGAATAAATATGCTTTTTTCCTCAATCCTCGCCTGCGAATGCTTAGCCAGCAGGCGAAATCTTTCCATCTCGCTAAACCATCCTCTGTTCCGTAAGCCAGCAAAAGTTTGGGGGTGGCTTATCAGCACTGGTGGAAAACTGCGGGTTGCAAGCATCTGCAACCGCACCGCTTTCGTATTGGGATGGGCAAGGCTCGGAACTGCTGAGAGGCAAATCAAAACCTGTGAGACGGCGAGGCATTTTGCTGTGCGTTTGGCGGCTGATCTTGCTTTCGTGGCTGGCCTCCCTGCGCGGATCTTAGCGGCGGAGGCAATTTCGGCCGGCGAAGAGCCAGTCATCCCAACGACATTGCTCACTTTGAGTGGTGTTGTCCGGAGAGGATGCGCCAGTCCTGAGCTGCTCGCGAACGCGGTTCATCTGAATGAGTCTTCGCGCCCAATGGCTCGTGCCGCCTTCCCGGAGATCATGCCATACCTCCAGCCAGGGTCTGAATACGAAAGCTTCCAAGAGGTGCTCGCGCGAGTGCGTCAAGCATATGTCGTGGCGTTCCTTGACCACTTTTAGGGAATACTGATGAAGCTCACAAATTCTTCGAGCCAAGCAGTATGCTTTTCAACTTTTTTGATAATTCAGATGAGCTTACAAGTGAAACTCTACGAAAACGTGGTGATTGGAAACTTCCTTTATGGGCTTGGGTTCGCAGTTCGGTCATGTCTCGGTGACTCCCCCGGTATTCCAGCCATGGTCAATTTGTTGCAGCAGTCTCCAGCGGACACATCGCTGGCCGACGTCCTGCTTACGTTCCCAGGAATCGTACGGTTAATCGAATTCAAAATGGCGACTTCTAGGAAAGGTATAGAAAAAGAAGAAGAACGAGTCCAGAGGTTGGTTAAGGCCCTTGAAAATGAGGGGAACCCCTCGCTGATCAAAGTCTCCAGAAAGGTTCATTGGTACGTTGAGGTGGGAATGGGAGCAGAGAAGGAGGTGGTGATATCACGTGTCGCATCGTATCTTGATGCCTTTCTGGAAGATTCCGGCCTCGCCCCCAAAGCTCTCGAAGATTTAATAAAGTTAACTGCACAGGAAGCGGTTGAGGATACTTCCGATGAAAGAGACTGTGCTCGCGACTACCTACAATTTGTTCGAAAAGCGCTTAAAGGTAAAAATGCCATAGGTGGAGGTGGTCTCGTTCTGATCATGGATAACGATGGCGGTGTTAATTTC
Organism: Pseudomonas rosaeacicularis; assembly: GCF_057128745.1. Lineage (NCBI taxonomy): Bacteria > Pseudomonadati > Pseudomonadota > Gammaproteobacteria > Pseudomonadales > Pseudomonadaceae > Pseudomonas > Pseudomonas rosaeacicularis. Next base: position 178,999 of record NZ_JBSKHT010000015.1, read on the forward strand.
GTGCGCATACAGAGTTTGACCGACCTCAACCTGTCTCTATCCAGTTTCCAGCAGCGCGCACTCCAACCAGATCTAACGCCATCGTATGGGTTTTAGGAGCTAAGCAACAAAAACTGGCCTAAAGAGGCTCGTGAGGAAGAACCGTGGTTTGCTGCTGCGTGATCTGAATGTTGCCGAATTTCCTGACACTCCTGCCGTGCTGACTCGGCTCCTAGCAGCCTGATACTGGGGGTAATATCCGCTTGAAACCGGCAGGCTAGGTGCCCTCGTTGAGTGAGCTATGCCAACCGGTTACCCTAATTGGCAGGCTATGCGGGGCGCGGGATATCTGATCATCGAATTACCACCCGCATGAGTGGAGACAACTATCAGGCAACCATCTTCTACTCAGGTGCTAGCGGGCCGGTTTCCCAATATTGCTCGAACCATGGCCTGAGTATCTCCCGTGAATGAATCTGGCCTATGGCGGCCCTCCATGATGTAGTCGGGAATCGGCTTTGGCATCGGGACAACCTCTTTCGGAAGCTGCTTTAGCATGTTCTCCGCCTTAGTTTTTAGTCTCTCATAGCCGACGTTGCCAGCGTAGTGGATCAGGTGGTGAAGCATGGCCTCGTGCAGCGTGAGGACAAACTGTCTCTTGTGCTTCTGGCGAATAAGATTAAAGAACTCCTCAGTACCAGCTTGCTTGAAGTCCGGGACAGCCTTGTACGCAGCGTAATCCTCCATAACAATGCGCTGCCGGTATATCACTAGCATTCGGCTATAGTCTCTCGCTATCGCGATCAGATCGTCCTCCGCTGGCGGAGACTTCGCTTCAAGCCACGCGGGCTCCAAACGTGACGGCATGAAGAACTGGAAATCGATTCCGGAGAGGAATGACATAGCGTCTGCCACCATAGTTCGCTGCTCGGGAAGTGGGAAAAAACCTTGCGCGATGGCAAGCCGCTGTTCCTTGGAGCACACCATCATATAGTTCTCCCCGAGCTGTAAAGAGATGAACTCGTCGAGGTGCTCGGGCTTGAGGTCGATACAGACTTGAAGTGCTCCGAGTGTCCGCCAACCCGTCTCATCATTTTTCATCACGAACGGGTTGAGATTGAACTCCGTGTACAGTGCAGCACGGCATGGTGAAGATGCCAGCGCGGCGAAAAAGTCGCGAAGTGAGTCCTTGTCGTGATGGCCAAGTGCAGCTTCTACGAACTCACCGATAACTCGCTTAAACATCAACGAACAGAGCCCGCCGGTATGTACTATTGCTATACTGAGGAAGCGCAGCATCGCATCCATTGCCCGTCGCGTGCCGTGTTGTAAATCACTATGTGTCAGCACTTGGACGCACTCAGCCACGTTTTCGAGGACTTGTGCCGCGTTGAAAACAAAATCGATACGCTCAATTTTTTCTGCGAATTGGATGTAAAGGTTTGCCTGCACACCGTACGGGTCCTTGCTGCACACGTAGTCGCACAAATACGTCTCAATTTGCCGCAGATCTTCAGACGTCATCAAGGGGGCTAGCGCTATCAGTTCCTTTTCGCGGGTGTCACGCCAGATGTCTACGCCGATCGCTGGATCGCGCCGCGGTCTACGTAGGATAAAGGGCGGAGTGAGATTCAGCAGCTTCGACATACTAAAATGATTTGCCGAAAATACAGGTCCCCAAGGCTTGTTGTATCGTTCGTGATGGACGGTTGACACGGCAACGGCGAAATTGATTGAGTGTGAATGCGAATAAGGCTTACCGTTGTTTCCCGATGCAGGCTGTTCCCAGGCGGGGAAGGCCGATTGAATCTGATTACCCCGAACCTGAATGCGCAACTTCATGGCCTTGAGAGGGTCATCTAGTAATGCGTATCCATAGAGGACACCAGCCGGCCGTTCTGGTGTCGGATGTGTGGACTCCTCGCGATCTAGGTTGCCGAATGCTTCAGCGAGGACATTGATGATGTCGTCTTCTGAGAATCCCACGGGATACAGCGTCTTCCAAAGGTAACCAGATTTGTAATGGACATCCGGTTTCATCGTAATGCTGGCAGCATCACCCGTGAACATCCTCCGCGGTATCTTTAGAGTAATAACTCCGTTTTGAAGCTCCCGCGCATAGAACCAGTCGGCATGTCGGTCACTGTCGTAATCAAGTAAGTGCACCACGGCAGGGTGCTGTTTCAAGAGTTCTTCCCAGCCCGACCAAGTATGTAACCCACCAGACAGGACCACCTCCACGGCGCGCACGCCGAGCGCATTAACTGGTCGAACTGCTGTTTCTCCGGCCAAGATGTGCTTGAGGGCCAATTCGTTTAGCTCATACTCTCCTTGCTTTCCGAAACGGATGGGATATGTCCTGGACATCGCGAGCCTTAGCTTTTAATTAGGGGCGTTGCATTTTCGTGCATCAGCGCGCTTTTTCAAGCGTATTAGGTGCCGCTAACAGATGCCCAAGGGATTGGCGCTTACGGTTAAGCCAATCGGTTAGGTCCGGATTCGCTGATTGTTGGCGCCCGCTGCACTGGCTACAGCCTGTCGCAGTACTGGTTGGTGTCGATAGGTATCAAGCTTTGCAGGGTGAGATAAAGGACCTTCGCCTAACGCCAGGCCAGAGAGCGGCCGGACAGCTTGGGCCTGCTGTTGGCGCTGATACGATTTTGACCCAGGCTGCCGGAAATCGTTGACCCACCCGAAGACTCAGCAAACGATGACCTTGCTCGGGATTTCAAAGGCCACGTATGGGCAGGAAAGTTCAGCAGCCTGGGTCAAAATCGTATGAGTGCCAACACTCCCTTTAAATGAAGCCCGCAGCAGCTCAGGCCGCTGCGGGTTCTTTCTGCTGGTTATGCCAGCAGGGGATCGGAATTGCCTCCCTGGTACTCTTGTTGATCGGCTATGACTACATTCGCAGTTTTGGCCGGGATCGGAGTGTCGGACAGACAGTCGTCATAAAGGTTGAGCAGGGTGGGAATATTGGCGTACGCACAACAGTTTCGAGCGTGAATTGCTTCTGTAGGGCATTCCCCTGGCCGGAGAGTCGCCCATGCACGCCATGACCCTATTCTCAGGTGACACCCCGGTCGACAGTTCAACCCCCGTCTGGTTGATGACCATCGGTCTCGTTGCCTACTTCATTCCTCGTCGATGATTCCATGACCCGGCGGCTAACCAGCCGCCGGTGCTCTTGAATGTGCGTGAAAGCCGCGTCGCTATTGGCGGCGACAGTTTTAATTCTCTAGAACATGTGTCCGAACCGGCTTTTCGGGCGGTTGCGACAGTTTTGCGTTTCCTCTACAAGAGGCTACAGTCCGCGAAACACGGTACCCTTTCGCGACAGTTTTAAATCTCTAAATCCATATCTACTGGCGACTAAGGTTTAGTCGCCGGTTGGCTAAGATTCAGCGCTGCAGATCAGCTGGCAAATAGGACTTATCCACAATCGCCTGCCAATCGACGTCACCTTTCAGCTCGCCGTTCAGTCTCAGGCCGTCGGCCATACGGTCAAGCTCGACGAGATTGAAGTCCCCCTCGCTCCACATGTGTGATTTAACCATGTTATCCACAGCCTCTTTGGCGATGGCGGGCTCAAGCTTGAAGCTCTTGCCGAGGATTTCTGCTGCCTGCTGCGGGTTGTCGTAGATCGCCTTCACACCCATCCGCCGTCCTTCGATGATTGCTTTGAGCTTGTCGGGATGCGCCTTGGCAAATTCACGGGTGGTGATGCCCACCGACGTGGTCATGGGCGGCAGTATGTCGCTGGATTTATAGAGGGTGTCGTACTGGTCCTTGCGAATGATCGACAGCGGCTCAATCAATACGGCTGCGTCCACGGCCTTCTGGTCTAGTAGCGTCAAGCCGTTCACGTATCCGCCAGAGGCGACTCTTGCGACCTTGTCTGCGTCGACGCTTTTAGCCTTCAACGACATCAACAGCAGCATTTCAGAAACGCCCTTGGGCGATGTGATAGCGACTTTCTTGCCCGCAAGATCAGTGATGGCTTTAAGCGGCGACCCTTTAAGCGTGACTACCGAAGACTCCGCTACCGAGCGTGTGCCAATGTTGACGATCACCAAGTCCAAACCCTGACGTTGAGCGGCCAACGCTGCGGCCACTGCTACCTCACCGTAGGGTGTGTCGCTTGCGAGAATATTGCGAACGGTAGTCCCGCCCCCGCCTGAACCCAGGATGCCGGTGATGTCAGCGCCCGCCTTCTTGAACAGTCCGTTTTCCATCGCCACCGCGTACGGCAAGCCATACAGGCTCGTGCCCCATTGGGTCACGGAAATCTCGTCAGCGCGCGCTATTGAAGTCACCAGTGATAATGCAGCCAGACCAGCAACGGCGAACTTGCGGGTGGAGCGCATAAGGGCTTGCTGTGCAGTCATTCTCGAAACTCCTAATTGCATCGGGGGGCGTTCGTGATGGCAAAAATTTAAGCAGCGTTGGCATTTTTTTAGTTTCTGTACGCTATTAAAAGTGACGGAGCAAGATACAGGCCAAGTGCATAGGGTGGCCTTACTTAGGTTATTAAATGATTTATCTATCTGAAAAATATGGTTTTTACAGTCAGACGTTCATATCTGTCGTTTACTTCTGACTTTAGAGGAATGACCGATAAAGAAGCGTACACGTTGATTTGAGGGCGCTTTCGAAACATCCCGCCGGGTCCGAACATTGCTTTGAAAGACGTCCTGCTTTGGTGCGATGAGCCAAACGGCGGCACTACGCTGGAGCGAATAGTGTGTACGTTCTATTGAAGTGCTCGGCTGCTTTATTATGAGTAGCTGTTTTTATATGCATTTACGAATCGATGAATCGGAAAATTATGTTTTAAATCGTTATTAATCAGATAGATGGAATAAAATCTTTAACGCGTTCGTCTCTTCCTTCCCTGTTGGCTCCTATCTTGCTAACACCTATATATCTAGCGTGTGCATTATAAATTGAACGCTTTCAGCCTTAGTTGGCTCAAGGTTCACCGGCCGATCTGGAGGAGTGAATATGACGTTTGCATTGAAAGGCGGGGAGGTTGAGGCGCTGCGTGCGGCACCGGATACCCGGACCGCGCATGTCACCCTGAAACAAGTGACGCGCTCCTTCAAAAAGGCGGGTACCAAAGAGCTGTTCCACGCGCTGGGCCCCATCGATTTGACGCTGAACAAAGGCGAGTTCTTCTCCGTGGTCGGTCCGTCCGGATGTGGCAAGTCAACGCTGATGGATGTCCTCTCCGGTCTCGCCCGTCCTACTTCGGGCGAAGTGACGTTCGAAGGCAAAGTCATCACCAGCGTTCCGGACGGAGTAGGCGTGGTGTTTCAGGAGGATGCGTCTTTTCCCTGGTTGAACGTACGCGACAACATCGCCTTCGGTCTTCGTCGCAGCGGCATGGATGGCCCTGAAGTCGAGCGACGTGTCGTCTACGCGCTGGGCTTCATGGGCCTGCGGGATTTCGCGGGGGCCTATCCCGCGCAGTTGTCCGGCGGCATGCGCCAGCGCGTGTGCATCGCTCGCACTTTGGTCATGCAGCCGCGCTTGATCCTGATGGACGAACCCTTCGGCGCTCTCGATCAACAAACCCGCCTGCTGATGGGCGATGAACTGCTGCGGCTGTGGCGCGAAACCTCGGCCACGGTGTTGCTGATTACCCACGCACTGGACGAAGCAGCGATGCTGTCAGACCGTGTCGGCGTGATGTCTTCGCGGCCGGGGCTGTTCATCGACATGGTCGAAACCGGCTGGGACCGCGATCGCGACAGTCGGGTGGTGTCGACCCCGCGTTTTGGCGAAATCAATTCGCGCCTGTGGGACAAATTGCGGGTGGAAACCATGAAGGTCATGGGCGCGCAGCATTGATCCGGTTCGGCCATCATCTGAGGACGTCGATTTGAATATCGAAAGCGTGCTGCGGTCCGCATTGGTCGCAGGGTTCATCGGGCTGATCGAGGCGCTGTGTCGCACTCACGTCATCCCACAGACGGTGATGATCCCGCCGTCGCAGATGTTCACCCATCTGCTGACGCTGGTATCGGCGGGTCAGTACAGCAAAGACATCGTGTTCAGTTTCACCAACATCATCGTCTCGGCCTTCGTCGCAATCATCAGCGGGTTCTTCATTGGACTGGCCGTACACTCGATGCCACGTTTTCGTGGCGCGCTGGAACCGTTGCTGGCCAGTTATTACGCGGTGCCGACGTTCATTTTCTATCCGGTATTTATCGTTGTGTTCGGCGTCGGGCATGGTTCGATCATTGCCATCGCCGTGCTGTTGGCGATTGTCGCGATGATCACCGCCACCCTGACCGGGCTGGACCGCATCCCTCATGTGCTGCGCAAAAGCGCCGCCGTCATGCGCATGTCCAGGCTGCAGACCGCCTGGCGTATCGAGCTGCCAGCTGCGCTGCCGTATCTGTTTGGCGGCGTGAAGCTGGCAGTGGCGTACTCGTTCATCGGCGTGATTGCCTCGGAATTCATTTTGTCCGGCTCCGGCATTGGTTACGCCATCGCCTTTGCCTACAACAACTTTGAAAGCGACAACATGTACGCCCTCATGTTGCTGGTGCTGATCAGCGTCACGTTGATCAACGCGGCGCTCAACTTCTTCGACCGCCGCTTGCAAGCGCGTCGTCAACGGTGACCGGCATGCAGAGATTCCTCCCGACCTTTCTACTGGTGCTCGCGCTGATCGCAGCGTGGCAACTGCTGCATCTGGCCATCGGAGCTGGCGCGCTGACCTCGCCGTGGATGACCGTTACCCACCTGATCTCGATGATGGGCACCGTCGAGTTGTGGACCAACGTCGGCGAGACCGCCAAGGCTTTTGCATACGCCATGAGCCTGGCGCTGATCGGCGGCATCGTGTTGGGTGTGCTGCTGGGCGTGAACAAGCTGGCGGGCGCTGTCGCCGAGCCGATTCTGCTCAATCTGTATGCCATCCCCAAAGTAACGCTCTATCCACTTGTGCTGCTGTGCTTTGGGCTGGGGCTGTCTTCAAAAGTAGCGTTCGGCGTCATGCACGGCTTGATCCCGATCTTACTGTTCACCATGAACGCCATCCGCCAGATGCGCCCGGTGTACATGCGCACCGCCGGCACGTTGCGCCTGACGCCGATTCAATCGCTGTTCCACGTGCTGCTGCCGGCGATTCTGCCGGAGATCGTGGCCGGGGTAAGACTGGGCTTTGCCCTGACATTACTGGGCGTGTTGATCGGCGAAATGTTCGCCTCCCAGCGCGGCCTTGGCTACATGGCCGTCAACGCTATGGGGCTGGGAGACATACCGACCATCATGGCCGTGGCGCTGCTGCTGACGGTCATCGCAGTCACCTGCAACAGCCTGATGCTGATGCTCGACAAGAAACTTCAGCACCGATAAACGACTTTCTCGCACCGAACTGTATCCACACATAGGGGTAACCACGATGTACGACGTTTTCCAGACTGACCGCCTCATCGATCTTTGGCTGACCGAAGACATCGGTTACTGCGACCTGACCGCGCAAGTCATGATCGAAGCCGAGGAAACCGGTGCTTTTTATATGAACGCCCGGGAAACACTGATCGTCTCCGGCATCGACATCGCCGCCCGCGTGTTCAAGCGCTATGACCCGACGCTCGAAGTCATCGTGCGGGTGAAAGACGGCCAGAAAATCGAAGCCGGCACCGTGATGATCGACGTGAGCGGTAACGCACGCAGCGTGCTGACCGCCGAGCGCACCGCACTGAACATCGTGCAGCGCATGTCGGGGATCGCCAACGAAACCGCCAAGTACGTCGCCGCCGTCGCCGGCAGCAACGCTCGCCTGATCGACACCCGAAAAACCACGCCAGGCCTGCGCATGCTGGAAAAACACGCCGTCACTTGCGGCGGCGGTCTGAACCATCGTCTGGGCCTGGACAACGGCGTGATGATCAAAGACAACCACATCGCCGTCTGCGGCGGCATCACTCAGGCTGTGCAGCGCGCCCGCCGCCAACTGCCAGTGCTGACCAAGCTGGAAGTGGAATGCGACAGCCTGACCCAGGTGGCCGAAGCGCTTGAAGCCAACGTCGATGTGATCATGCTCGATAACATGAGCGTGGCCGACATGACCGAAGCGGTCAAAATGGTCAACGGCCGCACCAAGCTCGAAGCCTCGGGCGGTATCAATCTGTCCACCATTGGCGCGATCTCCAAGACCGGCGTCGACTACATTTCCACCAGCAAGCTCAATCAGGCAGCGGTGTGCGTGGACATCGGCCTGGACGAGGCGGAGTAAGACTCATGGCGCAGGGCATCTTCTTCTTTGTTGTCGGCCCAAGCGGTGCCGGTAAGGATTCGTTGATCGAAGGCGCCCGCGCCCATCTCGGTGAGGCCGGTCGGTATGTGTTCGCTCGTCGCACGATTACGCGCCCCACAGGCGCCCCCGGCGAGGATCACGACGGCGTCACCGAGGCCCGATTCAATGAGTCCGTGAGCGCAGGGGATTTCTTGATCACCTGGGAGGCTCACGGGCTGTCATACGGTTTGTCAGCCGATCTGCTGACCGCCTTGAGCAACGGCTACAACGTGATCGCCAATGGCTCACGAAAAATGATCCGCGAACTGGCGGGCCTTGTGCCCAGGCTAATCGTGGTTGAGGTCACGGCGTCCATCGATGTGCTGGCGGCGCGGATTCTGGCGCGCGGCCGCGAGAACGCGTTGGAGGCTCGGGCGCGGGTCATGCGTCAGGTCGAGCCGTTGCCCATCGATATCGAAACGATCCGGGTGAGCAATGACGGCGCGCTCGAACACGGCATCAACGCCTTCATCCGTGCGTTGGCCAACGCCACGCAGCGCCTGCGACTGCGGCGAGTGCCGGTGTCTACAGGCCTTGAGCGTATCGCCTACCTCCCGATGCAGAACGCGGTGCTTTGCGCCGCGGATTATCTCGGCGCTTCAAAAGTGGACCTGCTCGCTGACGGCAAATCGTTGAGCGTGCAGATTCATGGCCTGGCCGCCGGGGTATTTCTTGAGCCGGATGAAATCGGCTTGAGCGAAGAAGCGTTTTCCAGCTGGGACGTTGCCGAAGGCGCCGAGGTCGCTCTGCGCCGCACGCCGTCCCCGGCCAGCCGCCAGGCGTTGATCCAGAAGGTTCAGGGTCAGGAACTGGGCGAAGCCGAGTACGAAATGTTGCTGCGCGACATCATCGAAGGGCGCTATACGGACGGCGAAATCAGCGCTTTTCTGGTCAGCGCCACTCGCAGTCTGTCCGACGCCGAGGTCATCGCGCTGGCCAAAGTGCGAACCCGTTTCACGCCGACAATGCACTGGGATCGGCCCATCGTGGTCGACAAGCATTCCATGGGCGGGGTCCCCGGCAGCCGCATCACGCTGTTGGTGGTGCCAATCATTGCGGCCCACGGCATGGCGATGCCTAAAACTTCTTCGCGGGCGATCACGTCGGCGGCAGGCACGGCGGATGCGATGGAAGCGGTGGCGCGAGTAGACCTCACCGTTGCCGACGTGCAGCGTTGCGTCGAGCAGGCCGGCGCATGCATTGCCTGGAACGGCCGGCTCAATCATTCCGTGGTCGATGACGTGATGAACGCCATTACCCGGCCGCTGGGCATCGACTCCAATCGCTGGTCGGTGGCCTCGATCCTGTCGAAAAAACTCACGGCGGGCTCGACCCACGTGGTGGTCGATTTGCCCTACGGGCCGCGCACCAAACTCAAAACCCAGGCGCAGGCGCGCGAGCTGGGAGATTTGTTCGAGCGGGTCGGCGCTGGGCTCGGTCTGACCGTCGTGGCCTTCGCGACCGATGGCAGCCGACCGATTGGCCGGGGCATTGGCCCGTCCCTTGAAGTGCGCGACGTACGTTTGGTGTTGGAGAACGATCCGGCGGCGCCACAGGATTTGAGGGAAAAGGCACTTTTTTTTGCAGGGCAGATTCTGTCTTGGGACCCTGCGGTGGGCAACGTCAAGGCCGGTCGGCAATTGGCTGAGAAGCTGTTGCTCAGCGGCGAAGCCAACGCAGCCTTCGAGCGGATCATCGACGCCCAGGGCAGAAAGGAGCCTACGCTGCCTGGCGCATTGACCTACTCGGTATGCGCGATGGCCGACGGCCAAGTGAGTGAGCTGGATGGCTGGCGGATTGCCGAAATCGCCCGGCGCGCTGGAGCACCTGTGGATAAGTCAGCCGGTATTGATCTCAAGGTCGGGCAGGGCGAGCGCGTAGTGCACGGGCAATGCCTGTACGTGATTCATGGCTCGAATGCTGCAGACCTTGAGTCGGCTAGCGTGCTGGCGCAGATGAGCGATGGCGTGACGCTGCTACCGGACCGCGAACCAGGCTGATCGCGAAAACAGAGGTGAAGCATGCGAAATGAGATAGCGACGACCAAGCGTTGGGTCATTCATGTTGAGAGCCGTTTGATTTGTGCGCCTGAAGGTTTGAATCAGGGCGCAGTTCAGCGGCTCGCTGCTCAATTGGCGACGCTGCATCAGCGGGGCATTGAGGTGGTTGTGGTGTCAGCGGGTGCAACCGGCGCTTGCGCCAGCCAAGCCAAGGCATCGCCACCGCCGCTTCACGAAGCTCAGGCGCTGGCGGCTATCGGCCAGATCAAACTGACCAACGCCTGGGCCAAGGGCCTTGAGACCCACGGCCTGCAGTCGGCGCAGATCCTCCTGACCCAGGACGACCTGTCCCACCGCAAGCATTACCTCAACGCCCGCAGCACGATGCAGGTGTTGCTCAAGAACGGCGCAATCCCGGTGGTCAGCGAAAACGGCACCGTCGCCAGCCATGGCATACGTGCCGGTGATACCGACAGCCTTGGTGCGTTGGTGGTCAATCTGGTGCAGGCCGATCTTTATATCTTGCTGACGGAGCTTGAGGGCTTCCTCGCGCTCAACCCGGGTCAGCCGGCCACGCTCATCAGCGAAGCGGCGGCCGGCGATGCCCAGCTGGATCGTTGCGCCCACGACATGACCGAGCACTTCGGCTTCGATGTTCGCTCTTGGCTGCGCTCGGCGCGACTCGCTGCACGTTCCGGGGCACACACGATCATTGCTGACGGGCGCAAAGCTGGCATTCTCGATGCGGTCGCCAGCGGCGCATCGGTCGGCACATTACTGCTTTCAGACACGGACCCGGTTGCGTCGCGGGACAGATGGTTGTCCAACCAACTGCCCATGCGTGGCGAACTGGAAATAATCGCGGGCTCGTATGGCGAAATATCGGAGGGCGAGGGCGTTACCGCGCTGATGATTCTGCGTGTGGAAGGCGTCTTTCAAAGGGGTGACATGGTGGTGTGTCGCGGGCCTGATGGCTCCGAGCTGGCGCGGGGGTTGGTCAATTACAGCTCTCAGGAGATTCAGCGCCTGCGCGGTCAGTTCGTCGAAGCGTTCTCCCGGCAGATTGGCTATGTCGCCGAACCTGCGATCATCAGCCATGAAAATCTGGTGACGGTCTTAAACCCGTGAAAGCGGCGCAACGGGCTTACGCTACTTTCGTCGCCCCATCCATTTCCTGCACATGGCCGTGTGCGGATTTTCCGGCCTGCTGCACGGCCCACTTCATGAACGCATCGATGGCCCATTCCTCGTGGCGTTCTTTGGCGCAATACACGAAATAGTCGAACTTGAGCTCCGACGTCGCATTCAGCACCTGCACCAGGCGCTTGGATTTTAGTGCCTCGCAGGCGAACACATTATTCACCAGGGCAATACCTTGACCTGCGCAGGCTGCGCTGATTAGCAGCGATTCATCGCCATAGCTCGAACCCTGAATGATCTTGCGATTGCCCATGCCAAATGCGTTCATCCACACCTTCCAGTAATTGCGTTCGGTGTCATGCAGCAAGGGGAAGGTCAGACAGTCCTGTGGCGTTTCGATGCTGCGTTGCTTGGCCAGCAATTTCGGGCTGCACACCGGAATCAGATACGAAGACCACAGTCGCGTTGCGTGATTGTCCGGGCTGCTGGCCATCTCGCGCTGAATCGCGATATCCACATGGCCGTGTTTAAGGTCCGAAAGACCGGAGCAGATCTGAATCGAGATTTCGATGTTCGGGCAGCGCTCCTTGAAATCGCCCAGCGCGGGGATCAACCAGGAGCTTGCGATGGTCGATGTGGTGCTGATGACCAGTCGGGTTTGTCTTGGCGGTTTGAGTGCGGCGCTGGACCAGGCTTTCTCGATTACATCGAATGTGTCAGACAGTTCGTCGAACAACGTGCGACCGCTGGCCGTCAGTTGAATGCCTTTAGCGTCGCGCTCGAACAGGCGTCGGCCAATCTGATCTTCCAATCCTTTGATCTGCTGGCTGACAGCAGCGGGGGATACGCAGAGGTGATCGGCGGCCCGTTTCATACTGCCGACCTTGCACACTTCAACGAACGTGCGAAGGGCAATCAACGGTATTGCTCTGCTCATCTTGAATACTCCGCCCAGATGTAACAGCCAATAGTCCGAATGGCGATTGAATCGATGTTTAGTGCCATGTTCATCTGTCCCAACACTGTTTTGCTTTAAGCCCGAAGAGCAATGGCCAGGGATAATCGGGCACAGCCATGCCCTGCCTGGTCATCGCGACCAGACGCCTGTCTGCAGTAGTCAATTGTGGATAAGTTATCGCGTCAGCTTGTGGCCGCGTTATGCCGGGTCGGTTGTTGCTTGGGTTTGCTCTTGCTGAGCACGAACCACACGGCCAGGCAGATGAGCCCACCGCCATACAAGTGCGCGATCGACAGACGTTCATCCAGGAACATCACGCCCCAAAGCACGCCGAAGGGTGGGATGAGAAAGGTCACGGTCAAAGAGCGTACCGGGCCAATGTCTGCGATGAGGCGGAAGTACAGAATGTACGCACACGCTGTGCAGACGAAACCTACCGCCGCCAGCGCAAGCCAGACAGTCGAGTCGCCCCAACTCAGCGGAGGGTTGACCGCAGCAGAGATACCGAAGAACGGCATCAGAAACAGCGTTGCCCCGATCTGGCTGCCGAAGGCCACCAGCTTTGCATCCAGCCCGCCCTTGTCGGCGACCCATTGCTTGGTCAAAAATCCCGCTACGCCGTAGCAACTGGTGGCAACCAGACACGCCAGCGCACCCATGACCACCGCGGTGGAAAGCGTGACCGGTCCGGTGGTGGTCAGTAACGCGATGCCCATCAAACCTATTAATACGCCGGCGGCTTTCTTCGGCGTCAGTGAATCGCTGAAAAACATAGAGCCGATCAACACGCCCATCAACGGTGTTGTTGCATTAAAGATGGCCGAATAACCCGCCGGTAATAACAGCGCGGCCACGCTATACATCAAAAAGGGGATGCCCGAGTTGATAACGCCCAATATCAGCGTGGGCTTGAACTTGCCTTTGAAATCTACTTTGGTTTTAAGCACGAAAAGAATAACGGCCAGGCCTATCGCGCCCAGCAGTACGCGAAAGAAGGCAGTCGGCAATGCGCCCAGCACGGGCGCAGCGATGCGCATGAACAGGAAGCTGGCGCCCCAGATCGCTGCCAGAGCAAGTAGTCGCACGTAATCGGATAGTTTCATGGGCTACCTTTTGCCGCTGACCGTTAACAACAAAGTGACTCGAAAGATGCGGCATTGACGCTTGTCGAGTCAGGGTGTGATGATTTGAGCAGTGTCTGAAGCGGTGCTCAAGCGAGCTTTTCTTAAGCACATTAGTTTTTCTTAACTGAGGTCAGACATGAAATTCCCGCCACTGCACGCCTTGCTCTGCTTCGAAGCAACAGGGCGTCACGCGAGCATGAAGAGCGCGGCGGGTGAGCTGTTCGTAACGCCTGCGGCGATCAGTCAGCAAATTGCCAAGCTGGAAAAAGCCGTCGGTGTGCAGTTGTTCATCCGCAACACCAAGCGCCTTGAACTCACCGCTGAAGGCAAGATTTACCTCAGGGCGATCCGCCCGGCACTGGGCCAGATCGCCGATGCCACCCAAAGGCTCATGAGCGATAACGGCCCCAACACCATAACCATCAGCTGTACCAGCGGCTTTGCCATGCAGTGGTTAATGCCGCGACTGCCGGATTTTCAGACAATTTGCCCGGACGTCGAAGTGCTCATCAGCACTACTAATCGCCTGGTGGATCTGCTGGGCGATGGCGTGGATTTCGCGGTCCGGCATGGCTTGGGTCGCTACCCGGGTCTTGAAGTGGAGATGTTGATCAATGACCGGTTACAGCCGGTGTGCAGCCCAAGTCTGTTGCCCGATTCAAAATTTCTGTCATCGCCCATCGACCTGAAAAGCTACACCCTGCTGCACGATGAACACCGTGAGGACTGGGGCCTTTGGCTGCGAGCGGTAGGGATCGAAGACGCGGAGGCCGCGGTTCACAGGGGGTTGGTGTTCGTGGACTCCAACGGCGTAATCGAAGCGGCGCTCGCCGGCATGGGCATCGCCTTAGTGCGCAGGTCCCTGATCAGCGACGAGCTGGCGTCCGGTCGATTGGTGGTGCCATTTCGGGTGACGATCGAAACCCCGATTGCGTATTACCTGGTCTACGACGAAACGGCTGTCCTGCCCAAATCCAGCCGCCAATTTCGCGATTGGCTGGTTTCTCAGGCTATTTCCAGCCAACGGGAATTCACCAGGCGTTAGGTTAATAACGCGAGTTTAAACTGCGCGTTTATTCTGGCTGTCAGTTAAGTCGTACTTTAGTGTCCGGTGGTGAAACACGCGACACTTTAAACAGCGTTAACTTCATGATCCATAAAGCAATTAGGTGATCGCCGGTTAAGTCAAACTTAACCGGCGATTGCGTATTCGTTGTTTGCTCCGGCCTACAAATTTCTTCAGTTTATCCAGTCATTGACGGGCGTTTTTCATCCAGTGCCACGTCGAAATATGAAGAGCAGGGACGCTCAAGACTGAAGGAGAACATCATGGCGGACTTCCAAATTTTTCGTCCGATGGCGTGGGACAAACTGGTCCATGAATATGATCTGGACGGTTCAAGATTATTGCCGTGGGCCGGCTATCCGACGCCCATTGGCGGCGGCTGGTGTGTCGTGCGACCTCACACCAAATCCATGTCACACACACAGATCGACCAAGAGTTTTTCATCGGCATCAAAGGCACCGCCAAGTTAGTAGTGGGTGACGAGACGTTCCCCTTCGTTATGGGAGATATCGCGGCTATTCCCAAACACACTGATCATTACGTGCTCAATGACACCGACGAAGACTTCCACTTTTACGTGGTGTGGTGGGATCGAGATTCTGCCAATCGTTTCCTCGATGAGGACGCGCAGGAAGGCTCGCCTTTGCAGCACGTCTCCCTGCAGCAAGCCGCCATTCACGACGTCTCCGAACAGAGGGCGTCCTGATGGCCAAGTTACTGGTCACCATCACGCCGCCAACGCCCAATGGTGATTTGCACATCGGGCATATGGCCGGGCCGTTTCTGGCAGCTGATATCTACACCCGCGCACAACGTCAGCGCGGGCACGATTGCACGCTGGTTTCATACTCCGATGATTACCAGTCGTACATGTTGCGCCGTGGCATCGAGCTCGATCGCGCGCCTCAGGAACTGGCTGTCGAAAATACCGACAAGATCAACGAGACGCTCCGCAAGATGGGCATTCAGGTTGATTTCTGGATGCGCCCGTATCGCAATAATTACTTCAAGAAAGCCGTCGAAGAAGTGTACGAGTTCGCGGTCAAGGCGGGCGCTGTCTACAAGAAGGTCAGTCAGGAACCCTATTGCGAGGGGTGCGACAAATGGGGTTACGAAGCCTTTGGCCGGGGCAATTGCGACCATTGCGGCTCGGACTCCGATGCCAGCCAGTGCGAGGAGTGCGCGCACACGCCCAACGCTTCGAAAATGACCGAATTCCGCTGCAAGCTGTGCTCATCGAAGATGATCTGGCGCCCGATCGAGCGCGAATTCCTGGCGTTGTCGAACTTCCGCAACCATCTGCAGAGCACCTTTGAACATGCGCCATTGCGGCCCTTCATTCGGTGTTTTCTCAATGAAGAAATGCGTATGGGCCCTGCGGACTGGGGCATCACCCGACCCCACGATGGTGGCTTGGACCTCAAGCCTGACGGTACGCGGCGCATTCATACATGGGTAATGGGTTTGTCGGGGTATCTGGCGGCCTTTCGCGAATACCTCAACGAACACAAGCAATCGCCTTGGGAATACGACGAATACTGCCGCTCGGGCAACGGCCGGCTGGTGCATTTTCTCGGTTACGACTGCGCGTTCAGTCACATGGTGGTTTACCCCTCGCTGCTGCACACCATGCACGGCTACCGCATGCGCCAGACCTTCTATACCAATCAGTTCCTGACCCTTAACGGCAAGAACCTCTCCACCAGCCGCAACTATGCGATCTGGGCCCGCGATCTGGTGGCCGACGCCTGCACTGACAGCGCTCGGTTCTATCTGGCGCTGATCGCACCCGAACAGGACACCGACGACTTCGACGTTGAGAAATTCACCGCCTGGCGTGAGGAAACCTTCAACGAGGTGCTGGTCAAGCTCGCAGCTCAGGCCGAGCGCGAGCGCTTGGATGGCGACAGCTTGAAGGTCAATTCCGCCGACGCAGCCGCGATCAAGATCCTGGTGGCGCGCTGGTTCGAAGTGACCTCGGTGGACCACTTTTCCATGAAAGGCCTGGCGGTGCTCCTGGCCGACGTAATCAATGCCGCTCGCGACCGGCAGTCCATGGGCAAAAGGATCCTGCCGTACATGGCGCTGATCGGGGCCATCGGCGCGCCGGTGTTCCCGGACCTGGCGCGGGACATCTTGCGTTACTGCCGTCTGACCGAAAAAGAAGTGTTTCAACAGTTGGTTCACGTCAGTGCCGTCGAGTACGAAATCTGACAGGGGAGGGCGCGACGATGAAAACTTCATTTGATGTGATCGTCATCGGTGCTGGCGTCATGGGCGCTTCGATTGCGGCGGCGCTGGTGGAAAACGGGCTCGACGTCGCGCTGCTTGAGAAGGGAATCGGCGCGGGGCAGGGAGCGACGCGCTACACCGGCGGCATTGTCCGTGGGCTTGAGCTCGATCCCGCGCTGCGCCCGTTGACGGCTAAAGGGGCGCACGCCGGTGGTACCGGGATTGTTCATGCGACGTTCGAACAATCAATGAAGCGTACCGGCGTTGCCTACATCGCCAGCTCCGAAGTCTGCGGCGCTTACCTTGATGCCATGGGCAGCGAGAGCACATTGAATGTCGAACTGCATGCGTCGGTGGATGCGCTGGATAACGGGCGTTTCGCGCCGTATTGCCCGGGCGAATGCTTGCTGATCGAGCGCAACGGCGGCATCGTCGACGCGCGCATCAGCGTGCTCAATCTGTGCCGCTACGTGGGCGAAAAAGGTTTGTTGCTGGACAACCTGGCCGTTGACCACTGCGCAGAGGGCGACGGTCACGTCAAAGTCTACGCTGGCGCCTTGTGCCTGGAAGCGACCTGGGTAGTGGACGCCTGTGGCGCCAGTGGATCGCTGGCAAGACCTGCCCACGCGGTGCATGCGCGGACCATCCCGTTCACCCGATTCGGCTGCGATCAGGCGCCGAGCATGCCGATCATCGCGCACAGTCTGAACACATACGTCTTGCCGTTGGGCCGGCATCTGGCACAAGCCGGCGGTCAGCGGCGCAACCGTGCCGAACACGCCAGCGAGCTGAACCTGGCAGTGATGGACAACGAGCAAGACGTGATGGCGCGCATGGCCCGCCTGGGTTACGGGGCTCACAGCATGCCGGTGGTGACCAAGATCGCCAGCGATGCCTATACCGATGACGGGCGTCCGTTGATTGGCCGCTCCCGTCCCGACAGCCATATTTATCTGGCCACCGGCTTTTGCGGAATCGGTTTCAAGATGGCGCCTACTGTGGCCGAGCTGCTGGCGATCGAACTTGGCGGGCAAATGGCCGGGTTGCAGGTCGATGCCATTCACCGATCGTTGATGGAAGCTTATCGGCCCACGCGTTTTGAAACGGCTGTGTTGTCGTGATGCGCTTGGGGATTTGCGCCGCGCTGGAAGTGGGCACAACGTTGCACGCCAGAAGTTTTTTGCGGGGCGTGTATTTGTCTTCGCATCTGTTCGAAAACGTGCGCCGATCCCGTCACTTTTATTTCGACGACAAAGCCAACGCCGAGGGTGGCAGGGCGGCGGCCAAGCTGTTCATACGAGAGAAAGTGGATGCGGTCATTGGCCACTTTGCGTCGGAGTCTGCCGCCGCTGTCGTAGAAAGTTATGCACAGGCCGGGATTCCACTGATTCTGCCAGCCTCCACCTGTGCTGCGCTCACCGAAGACGGCAGCACGACATTTCGCGTATGTGCATCAGATCGCGTGCTTGCCCAGCGATTGCTGGCGTTTGCTCACAGCCAAGGGCTAAAGCGGCTGGCGCTATTTGCTGATGAGAGCTTGCATGGTCAGCAGCAACTGCATGAACTCCGAACCGCAGATAACTTATCCACAACCTTCGTCGACGATGCCGCGAAAGCCGATGCGCTGGTGTTCTGCGGACGCCTGAAATCCAGCCACCAGTTTTTGCGTGAATGCCGAGCTGCAGGATGTCAGCTGCCGCTCTTCTTTACCGACGACGCCGCTTCACCGGCGTTGGTCAGTGGGATCGAAAGGATCGGCACCGTCTACGTCGTCAGTTTTCCGGTCGCTTGCGACCTGCCGGAAGCTCAGTTGGCGGACCGCGCCTATCAGCGGCTTTATGGCGAACAAGCCCCGGTCTATGCCATTGAAACGCTGGCCGCCTTTGCCTTGGTGGACCGCGCCGTACAACAACCTAAGGGGCTTCTCAACGCCCTCAGATTCCAACACTTTTCCACGCCTGCCGGCCCCATCAGCTTTACCAATGGGGAAAACGATCGCGCCCGGGTTTCGTTGTGGGTGTACGCCGAGGAGCGCGCCCATGAGCGGCGACTGCTCTGTGGATAACTCCTACTCGCCAGGATCAGCCTTTCAATCTTTCAGGAAGCATCACTCATGAATCAGTTTGAAACCGACAGTTTTCATCACGACCTGGACGTTGCATCGGTCGGCTTCGGCCCGGCTGGCATCGCGCTGGCTTGCGCATTGGAAGACGAGGCCGAAGACAGCGGTAAAAAACCTTATCAGCGGGTGCGCTTCTTCGAAAAAGGCCGCGACTCGACGTGGCACGGCTCGTTTCTGCTGGCCGGGACCGACATCAATCACCACGTCTTCCGTGATCTGGTGACACCGCGCAATCCTCGCAGCCGATTCTCGTTCGCCATGTATTTGAAGGAAAAGGGTCGGTTGTACAAGTTCGGGCTGCTGGGTCGTCCTGCCAGCCGTGTCGAATGGTCCGACTACATTTCCTGGGTGGCCGCACAGCTCAAGGAGTACGTGTCCTACGACGAGGGCGTGACCGAGATCCTTCCGGTGACCGAAAACGGCACGCTGCGCGCGGTAGATCTGGTCACTGCACAGGGGACTTATCGCACGCGCCGACTGATCCTTTCCCACGGCAGCCTGCCGCGCATTCCTGAAGTATTCGACCCTCACCTAGGCGGACGTGTGTTTCACACCTCGCAATACCTCAAGAACGTCCATCTGGGTGGTGGTCCGATCGCTCAACGCTGGCTGGTGCTGGGTTCCGGTCAAAGCGCCGGTGAAGCGGTCGCGCATTTGCTCGGGGCGGCGCCGACTACTCAAGTGCACTCAGTGCATCGCGGCGTAGGGTTTCGCGTCGGCCAACTGGGGCAATTCCCCAACATGGCGTTCCTGCCGGAGCATGTGGATTACTTCCATGAGCTTGAGCCCGCTCGCCGGACCAAGGTGTTCGAGGAAATCCGCTCGATCAACTACGCAGGCATCGACGCCGACGAGAGTCAGGCCTTGTACTCCTTCATGTACGAAGGGGAGGTCAGCGGGCACCAGCGGCTGAACCTGCACACTTGGTCCAGCGTGGTTTCTGTGGAAAAGGTTGGCGACGCCTATTCGGTGCTGCTGCGCGACAGCAATACCGGTCTTGAGACTACGCTTTACGTCGACGGCATCGTCCTTGGCACCGGTTACGAACAGCTTGCGATCCCGCCGCTGCTGACTCTGCTTCAGCCTTGGATGCAGCGTGATGAGGACGGCACGCTGGCGGTGGATCGTCATTACCGGGTTGGTTTGCAGAACAGCGATGGCGTGCACATCTTCGCTAACGGCACCTCCGAGAAAACCCACGGCATCAGTGACGCCCAGTCGTTTTCGATGCTGGCGCTGAGGGCTCAACACTTGACCGACGCTCTGCTGGCCTCGCAGCCGCGTGCCCCGGCCAACGTCTTGGCACACCCGACGCGAGCGTCGAAGCTCTCTCAGCCGACCCGTATTGAGGCCTGACCATGAACTTCATTTCGCACATCGTCGGCGATTCAAACTTCGTCCGGCTCAAGGGCTTGGGCTTCGAGAACCTGCACCTGAAGCTCGAATCCTGCAATCCGGCCGGTTCAATCAAGATGAAAACCGCGATCGGCCTGATCGATTCCTACGCCGAACGCCGACTTATCCACAAGGACACGGTGCTGATCGAATCCTCCTCGGGCAACCTCGGCGTCGCTCTGGCGATGATCTGCGCCGAACGAGGTTACAAGTTCTGCTGCGTGGTCGATCCCAATACCAATTTGCACAACATCAAGATGATGGAAGCCTTCGGCGCGCAAATCGTCATCGTCACCGAGCGCGACGACAACGACGGTTATCTGGGCACGCGAATCCGCCACATCCGTGACACGGTGGCCCGCGATCCGCGTTATCTGTGGCTCAACCAGTACAGCAATCCGGCCAACGCGCGCACCCATGAAATGACCACCGCGCGATCGATTCACATTGCCTTCCCGGCGCTGGACTATCTAGTAATCGGCGCCGGTACAACCGGCACATTGATGGGCTGCGTGCAGTATTTCCGCAAGCACTCGCCGCGCACCAAGATCATCGCCGTCGACAGCGTAGGATCCGTGACCTTCGGCCAAGCGCCGGGCAAGCGCTTTATTCCGGGGCTGGGTTCAAGCCAGATGCCGCCGATCTTCCGTTCCAGCCACCTGTTCAAACAGCAAGTGGTGGACGAGCGCGCGACGGTCGCGATGTGTCGCTGGCTAGCCAAATCCAACGGCGTGCTGTCGGGCGGCTCCACCGGGACTGTCGTGGCCGGCCTCGCCGCGCCTTCGTTGGGCATCCCTCGTGATGCGGTAGTGGTGGCCATTTCGCCGGACGCCGGTGAGCGGTATCTGGACACCATCTACAACGATGAGTGGATCATGCAGAAATTCGGGCTAGCCGAACTGTCTGCGCTCAATTCCCAGCCTATTGGTAAGTACCTCAAGTCCTACGTACACACCTTCGAGGGGGAAGAACTGAATGTCTGACTTTCATGTCATTCCTGGCGCTGTGATCAAAGACATCCTGGAAACCCATCTGAGCAGTATGGTCAGTCGCGTTGAGCAGGTTTACCTGCAGCATCACGATGGACAGACCATTAACCCCGACAGCTACTTTTTGCGTTTTCCACAGCAACCCGCCGACCGCATCATTGCGCTGCCGGCCGCGCTGGATGGAGAGGATGCGGTGGCGGGGATCAAGTGGATTTCCAGTTTTCCCGGCAACATCGCCCAGCACAAACCCCGTGCATCGGCCGTGGTGATTCTCAATGATCGAGACACCGGTTATCCCTTTGCTTGCCTGGAAGGTGCGCAGATCAGCGCTGTCAGAACCGCAGCGTCGGCGGTGTCCGGTGCTTACTGGCTCAATCGGCAGTCGCGCAAAGCTGCGAGCGTAGGATTTATCGGCGCCGGCGTTATCGCCCGTAACATCGCGCGCATGCTCGCAGTTGAAGGCTGGGCAATCGAACAAGCGGTTGTGCACGATTTCGACCCAGCATCGGCGAACTCGCTGACTCAGTACATTGAGCAGTCGGACTTATGCACAGCCCGCCCGGGTACGCTGGATGAAGCGCTGGCGGCGGATCTGGTGATTTTTGCGACGACGGCAGGCGAGCCTTATGTGAAGGCGCCAAGTGCATTTCGCCCCGGGCAAGTGGTGTTGAACATTTCGTTGCGCGATATCGCCCCGGAACTGCTGCTGGCTGCTGACAACCTGTGCGACGACGTCGAGCACTGTATGAAGGCCAACACATCGCCGCATCTGACCGAGCAGCTTTCTGGAAACAGGGCATTCATGAACGGGACGCTGGCGGGGCTGATACGCGGCGAATTTCAGCTCGATGACAGCAAACCGGCGATCTTCTCGCCGTTCGGTCTGGGCGTGCTGGATTTGGCGCTGAGCAAGTTCATCGTCGACACAGCCCTCCGCCAATCGCGCGCCGTAGCTATCGATGGCTTCTTTGGGGAGACGTTGCGATGGAGCTGACAGAGAACGTCTCGATCTCAAAACCTCCGCTCAGTCTCGCAATCGTTGGCTGCGGCTCTCGCGGGCTGACGGTACTGGAGCGACTCTGTGCGCTGGCAAGCCGCGGTGACACGCCTGTGGATATCCATGTCTATGAGCCACAGCGGCCGGGGCCGGGCGTGCATTCGCTGGAGCAACCGGAATATTTGATGCTCAACACCGTGGCGTCGCAGATTTCGATGTTTCCGGATCGTGCGGCCCTTGATGGGGAGGAGGGGCGAGAGGGGCCGGATTTCTTCCAGTGGTGCCTGCGGTACAAATCCGCAGGTCGGATTGTGCGCGCTAATGAGTTTTTGCCCCGGCAATGGCTGGGGGAATATCTGGCCTGGACGTATGACGTGGTGACGCAGGGATTGCCTGCTCACGTCCGGGTTCATCATCACGCCAGCGTTGTGGATAACATCGATCCCACAGCGTTGGGCGGATTTGTTTTGAGGTGTTCGCAGCACTCAGCTATTTCGGTGGATGCCTTGGTGCTGACCGTGGGTCATGCCAGTACACGTACCTATGTGGATAACCGTTCACGGGCTACGAAGGTGCTTCACGCTTATCCACAGCCCCGAGTGTTTGATGAGATCACTGCCGGGAGTTTGGTGGGTGTTGAAGGCCTGGGGCTGTGTGCCATGGACGTGGTGTCCGGTCTGACGGTCGGGCGAGGCGGGCGCTTTGTCGGCGCCGGGGACGGTTTGCGCTACGAGCCTTCGGGTCAGGAGCCCAAGCTGTTCATGTTTTCTCGCAGCGGGCTGCCTTACCGGACGCGCCCCGACATACGCGAGCATCGTCTGGGCACGCCGGCTTTGATTTTTACCTTGGGTGCGGTCAGTAGACTGCGCGCTGATAACCCTGACGGTCTGGATTTTGAAGCGCAGGTGTTGCCGTTGATCAAAGCGGAAATGGTCGCTGAGTATTTCGGCATGGTCGCTCAACTTCAGGGTGAGTTGCCAGGCGCCATCAAAGAGGAAGTTGCTCAGGCATTCAGGTTCGGAGCGGCTGAGTCCAAAGCGATTGAGTTGGCGCGACGCTTCGACGTACCGCCGTTGGAATGCAGCGTTTTCGATCCCCTGGGGGTAAAAGTCCCCACCGAGCGTTATCAAGATTGGATGTGCACATTTATCCAGCAGGATTTGCAGCAAAGTACGCTTGATCTGGACCACAGCCCCGTCAAGGCAGCGCTTGAGGTCTGGCGCAGTTGTCGTGAGCAATTACGGCGGGTTGTGGATAACAACGGCCTGACAGCTGAATCTCACAGCGTGTTTTTTAGCCACTACGCACCCTTGGTCAACCGCATGGTCGCGGGACCCCAGAAAGAGCGGCATCAGGAGTTGTTGGCTTTGGCTCAGGCGGGTGTCTTGCAGTGGGTGCATGGCTCGCGAGTCGAGCGCAATGATGAAGATCACGCAGTCAGGATCTTGCCTGTGGATAAGGCTGCGCCGCAGACGCTTGATGCTCTGGTTCTGGCGCACGTCGACGATAATCGTAGCGCTGGCCTTCACCCCCCATTGATCCGCCAGTTAAGGGATTCAGGTGTTATCCACAGCTTGGGCGCCGATGGTAACGGGCTGCAAGTAAACGGTCATGGCAAGGCGCAGCCCAATATGTGGATAATTGGCCCCATCGTTGAAGGCGCAACGTATTACAACCACTACGTACCCTCGACTGGCAGCTATTCGCGCGCATTCGTTGATGCCGATCGCATCGCCCGTGAGGTGCTTGGCATGCGGACTGAAAGCAAACCGGTCATTGCAGCTGATCTGCCCAAACCTGAGATGGCACTCGCCTGACACCAAAAAAAGCCCGCACTGACGAAAATCAGGCGGGCAGGGGAAAGGGAGCGTGGTGCAGATTTTCAGCTTCTGATTCTGGCCCAAGGCCGTATGAGCCCAGCTAGCTGACGATCTGCTGCGAAGCTGCATTAAACCGGTGAATGCGGCCTATCAGGCTCAACCGAGGCGTTTGGTTCAGGGCTGCTGCGTACCCCATCGCCGGCAAGCCAGGCTCCTACGCCCTCCGGGCAGACGCCCAATTGCGCGGCATCACTCTTTGTTTTTTGATTCTGGCCGCAGGCCGTAGGAGTCCAGCTTGCTGACGATCTGCTGCGAAGCGGCAGTAAACCGGTGAATGCGGCCTGTCAGGCTGAACCGAGGCGTTTGGTTCAGGGCTGCTGCGCACCCCATCGCCGGCAAGCCAGGCTCCTACGCCCTCCGGGCAGACGCCCAATTGCGCGGCATTACTCTTTGTTTTTGATTCTGGCCGCAGGCCGTAGGAGTCCAGCTTGCTGACGATCTGCCGCGAAGCGGTAGCAGAACGGGGTGTGCGGTTTATCTGCCGTAACCGAGGCGCCTGATTGTAGGGCTGCTGCGCACCCCATCGCCGGCAAGCCAGGCTCCTACGCCCTCTTGGCAGATGCGGATTTGCGCCGCTCGCTGAATTCGCCGTTCGATATCAATACAACCCAATCGCCGCACTGATTTCGGCGCCAACAACGCGTGTACCGACCAGTGCTGCGTTCTGTTTGCGCAGCTCGGGCATTACGTAATTCTTCACGATGTACAGCGAGCCGGCCGAGCTGAGGTGGCCTGAATCGATCTGCAGTAGCGAATGGTCATCCTGCAAGCGCACCAGGCACGAATTGGCGACACACAGCCCGTCGATCAAAGACACAAAATCCACCACCTGCGGGTTAATCATGCCCCGCGTCGCGCGGTCGGTGGCGATCAGGCCGGTGTCCATAGCAGCGTCGGTGATGTGGGAATCTTCATCGCCCCAGTGCCGATTGGCGATGACGCTTGGCAGTGACGGACTCCATTGCGGCAACGGGCCCATCAACACCACGCGCTTGACCCCCAGTTCCTTGAGGCGCGCGGCCAGTTCATTCCACTGGGTTTTGTCGTGTTCATCCTTCTGCGCAATCACCACCACTTCGGGTTGCAGTGCGGCTATGGATTTCAGCGCGGTGGCGTTGGAATAATTGCAGGTCATTCTCGGTGGCGTATTGCGGCCTGGGTCTTGGGTCAGACTCGGCCTGCAACCTGCTGAGGCGACTTGATAGAACGGCGTCCCCTTAGCCAGCAACGTTCTCAGCCCCAG
The DNA here is from genome assembly GCF_057128745.1 of Pseudomonas rosaeacicularis. Lineage (NCBI taxonomy): Bacteria > Pseudomonadati > Pseudomonadota > Gammaproteobacteria > Pseudomonadales > Pseudomonadaceae > Pseudomonas > Pseudomonas rosaeacicularis. The sequence goes on from NZ_JBSKHT010000015.1 coordinate 204,439, forward strand.
CGAAAGCGCCTGAGCATGGGAGTCGCCCCAAAGAAACACGCCGCCCTCGCCCTGTTTGCGCGTGCAGGAATCATCGATCCCTGACAGGCCGCGCTCGGTGAACGCCGAAAACGCGTCGCACTTGAGCCAGTAGTTTTCGAACAGATCCTTCTGCCGGTTGGCGTAGTCCTGAACGAATCGAGCCTTGTCCGAAATGCTGACCGTACGCAACGAAGTTACCGCGCCGTCGGTAGCGCTGACGGCCGTTCCACCCACGAAGACCAACGCAATTAGCGCACTGACCGAAGCAAACTTCCACTGCCTGATCGGTGCCTTTTTGGCCGGGGTTTTTTCGATCAGCGAGTACGACAGTTGGGCCAAGGCGAACGCCGCGATGATCCCCAGCAGTGCGTTACGCGAATTGCCCAAGTAACCGGCGTAGCTCATGAACACCACCACCGGCCAATGCCACAGGTACAGCGAATACGAAATTTTGCCTGTCCACTGGGAGAACCGGTTATTGGTCGCGACCGAATCCTGACGCCCCGCCATGATGATCGCGAATGTGCCGAGCACCGGCATCAAGGCCAGATATCCCGGCCACACCACGCGCTCCGACAACAGCGCGAAACTCGTGGCCATCAGCGCCAGGCCCGTGGCTTCCAGCAGACGTTGGCGGGTGCGATCCAGCTTGATTGGAAACAGACACGCCACCCCGCCCAGCAGCAGTTCCCACGCCCGCGCGGGCAACAGGTAAAACGCAGGCTCGGGCCATTTGATCGACGTCACGACACAGAAGGCAAAACCCAGCACACAGGCAGCCATCACGATCCAGCGCAGATGCCGCAGGGCTACCACTTTGCTCAACCCCAGAAGCGCGATGGGGTAGAGCATGTAGAACTGCCACTCCACCGAGAGCGACCATGTATGCAGCAGCCATTTCTCGTGAGCGCTGGCGGTAAAATATCCAGCTTCCGACCAATAAGTGAAATTGGAGTAGAACCCAAGGCTGGCAGCGACGTGTTTGCCCAGCTCGCTGTACTCCAGCGGCAACAGGTAAAACCAGCCAAGGACCAGCAGCACGCAGCACATCGCGGCAAGCGCCGGAATGATCCGACGCGCGCGGGACTTGTAGAAGCCGACCAGGCTCAGGCTGTCTTTTTCCAGGCTGCGAAACAGGATCCCGGTGATCAGATAACCCGAGATCACAAAGAAAATATCCACACCCGAAAAACCGCCCGGCAGCCAGCCGGGGTTGAAGTGAAACAGCACCACGGCGATCACCGCGATGGCTCTTAGTCCATTGATGTCTTTTCTGAAGTCCATGGCGATTTTTCGAATGACGTGACGGTGTGTGGAAACAAGCCGTGAATGAACGCAGGGTTCAGTCGGCTGCGCTCAAGCGGATGATTTTCGGAAAGTTGCTCAGCGTCACCGCTGTCGAGCACTGCTGCGCCTGGCACACCCAGGATTTGTCGCCAGCGAACCAACCCTTTTGTGGCTGGGCAGTATCGATCAGCGTGACCGCGCCGTTTTGCGGGGTGGTCGTCGTCAGCGTTTTTTCGCTGGTTTTACCGCCAGACCATGCAACCACGACCTGCTCGTTGCCCTTGTTGAAATGCAGCAGATACAGATTGTTTTCCCAGACGCTCAAGGCCGGTTCATAAGTGAAATCCTTGATGAACGGCGTGATGACTCTCATCACGTCGTAGGCGGGCTTGGGTGACAAGTCTTCGTTGAGCAGGCCGAAGTTGTGCTCTTGATCCGTGCGATCCGGCCCGTCATTGATCAAGTCGTACCACCACATGCCCTTGATGTTGGGGATGGTGCGGGCAAAAAACATGATTCGCGCCATGTACGCCGCCTGGGTCGAAGGCGTGTTGCCGCACGCGCCGGTGTGGCTTGGCCAGGCCATCTCGGTGAGGTAGATCGGTACATCGCGCCCAGCCTTTGCACGGATATGGCGTTCGTACTGGCGCATCCAGTTGACCCAGCTCTCGGGGTTGTTCTGCCCGCCACCGGCACAGTGCGCATAAGGGTGCACGGACAGGCCGTCGACGAGATCTAGCATCCCGGCATCAATCAGATGATCAGCAAATCCGAAGTCCATGCCTTCAGGCGTAATCGAGCCGGCAAGAATTTTCGCAGGCGTACCGTTTTGCCCCACCGTGTGCTTGCGAATCAACGGCACCGCATCACGCACCAGCGCCGCATAATCGGCGGCCAGTTTGGCGTCTTTCGGTGCTTCAAGATCCCACTCGTTCCAGATCTCGTAGTAATTGACCTTGTTGCCCAACTGACTGGTGACGTAATCCACATACTTCAGATAAGCCGCCTTGACCTTGCCTTCCCGCGGTTTGGCGTTGTCGTGGAAAAGGGTGCTGTAGTCCAGAATCGTCAGCCGGCTCAGGTTCAGCGAGGTGGCGGTATTCAGGTAAGTGCGCCATTGCGGCACGATTCGCAACTGGTTGGGCGCAGGTTCTGCCGTGGACCAGAACGCATCATCCTTGAGCGCTGTGATGCCGGCTTGCGCGGCTAGCTCCAATGGCCTGCGCGGCGACGCCTCGAAGTTCATCAGATGCGTGCCGATGCCCACGATGAATGGATCGTCGGCCAAGACCTGATTGCACAGCAACGCGCCGAGCAGGGACAAAACAACAGCGGGCGTACGGCCGGACTTCATCGCCAATGCTCTCACTGCAGTTTGGGTACGAGAGGGAAGAAATGCTGCGCTCCGCTGGCGGTGGATTTCACGCGGCGCAGAGTGAGGTTGCCAGCCAGGACGTGACCCATGGCCATCCCCAGAAACAGGTTCGCCGTGGCGACTTCCAGCATGTCGGTGGTCCAGCCGGTCAGCAGGCAGCAGAAACAGATCGCCAGCAACGCACGGCCCGCTCGGGTGATGTCGTTGCCTAGGGCGATGAACATCGGGATCTGCAGCGCGAACAGGAACAGGCCGAAGACACCGAACATGCCCCACAGGTACATGGCCGTATTGTCCGAGGCCAGTGCCGGAACGCCTGGGATCGGAAACAACGCGATAGTGCTGCCGTAGGCGCCCAGGCCTGCGCCCGTGAGTTCCCAGCCTTCGTCCATAAGCCCATGGGCCATGTTGGGCCAAGTGTTGATAAACCGGTCATACATGGACGATAGCGCCCCGCTGCTGGCAAGCCCGGCATTGAAATCAACGGTCAGGCCGATCAGTGGCAATAGCATCCCCATCAGCACGGCAATGGTCATTACCACCCGAGCTGACCAGTGAAAGCGCAAGATCATCAACAGCCCCAGCGTGCAGACGAAGCCGGCAGCGGGCGCCTTGCTGGTGGTCATTACGATGGCTACGGCGGTGACGCCACACAGGGCGATCATCATCAGCTTGGAACGCATGAACATCAGGACGAACAGGGCGCCGATGGCCAGGTTGATCGACAGCACATTGGACACCCGGGCGAAACCGGCGATACGGTCCGCCTCGTCCACGGCCCAGGCGGTGTTGCCGCTTAGCTCAGTCTCGCCCAAGGTGTAGCTGTAGCCTTTCCAGGGGACCGAGATCAGTTTGTCCAGTGCGATGCCGCCCAAAGACGCCAGCAGGCAAAACGCGACCCCCCACAGCAGCAAGCGTTTGCGGTGCAGCAGGTGCTCGCTGCACACCATGCCGAACAGGATCGGGCAGATCCCGAAAAGGCTGAAGCCGATGTTTGAAATCCCGGCGCCGTGCAACATGGCGACGAGGCTGTAGAGCACTAGCGCGATCAGACCCAGCCATACACCTTTGCTGGTTTTGAGGGTGCGCAGCTCCATCAGGAACAACAGACAGCACAGCACTTTCGGGCCGTATAGCACGGCGGAAATACCGGCTTTGTCGAGATAGAAACGCAGGGCGCCGGAGAAAGTCTCGATGACGATCAGGCTGATGGCGGTCCAGACGATCACTGTCGACTTGTTAAACGACATGATCGATGGTTTTTCAACGTATGGGGTGTAAGTGGCGGAGTTCGACATCATGGTGCAGCCCCTCTGGAGCGCTCGAATAGCTCGATAGAAGTAATCGCCGGTTCTGCGTGGTTGCAGTTCAATCCCTGAGGCAGGTATCGCGGCGCAAAGCTACCGCCAATCGACTCAGCACGAGGCTGTCGATCAGGAAAAAAGTGCGGTATGTCGAGAGTGCCGTAGTGCGTAAGGGCAGCCAGGAAGGCTTCTTCTTAACGGCGTGACAGGGGATATATCAGCCTCAGACGCGAGGACTGTCAATCAAATAGTCAAAATTTCGGACACATGATTGAGTCGTGCAAATCGGGTCGTCGTAACTTATTGAATTTATTGGCAGGTGGAATTTTGACGCTGGTAAAAAGGGGAGGTGAGGAGGGTATTTAGGGATTGGCTATGACTCAGTTTTGTTACAACTGCGCAGGATGAAGCCCTGATTTCCATGTGGGAGCGGACCTGTCCGCGAATACGTCGGCACATTCAGTCAATGTTGCGCGCCGAATATCGTCTTCGCGGACAGGTCCGCTCCCACAATCGTTGTCAGATTCCGGCGTTACAAAAAACGCCTATCAGGTATACCGACGCTTCTCCGGAGCGGGCGGGAAGTACTGGTACAACCAGGTTTCGCTCAAAGTGCGATCGCCGGTCTTGATGAACATGCGCATCTCGACCGGATCTACGCCATCGCCGGTTGGATACCAGTCGAACGTCACACGGAAACCCTTGATGTCTGGCAGCGCCAGCACGTTGAAGTCCTGGACCTTGCCGTTGGAAACCGTCACCACCGGCTCGATGCTCGAACCCTCTGGCAAACGGTCGATGCCGCCGCCCTTGAAGTCCACCGCAAAACGGCGCGCCCAGACGTCCGGGTAATGTTCGCCCGGTGCCCAGCCTTCGATAAAGCCCCCCATGCCTGAACGCGTGGCATTGACCTGCGCCAGCGGCGAGCTGACCGGTGGCAGCGGGCTCCAGTAAAGCTTGTAGCCGAAGTTCATCGACATGCCGGCTTTGATCGGATCACGCGGGTTCCAGAACGCGACGATGTTATCCAGGGTCTCGCCGGTTGTGGATAACTCCAGCAGATCGATCGAGCCTTCACCCCATGCCGTGGTCGGCTCGCACCACAAGCTTGGGCGGCGGTGATACCAATCGACCGTGTCCTGATAGGTTTTGAATTCGTGATCCGTCTGTACCAGACCAAAACCTTTCGGGTCCTTGTCGGCGAAGGCGTTGAACTGCAATTTGGCCGGGTTGTTCAGCGGACGGCAAATCCATTCGCCGTTGCCGCGCCACATAGCCAAGCGATCGGAGTCGTGAATCTCGGGATGAATGGTGTCGCACATACGGCGTTCGTGAGTGCCGCAGCTGAACATGCTGGTCATGGTCGCGATGCCCATCTGCTCGATGTCGGCGCGGGCGTTGATGTGCGCGTCGATGTCCATGACCACGCGATCAGCCTGGCAATCGATGTCGAAGCGGTACGCACCGGTCGCGCTGGGCGAGTCGAGCAGGGCGTAGACCACGAAACGAGTGGCGTCCTTGGTCGGTTTCTCGAACCAGAACTGGGTGAAGTCAGGGAATTCTTCCGGCTTTTTCGCGTAGGTGTCGATCGCCAGACCGCGCGCCGACAGGCCGTATTGCTTGTTGCTGTCGATGGCGCGGAAGTAGCTGGCGCCGAGGAAGGAGAGAATGTCGTTGATGGCGATTTCAGGCGCTTTGAACAACTTGAACCCGGCGAAACCCAGGTCGCCTTTCAACTGCGCCTTATCGACACCGCTGGCTTCGTAGTTGAACAGCTCGGGACGAAAATGCACCTCGCGCGCCTGCTTGGTCGCGGGGTCAACGCTGTACATGCGCACTGGCGTCTTGAAGCCTGCGCCGACGTGGAAAAAGTGCACATCCAACTGACCTTTGACGTCGTTCCAGAGGGAATGCCCGGCATCGTACTTGATCGCGTTGAACTGCTGAGGGGTCATGTTCGCCAAGGTCGGCGGCAGCGTTTGCTTGGTGCTGACGTAGGGCTTGCCGGCCAGTTGCTTGGCGTTGTCTTGCAAGGTCTTGAAATCGAAGTGTTCGATTTCGCCATCTGCCGCTGCCGCCAACGCGCGTGCAGCGTAAAGCCCAGAGGCTGGCAACGCGCTATATGCGGCCAATGCCATAGATGCTTTCAGGAGATTCCTGCGATTCATAAGGTGAAGCCTCTGAAGAAATGCTGTGCCTTCCTGCACGAATAAGTGCGCTTTCCCAATCCTTGCCGAACGCAAATTACCAACAAACAGATAACAATCTCGGCGTCTTGTTCGCAAATTAAGGAAATAAATCGTTTCAGAGGGGTAATTGGTACGTTATTGGCGCGGTGATGGGCTCTGTAAGAGCGAACTTGTTCGCGAGACGTACCCTTGGGCTCGGCCGGTGAATGGCCTCGCCAACAAGTTGGCTCCTACAGAAACGGTATCCTTATGCCTGTGTCGTATGCCCACCCACTGCCATCGCCGCCTGGCGCAGGGCTTCGGAGCGGGTCGGGTGAGGGTGGCAGGTCAGGGCGATGTCCTCAGCTGACGCCGCGAACTCCATGCCAACGCAATACTCGGCAATCATCTCGCTGACGTTTGGTCCCACAAGGTGCACGCCGAGGATCTCGTCGGTCTTCTCGTCGGCCAGCACCTTGGCGAAACCTTCGGTCTCGTGATTGACCTTCGCCCGGCTGTTGGCGCTGAACGGGAATTTACCGACCTTGTACGTACGGCCCTCCGCTTTCAGCTGCTCCTCGGTCTTACCCACACTGGCCAACTCGGGCCGGGTATAGATGACGTTGGGAATCAGGTTGTAATTCAGCTCGCCTTTTTTGCCGACGATCCGCTCCACGCAGACCATCGCCTCGTCTTCTGCCTTGTGCGCCAGCATCGGGCCGGAAGTTACGTCCCCAATCACCCAGATGCCGTCTACGGAGGTGCGATGGCCCTTGTTCTCCAGCACTCCGCGCTTGTCGACTTCCAGGCCGACGGTTTCCAGCCCCAGCCCTTTGGTGACCGGACGACGACCGATAGACACAAGCACGTAATCGACTTCAATCGTCTCGGCTTCACCGCCCGCAGCCGGCTCGACCGTCAGACTGACACCGGTGTCGCTGGCCGTCGCGGACGTGACTTTTGAGCTGAGCTTGAACTCGATGCCCTGTCGCGAGAGCGAGCGGTGCAGCGTTTTGCCTGCCTCAAGGTCGGTGCCGTGAGCAACGTGATCGAGAAATTCCACCACCGTCACTTTGGCCCCTAGACGCCGCCAGACCGAACCCAGCTCAAGACCGATAACCCCCGCGCCGATGACCACCAGATGCTTGGGCACTTCGCTCAACGACAGCGCACCGGTCGAATCCAGAATGCGCTTGTTGTCGATGGTCACGCCCGGCAGTGGCGTCGGCTCGGAGCCTGTGGCGATGATGATGTCTTTGGCAGTCAGCTCGGTTTCGACGCCTTGGGCATCTTTGACGATTACCTTGCCCGGCCCTGCTATCCGGCCCCAGCCCTTGATCCAGTCAGCTTTGTACTTGCGAAACAGAAACTCGATGCCTTTGGTCAGCGCGGTAACGCTTTCGCCTTTCTGCGCCATCATCTGCGCCAGATTCAGAGTCGGCGTGACTTCGATGCCGAGCTTCTTGAACTCGTCCCCCACGGCCGCTTCGTACAACTCCGAGGCGTGCAGCAGCGCTTTGGAAGGGATGCAACCGACGTTCAGGCACGTGCCGCCCAAGGTCTCACGCCCCTCGACGCAGGCAACTTTCAAACCCTGCTGCCCGGCGTGGATGGCCGCGTTATAGCCACCTGGGCCGCCACCGATGATTACGACGTCATAGCTACTCATTGAGCTGCTCCTGTAGGAAAAATCGACAATGGAGGGAAGCGTAGACCGCTCTGTGGAAAAGACAGGAGCGATCATCAGACGATTAGAATTACAGCTGTAATCTTTGTGAGCAAGAGTTGAGTAAAAGCACCTGTAGGAGCGAACTTGTAGTGGTCCAGTTTTTTTGGACCATCACGTAGGAGTATTAGGCCGCCAGCTTTTCGAAAACAGCAGGCGGC
>NZ_JBSKHT010000016.1:0-203088 GCF_057128745.1 Pseudomonas rosaeacicularis
GCAAAGCCACCGGGGACCGAAACACCGGCGCCCGCGAGGTTACTGATCATCTCGCCGAGGGATGCGTTCTTGCCCCCTACGTGCTCAACATCGTGCTTGCCGAGTTTGTCGAGAGTAACTACGTATTCAACCAAAATGAGAACTCCGACGGTATTGAGGTACCGGTAATAGCGGGCGAGATAGCTGAGTTACGTCATCCTCTCGCCGCGGCTGATCCATCAGTCGAATCCATACAGCGACGCAGGATTAGTCACCAGGATCTGTTTCTGGACGCGGGGATCGCTCGTATACTCGTAGAACAGATCTACAAGTTCACCGTCATTGGGCATATCTTGGGTGATATTGGGATGAGGCCAATCCGTGCCCCACAACAGTCGCTCAGGAGCCGTTTCAATAAGCGCTTTAGCGAAAGGAACCGCGTCGGTGAAAGGCCGTTTGCCAGCAGAAACTCTCTCTGCCCCACAAATTTTCGTCCATGCAAGTGGATTTTCTTGCATCAGCTTCAGCAACAGTTGAAAAGGCTCCTGATCCAAACCTCGCTCGGCTTGAACACGGCCCATGTGGTCGATAATAAACGGCACTTTGATCCTGTTGAGCAGCCGCTCATGCTCGAGTAAATCCTGCGCATCCAGGTGCAGCACAATGTGCCAGTTCAAAGGTGCGATGCGCTCGATCATGCGTTCGACTACCGAGACGTCTGGGATACCGCCCAAATGCTTCACGAAATTGAAACGAATGCCTCGAATCCCGCCCGCATCCAACCTCGCAAGCTCATTATCGGTGATATCGGCCTTGACGTTCGCTACCCCGCGGTAAGCGCCGTTGCTAGACGCGATAGCGTCTAGAGTGACGCTGTTGTCTGTCCCGTGGCAGCTGGCGTGAACGATAACGGCCCGCGATATACCTAATTTTTTATGCAAAGCGCGGAGTTGTTCGACTGATGCGTCTTGCGGGGTATAGGTACGATCATCCGCATATGGAAATAACGAAGCAGGCCCAAAAACATGGCAATGGGCATCACAAGCACCATCCGGAAGCCGATTTTTAGGCGTAATAGGGTTCGAATCCGGCGGCAAGCAAGATTTCATAGTTACATCCCGTCTGAATTAATAGCGGTGCAGCGCACCGCTTTTAGTTTGTGTGCTTATGCTATTGCAGAGGTGAATAGGTGGTAGCTAACAGCAACGTGGTGTCACGACTGACCAGTAACGAATCCAGCCTTCGGCTATATTCTTGATATTGAGGGTCGCTCTTCAACGCACACCGCTGACTATCACGAACCGCATCGTCGTCGAACACACATAACAGCATCACCGCATCATCGTTGCCCGTGTCGGTGCTGAATACGCCGATGACTTCCACTCCGTGTTTTTCTAGAAGCGAAATCCCAACCTCAGTCACAACACTTGCAAGATCATGAACCGTGCCTGGCCTACTGTTTAAGGTCACCAATTCAAAGACCCTGGATGGTTTGTCTAGGGCTCGGCGCCCAGCATCCGCCTTTGCAGTTTTGAGAGGCACGCCGGGCAACGGAACGATGACCGTATTCTGCTGCTGTAAAAGTGCATCGCCATCAATCCTGACAAACGCCCCCCATTCAGGATCATTGCGCATACCCACACGACAACGCTGACGATGTACCGAATCTTCATACATAAAAAATTGGAACGTGCGATTTTGAACACCGCTTTCCGAGATGAATATGCCGAGGGTGGTCCCCAGATGACGGCTGGTCAGGGCGAAACCCTGCTCCTCATAACCTTTCAAAAATTTTCTGAATTTGCTGGGCAGGTAGGTATATACGCGCAAATCTATAATCATCTCGCGGACTCCTTATTATTATTCCATGAGTAATATTGACTAGGCTTACATCAACTTGCTGTATAGACCGGGCCTGCTTGCCAAAGCCCTGGATCTGTTGCGGGTGTGCCATGCTCCACAGGCCCGGCCAGCTTGCTGGTGCCCCATTGATCAATCACATCAAAAGATCGGGGGTAAACATGTGCCGTCCAGGTCTCATCATTGATGGTCTCGAGTTCTGATGTGTACTCGACAACGTTACCGGCGGGTGAAACGAAATAGGAAAAAGTATTGTCGCCAGCAGTATGGCGTCCGGGGCCCCAATTCAGCTTGACCCCAGCGCTCAAAGCACGTCCCATCCCGCGCATCATGTCGTCGGCATCGACCATATCAAACGCTACATGGTTGAGACTCGCGGGGCCCTTCATGAAAGCGATACAGTGATGTTTCTCGTTGCATCGCATGAATACCATGAACTCGTCCAGCCAGTCCGAAACCTTGAAGCCCAACACCTCAGTGTAAAACTCGACGGTTTTGTGGACATCGGGGGTGAACAGCACGACGTGAGAGATACCGATTGGCACACCTCGAAGCTTGGTAAATTCGCTCGGCTCACGTTCGCTGACGTCGACATTGACCTCGACCGTGCGACCGTCGTTATCAAAGAACCGTAAACCGTATCCGCCGCCAGGCGACGTCAATGCCGCGGGCTGACTGATAATCTCAACATCATGGTCGGCCAAACGCTTGGCCAACGCATCTAGGCCGACCCGATCCGGCGCAGAGAATCCAATAGCGTCAAGTCGACGGTCAGTTCCGCGGCGCAACCTGACCAAGTGATCCTCTCGACCCGAATGGGTGGAAAAAAAAGCCTGATTCGAATCACCGGAGGTTTCCTTCAATCCCCAAGGGCCAGAGAAAAAGGCGCGTTCAGTTTCGAAATCCGGAACTGCAAGGCTAACGTAACTAAGGTTATTGATAAAAATCGACATTTTATACCTTCTTATTTTGAGCAAAACCGCGTTCAGGACTGGGTTGACGGATTTCGACTCCACGTTTTCATCAACGACTGCCACCGACCGAGGCCGTGTACCGTCGCAGCTTAACCTGAGTATCCATCAACCTCTCAGCCCCAACAATTTTCCTGTTGCTATAGCAGCTATCCAGCGTGTGCATAGCACCACCACCCATGGATCTAAAAGTCGAACTTGATGCCTACCGCCAGACTGCTCGGGTCCTGGCCGTTAAGCGTCGTATTGAAGGACGGGCTGGCGGTCGTATTCACCTTGTCGACCGCAGCAAAGCCGCCAGTGCCTACTATCGGGTAGTAAACATTTGCTTCATCAAAGATTCGTGTGTAGCTAAAATAAATCGTCGTATTATCAGCAACATTCCAGTCATAACGAACGTTTGCCGACTTTGCATCAGAGTCCGCCCAGGCCTTGTTAGTTATACTTTCCCCCTCAAAGCGCAAGGTGCCCGGTCCAACAGGAAAATCTATACCCGCATACCAAGTGTCCGAATTGACGGTTCTCGGTTTCTGATCACTACTGCCACGCTGAAATACAACGAATGGCTTAAAGAGACCAAAATCATGATTAATGCCATACGTATAGATTGTGACTTTATCGTCGACCGTGGAAATGTCCGTAGGCGCATTAGAGGAGAACAAGCTGGCAATAGCCAGCGTCTTGCCATCATCGTACTTCAAATGCCCTGAGACGGTTTGACCAGTGCTCTGATCGCCCACCGATTCGCCAAAATTTACCGTACTCATAAGTTGAACGTTATGATAAACAGGTGAAATATAACGCACGCCATTATCATGAGTGAGCGTAGTAAAGGGGTTGTAGATAAAATTCCCTGTTCCTACACGAATAAGTTTGAAACTACTCAAAGCGATACCTAGCTCGGTCCCCATACGACCGACCTGCAGCGTTCCCCACCGCTTGGAAGTGACACCCACTGTCGCTGTATTGAATGTCCGGGCGGTGGAGTTGGTCTTACCGTTGTCAGTCTGGTACGAAAGCCGAACATCGCCGAATGCTCTCACGCCGTCACCGATATCCCGAGAGGCATCGAAACCAAGTTGCGTGTACCCGCTACCGCTGGATGCAAGCCGGTTGACATGACCACCACCCGTTTGTTGGGATTCGATGTAGCTATCGAATGATCCAAACAAGCGCACATCCATACCGGCATAGCGGCTGGTCACTGGCCGCGAGGATTGCGCCGTACTTAGCTGAGGTGTAGCACCGGGACCCACAGTAGCTTTCTTCACCGTTGTCTCGAGTTCAGCTTGGCGTGTTTCGCTAGAAGCCTGTTGATTCGATAGCTGATCAAGCCTCTGAGTCAACTTTGCGACTTCGGCGCGCAATGCTGCGACCTCAGCACTCTCCGCCCCATAGGAGGGTGTTGTGAGAATGGCGGTAGCCAGGATCGAAAGGCAAAAAAGGTATTTTATTTCTGTTCTTAACATGCGGGTGAACACCTATTTTTATTATACAAACCACGCAAAATTTACACAGGTAAACTCTAGGAAAAATAAGATTTAACCTGAAATAGAACTTGATAGCAGTTAAAAATCAAAACATTGATAGCACTCGCACAAGGCGACTTTTCGTGGAAGCCACCCGATGCGGCACTATCAATGAAACTTCAATATACCTTGTGCGCTCCACGCCCACCGCTCACAAACACAGCTTTTCCCGTATCGTGAAATACTTGATGCTGCTCAGCCGATGTCAATTTCGTTGAAGCAGCTTCACCACGCGCCACCAACTCGCCGTACTCCAACTTATTGTTGCCTGTGTCTGACCCCCACATGATGTGGTCAGCGCCATAAGTCTGAACGGCGAATCTTAGAAAATCTTCACTAGGAACTTTAGCCTTCTCGAGCGCCAGCGAATTCAATGTCGTAAATTTATAATAAATATTCTTATGCTTAGCCAACTCCAGATGGCCAGGTGTCAAGCCATAAGTCGGAGCTCCCTCAGGGGCTGGCCACGTAAAATGATCTAACACGATAGCGGTATTGGGAAACTCGTCAGCGAGTTTGGCGATTCGGGTCATGACGTCTGGGTTGACCTGATAAACCGGACCTGGCATCAGCACCACTGCGATACCCAACTTGTTGGCCATCTTCCAGGTTTCCAACGCTGCAGGTGAATCAAGCCATGGAAAATCCCCGGTGACTTTGTCTTTCGACCCAGTCATGCGAATGCCAGAGGCTCTTCCCTCAATGACCATCTTACGTAACAATTCGGGTGTTTCTGGTGCGCTGGCATCGACTATAACGACAGCAGTCACCCTGGATGGACTCTCGGCTTCGGAGTCCAAAACATAACTATTATCGGTGTCATAAGCAGTTCGATATTGGACTGCGACTCCCCCCTCAACTCCATTAGCATCCCACAACCCCAAAATACGTTTAGCATAAGTCGGGTGCTGACGGACATATTCACGCATATCGGCTTCGTAAGGGTTTGCCGGCGCATCGGTTCTCAACGGATAACGGGCCTGATCATCCGCCACAAAATGAACGTGAGTATCAAAAAGCTTGAAGCCCAGTGATGGCTCGGCGTAGGCATGGGATAAGTTCCCGAGACCTACCATAGACACGAAGAGCGATATAAAAATTTGACGGGTTTTCAATTTCAACACTCCTGACACTTATTAAATTAAAATACGCGCCCTCCTTCCAGGAAAGCGCGAAAGTAATAATTAGTTCGCTGTCGCAGCCGCGATTTTGTCAGGTGCATTCAGACCGAATACCGGCGTCACGGTACGGGAAAAGTAACGCCATTCGCCGTCTTTACCAAGCTTGTAAACTTCAGTGTAGTCAGCAACTCCCAAAGGAGTGGCCGCTTTGGAAGGATCGCTATCGGTGGCGTAATAAGTCAATGTACGAATACCGTGCGCCTCGGTGGGATTGTCAAATACAAGCCTTAAATTGCTCGTCACATGGTGAGTGATACGCCCAGCAGGACGTGCGGCATAGCTCTGAGCTATTGCATCCCGGCCGACCTTACGGGGTTTACCTGCCACTCCCAAACTGCCGTCTTCAGTAAAATAGTTGGCAAGCACACCGGCATTACCTGAGTCGAGTTGATAAGTAAAATCGGCATTGAGCGCCTCGATATCAATACGCGCTGCTCGCTGGGTCTCACGTTGGTCCTTCGTCAAATTTTGTCCAGGTGTCGCGCTGGCAGGCACTACTTGCGCGCTTAGCAAGAACGCGGTGAAACCTATAGCTACGAATTTCTGCATTTTATTATTGTTCACGTTGCACTCTCCGGTTGTTCAAAGGCAGCTTAATTAGCAGCCAATGGGGGGAAGCGATGTTATTAAAACGTCCGAGATTCTTTCGTATACGCTGTCAAGAAAGAGGGTCGAGCACACATCCGGTCGTACCAACTACTGACGTTAGGCTTATCGGCCCACAGCCCGCGTCGCCCTAGATCTTCCATACGAACCAACGTCGGCAGGACGCTTATATCCGCCAACGAAAACATCTCTCCACATAACCACGACTGGCTCTGGAGATCGGCCTCCATCCGCTCAAGGGTCTGAACAATTTGCTCCATCGCCTCTGCTAAATCCTGCTCGGCAAAACCCTGCGGGCCTATCTTAAGGATCATGTGCTTACGCAAAGGGCGTTGCTCGGCAACTGCGGCCAGCGCTTGGGGCGTCAAGTTACGCAACGCCTTGCCGAATGAAGCATGGAATGAAGGAATTCTGGTCGCCGGAGTAGGTACCTCATCAATGTACTGGCGCCACATTCGCATACGTGCAAGTTCATATGGGTCTGCCGGCCTTAGAGGATTTTGTGGGAATACGTCCTCCAGGTACTCAAGTATTACTGACGAGTCGCCTATTATTTTCCCATCATGGATCAGTGTCGGAACTAACCCGTTGGGATTGATTGCCAGATACTCAGGCTTGAGCTGCTCACCCTCGCGCAACGATACTCGGTGATCGTTCCACTCAAGATTTTTTTCAGCCAATGCCATTCTTACCCTTTGGCTGCAAGTAGAAACCGGGGCGTTGTAGAGCTCTAACATACAGTCTCCTGAATATCATCATGTACAGAATGAACTTCAATGAAGGAAAGCGGCGCGCAACTGCGCCGCGTAATTCAAACGCCTGCTGCGGCCACGGAAGCACCAGGCACTGACGTTGAAGTTTCAATGGCTGCGGGGCATATAGCGGCCGCCCGGTATGCATTGTCGTAGGCTTTGAGCGTGGCGAATATCCAAAGCGTACACAGTACTGCCACTGGAAGAGCGCCCAAGAGGATTGAATAAGCGATGCTAGCATCATTATGAAAAACATAGTCGGTAATTAATGCTACTGCCGTTGTACCGAAGCTGAATCCAATGACGCCATTAACTATTAATAATACCGCCGATGCCTGCCCTCTATAATCGTGCGGCACTATATCTTGCAAAGACGCAGCGATAGCCGCAAACCCGAATGCATTTGAGAAGGTAAATAGAACAATGAAGGCAATCGATGAAACGGCTGTCGGCGCTAAAGTCATACCTATGATCGCGGGTATCATCATGAAAAACGACACTAACAGCACACTCAGCTTATGACCACGGTTGTCACTACGCGTCCAACGGTCGCATAACCAACCTGCAACTATCGCACCTATGGTTCCACACACTGTCACCGACAAGCCTACAGTGATGCCCGCTTGGGCAGGGGCCATCTCGAACTTTCGCACTAACATCGTAGGTAGCCAAGGCCCCACGCTGAACGCCACGAAGGTGAACAGGCCAGAGATGCCATACACGCTGAAATATAAAAGTTTAGAAGCGCCGAGGAACTCAAAGAATGCCTTCATCGAGCCGACAGAAGATGTTCCGGACGTTTCTACCGCTCGAGCCTGTCGCCCTGGGTCTTTCAACGTGAATACGATGATTAAAGCCAACAGCACACCCGGTAGACCTACCGTAAGAAAAATACTGCGCCAGACAGGAAGGTCGCCCACCAGAGGGAAGTGCACTGAGGTTACACTTTTAAGCATCGCCAAAGCGAAACCGCCGGCCAGCAACGCAACGCCTGTACCTAGAAAAGTTGCGCTGGAAAATATACCGATAGGGCGGCCTCGGCGGGCGGCACCGAAAAAGTCGGCTATCAATGAAAGTGCAGCAGGAATAAGCACCGCTTCACCTATACCCACGCCAGCCCTCGCTACGAGCATCTCCGTGTAGGTCGCAGCGAAGCCGCTAAGTACTGTCATTACCGACCAGAGCGCTACACCTACCGCCAATAATATCTGCCGGTTCACGCGATCAGCCAACCGACCGATGGGGTAAGCGGCCAGACAATATACCAAAGTGAACGCAGCGCCTTGCAGCAGACTAAATTGAGTATCGGAAATACCAAACTCGGCACGAATCGGGCCTACCAGCACAGTCATGATATGCCGATCAATCCCCGACAAAATGTTAGCGACTGTCAATACCGCTACCACATACCAACCATAGCCAGCAGTGGCTGCCTTTGTCGGGGCTTGCAATGTCGAATCTTTTTTATATTTATTGTTCATAGATCTCTCCGGCGTAACATCAGGCGCGGTCGCCGCCGCGCCTGCGGGGTTTATTGAACGCTATATCGCCAGCGCGGTAACGCGATGCATCTCCCGGATGATGCCAACATGATCGGCATCGGCACTTGGCCGCTGCTCCCATTCACCAATCTGTAGCGAACTCTGCACGATAAAACGACAGCGTTCGAAGCGCCGCTGCATAAAGCGCTCAAGCATCACATCTACGGGGCCGCCGTTGTTGATTTCCTCCCCGAGAACTACCGCATCTTCGATTGCTTGCGCCGCGCCCTGCCCCAGATGCGGAGTGGTGGCGTGAACGGCATCACCAATCAGCACGACTCTATTCTTGTACCAAGGCATTGGTACCAGCAGCGCTTCGAGTGGGCGATACACCACCTTGCTAGAGTCGATAATGTCGCGATCGCGAACTTCACCGACCAAGCCGCCGTATTCGCGCAGACGGTCACGGAACAACTGCGCCAAGTCCGCCGGTTCAAAGTACGGGTTGCCCACCTCCTCCCGGACAAGATAGATGTACATGGTGTCGTTAGTGAGCGGCACCAACCCCGCCTTGCCACCGGCAACTCCGTCGTAGATGTAGGAGCGGTCAAGATCCGGAGGTCTAGGCACGTTATATCGCCAAGCGCCTTGCCCGGTGTACTCAGGCTTGTAGCGATCACCGAACAGAAGCGCTCGCGTCGTGGAATAAATACCATCTGCACCGACGACCAAGTCGTAATGTTCACGGTCACCATCTGAGAAGGTCACATCCACGCCATCTGGAGCGGAGTCCAACTGAGTAACGGTTACACCCAGATGAACCCTGGTGCCTGCAGCGCGAGCGGCATCCGAGAGCACGTCATGCAGAGCCGGACGTGTCATTCCCAAATTGGAGGGGTACTCTTCGCCCGCCAGGAAGCGATTCTGCGTATGGCTAACGACATTTCCGTTCTTGTCACAGATTGACATCCCTTGATAAGGAAACCCCTTGGCAATCGATGCGTCGATAACACCCAACTGCTTCATGGCACGCAACGTGTTGGAACCTAGAATGATTCCCACATGGTATGGCACCCATGCCTTGCGCATCTCGATCAGGTCGACCTCGACGCCCTGCTGACTCAGGGCAATGGCAGCTGACAAGCCGCCAATACCGCCACCGATGATCAATACTTTTTTTACTGACATGATCTAACCCCGCTGAGTCATCACGCATTCGGTACGCTGAGTGCCTAGGCCGGTGATGCTGCCTTCGACCACGTCACCTTCTTGAAGGAAACGCTGATAGTGCGTGCCGTTGCCTGAAGGCGAACCGGTTGCAAGTAAGTCCCCGGGCCACAACTCGACCAATGATGACAATTCGGAAATTAATCGGGCGACGGTAAAAATCATATCGTCGGTTCCTTCGTCCTGCATGATGTCTCCATTCAACCGCAGTGTTACATGAAGCTTCTGCGGGTCGGCGACGAAGTCGGCTGGTTTCAAATACGGCCCTGTTGGCAGGTAGCCGGGAGCCGATTTTGCCGCCAACCAATCTGTTCCAATTGCCTTCATGTCCCGTCGGTACACACGGTCTCGGCTGGTGATGTCGTTGATGATGGTGTACCCCGCGACATACTCGAGAGCCTCCTCAACGCTTACATGCCGCGCATATTTACCAATCACTACAGCCAGCTCAAGTTCCCAGTCGGGCTGCTTGATACTTGCTTCGAGCGGAATCGGGTCGAAAGGACCTGCGATCGCCGATTGAATCTTGGTGAAAAAATAGGGTGTGCCCGATGCGCCACGCTCATCCACGATCTTAGTGCCCTGGATGCGCCGATCTTCTAATGAAAGCCCTTCCATGACTGGGCTCGGTTGATCGACGATCAGTTCAATGACGTGCTTGCGATAGTTCGCCCCTGCGCAGAATATCTGCCGAGGACGATCAATCGGTGCGTGTGTGCGTAACTCGGTCAGCACGACGCTTTTATCCAACCACCAAGCTGGGTCTGTCTGGGTGAGATACTTAAAAGCAGCTCGCAGTGCCAGCAGATTACGACTCCAATCCTGCAGCAGGTCCGACAATCTCCCAGTACCGGCCAGCGGCAGCCCTAGTTCAGAGACGATCGGCACCAACGCTTCGAGCGCTAGCGCCCTATCTGCAATCACAATACCTGCGAACGGCGCACACCTGGCAAACGAGAACATACCCAACGCCCAATCGGCAGGAGTAGTCGTAGCGTCCAATGATTTGGAGTCCATATTTAGTTCATCTCTTTAATAGGTTGTGCGCTGGTTACGAGGGCATGACTACTGCCGAAACCAATACGAATACCATTTTCATTCTGGCAAAATGCGTGTATTGAAACTTGATCGCCATCTTCCAGATAACTCCGAATCTCGCCATTCCCCAGCCGTAGAGGCTCGCTGCCGCCGCGGGTAAGTTCTAGCAGGCAACCCTCGCTACCAAAATCAGGTCCCGACAACGTTCCGCTGGCGAGCAGGTCACCTGTACGCAGATTGCAACCATTGATAGTGTGATGGGCCACCATCTGCGCCACGGACCAGTAGCTGTCGCGGTCAAACCGGGCGGTCGATATCTTTTCTGGTGCGATGCCGCTCTCACGCATGCTGGCGGTCTGCAAAGTCGTTTCGATCTGAATTGCCAACCCCCCAAACAGTGCATTGCGATCAGACTGCAGGTAGCTGGAGAGTGGCGCCTCGCCCTTTGACTGGGATAAGTTCGGACTGCGAAAAGCTTCCAATGCGTCCAGCGTTACCACCCAAGGCGAGACACTCGTAGCAAAGTTTTTGCCGAGAAATGGCCCCAGTGGTTGGGTCTCCCAAGCCTGGATATCTCGCGCAGACCAGTCGTTGACCACGCACATGCCCGCGATATGCGATTCAGCGGCATCCAACGCAATGGGTTGATTACGTTGGTTTGCGCGCCCGATATACACACCGATCTCTACCTCGAAATCTAACTTTGCCGTGGCTGCATAAATCAAATCGCCGTTGTGCCCCTGCCGATAATTACCCGAGGGACGTTGCACCGGTTCTCCGCTGATTAGAACCGTCGATGCGCGGCCGTGATAGGCCAGTGGCTGAGTCTTGAAGTTTGGCAAAAGGGGTGTATCGGGACGGTACATTTTTCCGACATTTGTAGCGTGATTCACTGACGCAAAAAAATCTGTGTAGTCGCCAATCGTAAAGGGCACCTCAAACGATACGTCTGCCTGCTCTACTAGAAGGTCGCGCACAACTGCCTGCGCGGTACTTGACTCTGACAGCAACTGAGAAAGATGCTCACGAACAGCAGCTGGCCCACCTTCCAACGCAAAGAGACGGTTCAAACTAATATCGCAGCAGGCTGCGGAAATCTCACGACCGAGATCTGCCAGCAGCCCCGCCTTCAAGAGTTGCTTGAGGCCCAGCACTTTTGAGCCGATACCAACGCCAACTCCCCATTCCCGGGAAGACGTCGCTGCGAATACACAGAACGGGAGGTTCTCCAGAGGAAAGCCGCAGCCCGGCAGATTCGCCTCAGCGACAAAACTGCGAACACGAGAGCCCGCGAGACTCACTGTGCATCTCCGGCATGATTCAACGGGGCGGCATCAATCAGGACGAAAGCTATACGTACCGGTTTGTCAGAACGATTGGCAAAAGCATGGTGCGTGCCACGCTGGATCAAAATATCACCAGTCTTGAGCAGTGTTTCACCAATATCTACTAGCGCCCATACTTCGCCTTCTAGAACGATCGCATAGTCGATTGAGTTTGTTTCATGAAAGGTGGGATAGCGTTTCGGCTTGGCCTTGCCTAATACGTGGCGCTCACCCCACTGAGCAAAAACCTCACCGACTTTGGAGAAATCGCGCTCGGATTCTGGCGGCAAGTGGAGGATCCGCAAAATGGTGCCGTTCTTTGGCGGCGACAGCGGCATCTTCCGATCCGCAGCGTCCGCATTGCCTTCATTGCAGGCAGGAGAAGAATCCGTTTCCCACAAATCGATCATCGCCATGTTGGGCGTTGCGTTGGGCTGCACGATGTTGGGGGCCAGACCATCGGAAACAATGATCGAATTACCATCGGCATCGTGGCCCGTTACGACTCGGCGCTGCGAAGGGATGTAGGGTTTGCTGACAGTAGCGTTAGATGGACCTGCGAGTGCGTCGCCAGACATAGCGTTTTCCTCAACCCGCCCCTGTAGGACGGGTAAATATAATTATTGTTGTACCTGCATGCCGCCATAGGGCGGCTTGAAAAGCCGCTGGCAGCAGAAGCGCCTTAACGGTGGAAGGATCGTATGTCAGGCGAAAAAGAGGAGGAACCCAAGAAGGGTGATTTCAGACATGCAAAAAAACGCATAACGCATAGGGGTAGGCCGGGGGCGCTAAATCGGGTCCCGCCCGTGATCGCGGTGTTAGCGCTTCGGAGCTTTGGCCTGTGGCACCATCTCGGCGACCAGTTCACGCAATTGCTGAATGACTTCACGGGTCACTTTAGTGATAGGCCCATGCCTCGATATACCGATTGAGAGGTATTGCGTAATGCCTGGACTGACAATGAGGCTGGCCTGCAATCGCCCCGCTCGAATATCGTCAGCCACCGCCCCATAACTCAAAATTGCATAGCCGCTTCCCGCAGCGACGATGTCACGTTGCATGGACAGCGAGTTCACCTCTAGTACCGGTGATATTTGCTGGATGAATCCCGGCGATATCGAGTTCAGATGCTTAGTGAGCATCCCCGGATTGGTCGGCAAGATGAATGGCAGGCCAATCATGCTCTTTAGTGCGACGGTTGCACGACTAGTCAGTTCATCGCCCGCAGCACCGCACAGGTAGGTAGGAAATTCGATTAACGGAATCTCATCTTTGCGCCCCTCTGATTCATAACTCAACGCAATCCCAATATCCACTTGGCCGTTTTCAAGCCAAGACTGTATTTGGCGATGGTATCCCTCGCGAAAGCGCAGCCGAATTCCGGGGAATCGCTCCCGGATTCTGACGAATAGCGCGCTCATCATAGGGCTCGAGGTCGATGGTAGAGATCCGATACTTACTTCACCGTTGGGATTACCTGCGTACGTCTTAAAGTTCTCAACCAAGGATTGCGTGTCGGCAAGCCATGTCTTGACCTGAGGAACAACAGCCTCGCCAAAATCCGTGAGTTCCACGCCGCGACCTGTTCGGCGAAACAGGCGCCCTCCCCACTCTGCTTCCAGACTGCCCAATGCTCTACTGATATACGGCTGGGACTTGCCCGTGCGCTCCGCAACCTTTGAAAAATTTCCGGTCTCGGCCACATCCAAGAAGAGCTGCACAATTTCGGGATCAATCAATATTTTTCGCATGTGAAAGCGCTAGAATTATTCGGACCGACAGTATATCCATATCTCACATGCGGTTTTGAGGACGTACCTGTTCACTTAGCCATTTCTGCGCGTCAGCCCAAACGCTGCGGGAGTCGGGTCAGCCCTTTCGCGAGCTGCACACCTGACATCTACCGAACCGCAGGCCGAGAAGCAAAAAAATAGATTCAATTCGCAGGCCCTCAAAAAAATTCAACGACGCTAAGCGGGCCACGCTCGTAATCAGGTGGACCCGTACGAAATGTACCAGCAGCGGTGAGCTGCGCATCTGCGCATATCTCTCGTATACTTCGGCAAAGTTTTTGAGTGCTTGCCTGTGACACGACCTATTGCAAATCCCTCCGATAAGTTAGCCGAGCTCGCTTATCAAACGCTTCGCAGGATGATCCTGGAAAAGGTGCTTCGTACGGGGGGACCCGTCGTAGAAGGACGGCTCGTCGAAGAGCTGAACATTTCACGCACGCCTCTTCGTGAAGCCCTGCTGCGCCTGGAAGGCGAAGGGCTGCTGGTGCGCGGAGGTGGGCGCTCGTATTCCGTTCGCTACGTAAGCGCGCAGGAATACTTTCAAACCATGAAGGTTCGAGAGCTGCTAGAGATGGAGGCCATCGGGTTGGCGATGGGCAAGATCGACAAACGTCAGATCGAGCAACTGATCAAAAAACTCAAATCCCTGGGCAAAGGGCAGCAGGAACCGGCCCACTGGCAAATCGACGATCAGGTGCACACGATGTATGCACACGCATCGGGCAATCCAGTATTGGCCCGGCTGATTGAACAGGTGCGGACCCACAGTCGCCTTTTCGAATTAGTCAGCCCGTTCAACCGAATTGAAGAAGATCGGGCTGAGCACTTGGCCATTCTCGAGTCCTACCTCGCCGATGATGTCGAGGCAGCCCGAAACAGCGTCCGCAATCACCTGCAAAACCTGCGATTGTTCGTACTCGACCGCATCAGCTAGGACGCCCGGTGAAGGCGTGGCGCGGCTAAAGTTGTTTTTTCAGCCCGGCGTCAGCAGATCATTGAGCGTAATCGCGATCGTCTGGGTGGCGATTCGCAAATCTTCCAAGACTATTCGTTCGTCCGCGCGATGACCGTTGGCCTCCAGAAGACTGCGAGGCCCCGCGCCATAAATGACTGTCGGCACGCCCGCCTCGCAGTACAGACGCGCGTCGGTGTATAGCGGCACGCCTTCGGTGGGAATGTCCAGACCCAGGGTCTGCTTCGCGGCGCGCTGCAATGCAGACGTCAGACGCTCGGCTCCGTCGAGCATGTACAGCGGCGAAGTCACCAGTACCTCACGCACCTCGGCGGTGATGCCAGGCAATCCTTCAACGGCAGATGCGATCAATGTTTTGAGTTCAAGCAGTACCGTCTGTGCTTTCTCTTCGGGGATGACTCGTCGATCAAGACGAAGCGTGACGCGGTCGGGCACGACATTGGTATTGATCCCGCCCTCGATCAATCCCACCACCAGTGTCGGATGATCGATGCCCGGCGTCTGCGAACGAATGTTCACCAGCGTGTCACGATACCCGTATAACGCGGTCAGCAACTTGCTTGTGGCCTCCATGGCATCGTGGCCGGTATCTGGCCGCGCGGCGTGGGCGGACTTGCCGCGCACAACTATTTCCAGATGAATCGCGCCGTTGTGGGCCGTGGTGATCGCGTAAGTAAAACCGGCGCAGATGGCGTAGTCGGGCTTGACGATGCCGTTTTTCAACAACCAGGCAGGACCGATCAAACCGCCGGTCTCTTCATCGTAGGTCAGGTGAAGTTCGACGGTGCCCGCCAGTAGCGAGCCCGAATCAATCAACGCCTTGAGGGCAAACGCGTAGGTTGCGAAATCAGACTTGGACACGGCCGCGCCGCGGCCGTACATCATGCCGTCGCGAATCTGCGCGCCGTAGGGATCGGCAGTCCAGCCCTCGCCAGGTGGAACAACGTCACCGTGGGCATTCAGGGCAATGGTTGGGCCGTCGCCAAAGCGATGCCGAACGACCAGATTGGTCGCGCTGAGCATCCCTGCGGCCGTTACTTCGTCCAGCGGCACGCGATGGCGTTCCACTGCAAACCCCAGCGCTTCCAGCGCAAGCGCGGTGGTTTCAGCGTGCTCGGCACAGTCGCCTGCCGGGTTATCGGAAGGACGGCGCACGAGGTCCGCGAGAAATTCGATCTGCGTTGGAAACTGGTCGTCAACGGCAGCGCATAGCAACGAAGATGAAACCGTCTGGCTCATGAAGAATATCCTTGGAAAATGTTAATGACGCAGAATTTTGCCGACGAATTCCCGGGTGCGGTGTTCGTTGGGCGCGTCGAAAATGACCTGCGGCGAGCCGACTTCTACAACGAGGCCGTCCGCCATGAAAACCACCTTGGAAGAGATTTCCCGCACGAAACTCATTTCGTGGGACACGATGAACATCGTCATGCCCTCGCCCGCCAGCTCACGAATGGTGTCCAGCACCTCGTTGACCAACTCGGGGTCCAGCGCCGCCGTCACTTCGTCTAGCAGCAATACCTTGGGCTTGACCGCCAGCGCACGGGCAATCGCCACGCGCTGCTGCTGTCCGCCGGACAACTCGTCGGGATAGGCCTTGAGTCGATGACCCAATCCGACACGGGTCAACAGCCGAATCGCATCGGCCTGCACTTGCTCCCGCGGCCACCCTTTGATTTTTGTGGGCGTGATCATGACGTTTTCCAGCACCGTCATATTCTGGAACAAGTTGTACTGCTGAAACACGATGGCAATGTCTGCGCGCAAGGCACGGACGCTAGCTTTATTAGCGTAGTCCACCGCCTCTCCATCAAGCCGGACGCTGCCCTGAACCGGGGGGAGCAAGCCCATCAGCACCCGCAGCAGTGTGCTTTTGCCTGAGCCTGAAGGGCCGATCAGGCTGACAATCTCACCCTTCTCTACCGACAAGTTGATGTGTTCCAGCACACTCTGTGCGCCGTATGATGCCTTGAGTTCAACAATTTCGAGTTGCGGCAAGTTTTCTCTCCAAACGCTTACCAAAGCGCGATAACGGGTAAGAGAGCGCGAAGTACAGGACTAATATCGTGCCGTACACGAGCGCC
Organism: Pseudomonas rosaeacicularis; assembly: GCF_057128745.1. Lineage (NCBI taxonomy): Bacteria > Pseudomonadati > Pseudomonadota > Gammaproteobacteria > Pseudomonadales > Pseudomonadaceae > Pseudomonas > Pseudomonas rosaeacicularis. The sequence goes on from NZ_JBSKHT010000016.1 coordinate 16,800, forward strand.
GCAGAAAAACCTTTGCTGGTCAGCACATTGCTTGCAGACGTCATCTCCATCACGCCGATTTGTGAAGCCAGCGCCGTATCCTTGATGAACATCACAAAGAAGCTGAACGTCGGTGGAACGATGATCCGCCAGCCCTGGGGCACTATGACGAAGCGCAGCGTTTCGAGGTAATTGAAGTTGAGGGTCTGCGCTGCTTCCCACTGATTGCGATGCACTGATTCCAGCCCGCTGCGGATGATTTCCCCCAGATAAGCGGCCGCGATCAGACACACACTCACCAGCGCTACCGAGAAAGTCGACAGCCCCAGTTTTGAGGACTGGCTGGCGAAGAACACCAGCATCAAGGTGATCAGGAACGGGATCCGTCGGAACAGAAAACAGTACACGTACGCCAGCGCACGCAACGGTGCCATGGCCGACGAGCGCGTCAAGCGTACGACCGCGATCCCAAACCCGAAGATGAACCCGGCCAGGCATCCCACAACCGACAGCACGAACGTGGCGACTAGACCCTTGAGCAACAACAGCACGTTGTAATAGGAGAACAACTGCGCGATTTCGGCGATATGAGCGTCGGACATCAGAAAGCCTTCAACTTGGCACGGAAGACGTAACGCCCCACCGCTGCCAGCAATAATGTCGCGATCAAGGTAATGACGATGTACAGCACGGCAGCGACCGAGAAGGCTTCAACAGACAGGTAGGTCTGCGAACTGAGGTTAAAACTGCGCCCGGTGAGTTCCTCCACGCCAAAGATCGAGGCCATCGACGTTCCGAGTGTCATGACGATGAATTGATTCGATAACGGTGCAAACATCACTTTCAAGACGTGGGGCAGAATGACGTAACGCACTATCTGCACACTGGAAAACCCCATTACTTCGGCCGCCTCTATCTCCATCCTGCGCACAGAATCAAAGCCTGCACGCTGGATCTCACACAGGTAGGCACCGGCATTGAACGTCGCGCCGATCAGCACCGCCGTAAACGGCGACAGGGTGATGCCAACTTCAGGCAAGGCAAAAAACAGAAAGTAGATTTGCACCAACTGTGGTGTATTGGTCGCGAAAATCACGTACCCGCTGATGATCTTACGCAGCCAGCGCGGCCCATAACGCAGCACCGAGGCGCACACCAGCCCGACGATCATGCCTAACGCAAAAGCCGAAACCGCGATTTGCAGGCTGATCCAGGCACCGCCCAGTAAATAGGGCCACTGCTCAAGCAACGGTTCAAAATTCAAATTCATTCAGGGAAGGTTCCTGCCATGCAGGGGCGCTTGCTCCATCAAGCGTGCCCCGTCGTGGCTGTCGTTGAATTACTGAGCCGTGGGTGAGGTGGTGGGGTCGTGCAACATGGCGCTGCCGAACCATTTCTTCCAGCTCGTGGCAATGAATCCCGATGAATGCAGCGAAGCCAGTTCAGTATTCAAGCGTGCGGCAAGGGCCGTATTGCCTTTCTGGATGCCGATGCAGTCATAGTCAACTTCGATAGGCGCGTCTACCACCTTCCACTTCGTCGGGTAGTTCTTGGTGTAGCTGAGCATGAAGTCCAGCACATCAATCAGTGCATCAGCCCGGCCTTGGGAAATTGCACGCACGGCGTCCGGGTAGTTGTCGAGAATCAGCAATTGGGCTTTGGGCAGTTTTTCCTGGATCAGCTTAATGGGCGTGGTGCCGCGCACCTGCACCAACCGCACCGCAGGGTCATTCAGCTGGGTCCAATCGGTGTAAGGCTTGCTTTCGGTGGTAAGGACACCCAGCACCTCGGTGTTCACGGGGTTAGTGAAATCCACCACTTTCAACCGGTCGGCGTTGCGCGTCATGCCGCCCATGACCGCATCGATCTTGTCGGCCATCAGAAACGGAACCCGATCATTTGACCCGATCGGCACGATTTCCAGTTTTACGCCCAGCGAGTCGGCGATCTTCCGGGCAACGGTGACATCGAAGCCGTCAATGTTGTTCTGGGCGTCATACACCCCGAGCGGGGGCAAGTTCGGGTTGACACCGAAGATAATCTTCTTTGAAGCCATGATCTCATCAAGCGAGCGAGCGCTGGCGTCCATGGCGCCCAGAAGCGCACAAGCGACGATCCCTGCGGTAAACAAGCGGCTCAGGGTAGACGGTGATCTCATATTTGTTGCTCCGGGGAGATACATCAGGTCAGGGGCAAAACGGGCGAGAAGACAATAAAATCTATCGTTCGAGTATTTTGCGTATACCGAACATATACGATAGCATGGCGAATCGCTTGTCAAGCAGGCCCTTGCTCAAGGCCTGTACGAACCATAGGAATCGCCATGCAAAATGCACACCGCAGCGTTACAGTCGCTTTCCGCTTTGATGGCACCGCCTACACTGCGCTGTCCGGACAAAGCGTTGCTGCAGCCCTCTTCGCCAGCGGCGTGAAAGTGTTGCGGGCAAGCCCCCGAGCGCAACAGCCCAGAGGCATGTTTTGCCTGATGGGGTCGTGTCAGGAATGCCTGGTGATGGTCGATGGACGTCGAGTGCTGGCGTGCCAGACGCCCGTCGCAGCGGGTCTGAGCGTTTCAGTGGTGCCGCAGGCTGGTGCGCATGACTGACTTTGACGTCATCGTTCTGGGCGCAGGCCCTGCCGGCATAAACGCGGCGCTGGCCGCCGCCGGAACCGGACTGCGAGTTGCGATTGTCGATGAAAACAATGCAGCGGGCGGACAGGTATACAGGGCGCCGGCTGTAGTCGACGGTTCGGATGACAGCCCAGAGTCGGCCACGGGCAACGCACTGCGGGCAGCGCTGAACAACAGTTCAGTCAAACTTTATTTCGGATATGCGGCCTGGGCGGTCACTGCTGACTTTCAGGTGGACGCCGCGGGTTCTGACGGCCCGATCAGTATTTCCTCGAAAGCCTTGATTGTTGCGGCGGGCACCACTGAGCGCGTCGTGCCTTTCGAAGGCTGGACCACGCCCGGCGTGATCGGCCTTGCCGCTGCAACCATCCTGCTCAAATCGCAGAAGATTCTTCCGGGCAAGACCACTCTTGTAGCGGGTTGCGGCCCATTACTGGCTGCGGTCGCTGCTGGCACGCTCAAAGCAGGCGGCACTGTCGTGGCCATCGCCGATCTGGCGGGCCCACTTGACTGGGGTCGTGCCATGCCCGCTTTGTTGTCGCGTCCTGACATCCTGCGCCAGGGCGTGAAGTGGGCGTTGGCGATCAGGCGCGCCGGGGTGCCGTTGCACGCCCGCCATACGTTAATCAGCGTCAGCCCTGAAGGACAACAATTGCGCGCCGTCCTCGCCCCCTGCGACAGCGCGGGCCGGCCCGTTACCGGCGAACGAATTAGTCTGCTTGCCGACTGCATAGCCGTCGGCCACGGCTTGACGCCCTCATCCGACATCACTCGCCTGCTACGTGCTGAGCATCACTACTCCCGAGCAGCGGGCGGATGGATCGCGAAAGCCGATACGCATGGGCTGACTTCACGTGAACGACTGTACGTCGTAGGTGATGGCGCAGGCATCGCGGGTGCAGCGGCGGCAGCCCATCATGGTGCAATGGCGGGCCTGGCCTGCGCGCTGTCGCTAGGTGCCGATCTTTCCGGACAATTAAGTAACACGCTCAAAATAACGCAACGCCAGCATGCCCGGGCGGCGCGCTTTGGTAGGTCGATGGCCCAGCTGATGGCCCTGCGTCCAGGTCATGTCGACAGCGTTACCCCAGAAACCATTGTTTGCCGATGCGAAGACGTGACCCGAGCCGACATCGATGCCGCCTGCGCTGCAGGCGCCTGTGACGTCAATCAGTTAAAGGCCTGGACGCGTTGCGGGATGGGGCCCTGTCAGGGTCGCACCTGTGGCGACGTCGCGGCGGAACTGCTCGCCGCGCATCACAGGACAGCGCGGGATCAGGTGGGAATTTTTTCCGCCCGCACGCCCCTTCGCCCTCTGTCCATTGCCGCCCTTACAGGTACTTTCGTTTACACCGACATCCCGATTCCCAAGGCGGCTCCGCTGTGAACAACACTCACTCGATCGCTCATAAATTTGATGTCTGCGTAGTCGGCGGCGGTGTAATGGGTTGCACGACCGCACTGTTTTTGGCGCGGGCGGGTATGCGCGTCGTGCTGGTAGAACGTGATGCGCTGTGTCGCGGTGCGTCCGGGGTCAATGCCGGTACGCTGACCTTACACATGACCCGTGCGGCCCTGGTGCCCTATGCCATCAAGGCTTGGGAAATGTGGATGCAGACTGACACATGGCTTGGACAGGGCGTGCTCGCCACACCGGCACCCGGTTTGTCACTGGCTTACACCGACGGCGAACGTGACATTCTCAAAGCCCGTGCCGCAGCCCGGCGCGAATACGGAGCGCAGATTGACCTGCTCAGCCCCGCTCAGGCGCGCGCCATCGAACCTGGCCTTAGCGATCAGGTACTTGAAGCGGCCTACTGCGCTACCGACGGTTTTGCCAGTGCGTACCTTACCGGGCGTGCCTATCACGCAGCGCTGACCGAGGCCGGCGTGCGCATTGTCGAGCAAACACCCGTCAGCCGCATTGAACGCATCGAGGGTGGCTATCGCGTTTACAGCGCAGCTACGGGCAGCCGGTTCGAGGCCACCCGACTGGTGATGGCTGGCGGCGTCTGGCTTGAGCCGCTGCTGGAAATGCTCGGCCTGCACATCCCGGTGAAGACGTTGGTCAACCAGTTGATCGTCACCGAACGTATGCCCACGGTGATGCGTTCCGTGCTCAGCATCGCCAGTGGTTTGCTGTCTATGAAGCAGTTCGCCAACGGCAGCGTGCTGATTGGCGGGGGCTGGCAGGGCATCGGCGATCGCCAGCGCGGAGGGGTCGAGACGATCCCCAAAAACCTGATCGGCAACCTGCGACTGGCCCAACACGTCATCCCCGAGTTAGCCAATGCCCGGGTGGCGCGCATCTGGCTGGGGCTCGAATCAGAAACCGATGACGCCATGCCGATGCTTGGCGCCCTTCCGGGACTCGACAACGCCTACGTCATTGGTTGCGTTCACTCCGGCTACACCAGCGGCCCTTACATGGGCAAGTTGCTCGCCCGACACATGCTGGGAGAAACCAACGAATTGCCCCTTTTCGATCCGGCTCGACTGCTCCAGCCCCCTGCCGCCACTGCCCCGAACACGTGAGAGTATTGTCATGATCCCTGCGCATTCAAATCCGTTCAACGGCGTCTACGCCGCTACTCCATGTCCGCTGGACAAAGACGGCCGTCATCTCGATGAAGCAAGCCTGGAACGCTATCTGCGCCAGATCGCTTCGGTAGACGGCATCTGCGGGCTGCTGATCAATGGGCATGCCGGTGAAAATGTTGCTCTATCGCGCAGCGACAAGCGTCGGGTTGTGGAGATTGCCAAGGCGGTATGTGGCGACCGGCTAATCCTCGTTGCCGGGGTCAACGCCGAAGACAGCTTTGAGGCACAAATCCATACCGACGACGCGAAACAAGCCGGGGCCGATGTGGTGCTGTTGTTTCCTCCCTACTCCTGGTCGCTTTCCACCGACGTGGCGACGGTAATGACCCACCATCGCATCGCCAATGCCAACGCGCGGCTACCGATGATGCTTTATCAGGCGGGCGTCGGCACCGGCGGCATGGCCTACACACCAGAAATGCTCGAGGCGCTCGTCAGGTTGCCGGAAGTGATCGCGGTCAAGGAAGGCAGTTGGGAGACCGCCGCCTACGAAGCTAATCGCCGCTTGATCCAGGACGTCTCCCCTCACGTGGCGGTCATGGCTTCGGGCGACGAACACCTGCTGACCTGCTTCGTTCTGGGCACCGAAGGCAGCGTGGTCAGCCTCGCGGCTGTGGTTCCGGAACTGGTGGTCGCGCTCTATCGCGCCGTGGCCGAGAAAAACCTGGCCGAAGCCCAACGCCTGCACGGTTACGTTTACCCGCTCGCCCAGGCCATCTATGGCAAGGCGCCAGGTATGCACGCCAACGCGCGGCTCAAAGCTTGCCTGTACATGCTCGGCCTTTTTCCTGAAGCCGCCGTACGTCCGCCGGTGCCACTGCTGGATACGCAGCAGTACGCGCACCTTGAAAATGTTTTGAATCACGCGTGCGCGTTCAACAACGACACCCTTCCAGCCCGGAGTGCACTATGAGCCTTATCTTGATTCGTGGTGGCCGCATCATCACCGCCGTCGACGATTACATCGCTGACATCCTCGTGGACGGTGAGGAGATCGTCAGCATCGGCCGCCAGCTGTCCGTGAGTTCCGACACGCAAGTAATCGATGCGACCGGGATGATGGTATTTCCAGGCGGGGTCGATTGTCATACCCACATGGAAAACACTTTCGGCCCATCGGTGACCGCCGACAACTTCGCCTCAGGTACCCGCTCTGCAGCCTATGGCGGGACCACTACCATCATTGACTTTGCGTTGCAGTTAACGGGAACCAGTCCGCTGCAAGCTATCGAACGGGCGCAAGCGAAAGCCTCCGGTGCGGCCAATATCGATTATGGTTTTCATGTCATCATCACCGAAGTCGACGCTCAGGTGCTGGCCGACATGCAGCACGCAATCCGCCATGAGGGGGTCTCCAGTTTCAAGATGTTCATGGCCTATCCCGGAACGGTCATGTCCGATGACGCGTCTATTTTTCAAGCCATGCGCATGGTCGGACAGCATGGGGGCATGATCGCGCTGCACGCTGAAAATGGCACCGTGGTCGACCTGCTGATTCGCGAAGCCATCGCCAAGGGTCACACCTCGCCGCGCCACCATGCACTGACCCGTCCTGCCATTCTCGAAGGCGAGGCCACCCACCGCGGCATCAAGCTCGCTGAGCTGGCAGAAGCACCCGTTTATTTCGTGCATCTGTCGGCCAAGGAAGCACTCAAGCATGTGATTGAAGCACGCGACCTGGGCATCCCGGTCTTCGCTGAGACCTGCCCGCATTATTTGTTTTTCGATGAATCCTCCTACGCAGAGACCGACGAGCAGGACAGTTACGAACACGCACGCTTCGTCATGAGTCCACCACTGCGTTCCAAGGATTCACAAAACGCGTTGTGGACAGCCTTAAAGACTGACGATCTTCAACTGGTGTCGACCGATCACTGTCCCTACTGTCTCAAGGAAGGGCACTTGGGCAAGGTCAATCAGAAGCCGCTCGGCCGTGACGACTTCTCGCAAATACCCAACGGTGTGCCGGGGGTCGAAACCCGCATGACGGTCGTCTATGACGGGGGCGTGCGTACTGGCCGCATTTCGCTTAACCGCTTCGTCGAATTGATGTCCACTGCCCCGGCCAAACTGTTTGGGCTGTTCCCACGCAAGGGCACAATCGCCGTAGGCAGCGATGCTGATCTGGTGATATTCGACCCGAATGAGGCGCACACCATCAGCGCTAAAACACAGCATAGCGACTGCGATTTCACCTTGTTCGAAGGCCATCGTGTCCACGGGCGGGTCAAGAAGGTGCTGCTGCGTGGCCAGTTATTGGTCGATGGCGACGCATGGGTCGGTCACACGGGCCAAGGCAAGTTTATGGCCCGAGGAGAGCTGGGCAAGTACTGGTAATCGACATCTGGGGATCGCATCAACCATGGGCATCTATGAGTACCAATGTGAACAGTGCGGCGTGTTCGAAGAAAGGCGCGCTTTGGACGATCGTAATGACCCAGCTCATTGCGGAAAATGCGGCGCCGTTTGCTCAAGGATCCTCAATTTGCGGCCAACGTTGCTGACGCATCGCGTGGCGCCGTCAGATCCTGACACGCGAGTCGCCACAGCGCTCCACTCCAAGGGTTGTTCATGTTGTTGAAGATCTGAACGGGACGGCGGGTAAGGTGTACCTTCGCCCCGTTCTCATCAATGAGCGTTAATCAGGTTATGACAGGCTGCAATCGGCCGATTCTGTTGAAAAAGTAGATCTCCTGCTCGGCCTGCGGCAAAATCAGGTCATCGGCCAGCGGGAGGATTCGCAGCATGATGGGACAATTGTCGAGCAGACAAGAGAGACTGTTCTATTCGTTCAACATTGAAGATCACTTCCCAGCCAATCACCTCCTGCGCAGCATTGATCGATGCCTCGATCTAAGCGATCTGCGCCACTATCTCGCCGATTTTTATAGCCCGATCGGGCGACCTTCGATTGATCCCGAACTGATGATTCGCCTGTTGGTGTTGGGCTACTGCTACGGCATTCGCTCTGAACGTTGGGTGTGCGAAGAGGCTCATTTGAACCTGGCGTATCGCTGGTTCTGTCGTTTGAGCCTCGAAGACGAAGTCCCCAATCACTCTACGTTTTCCAAGAACCGCCACGGTCGTTTTCGCGAAAGCTCGCTGTTTCGCTGCTGTTCAACGAGGTGCTGCGTCGCTGCATGTTCGCAGGTCTGGTCAAGGGCGAAGGGTTTACGGTCGACGCCAGTGTCATCAAGGCAGGCGCCAGTCGGCAAAGAGGCGTACCCGGCAACGAAGAGGTCAACTGGAGCGATCCGTAGCTGAGTACTCGCGCCGTGCGTGAGTACCTCGAAGCGCTGGATGAAGAGGCGTTGGCCGAAGCAATGCCCAAGCGCCTGTCACTGACTGATCCACTTTCTCGTTGGACCGCAGCGCCAGGAGGCCCGGCGTTTTTCGCTTACTCGACGAACTATCTGATTGATGTCGAGCATGGCGTGATCGTGGATGTGGAGCCGACCCCATCTCATCGAACCGCCGAGGTCGAGAGCACCAAGACCATGATCGAGCGGGTCGAAGAACAGTTCGATATCAAGCCTGACCGGCTCATCGGCGATACCGCTTACGGAGCCGCACCGATGCTGGCCTGGATGGTCGACGAAAAAGACACCGAGCCACATGTGCCGGTTTGGGACAAAACCGAACGCAAGAACGACAGCCTCTCGATCAGCGATTTTCAATGGAGTGAAGAAGCGCAGGAATATCGTTGCCCCACGGGGCACGCCCTGCGTAGCGAGTGGCGGGGCTTCAAGAACCAGCGCTCACATGTCACGAAATCCGACACCATCATCTTTCGATCCCGGCAAATCGACTGTGCTACATGCTCAATGAAAGGGCGCTGCTGCCCGAACACTTCGTTTAGAAAAATCGCACGCAGCGTCCATGAAGCAGCGCGCGATGTTGCGCGGCGCATTGCAAAGACACCTCAATACGTGTGCTCTCGCCATCAACGCAAGAAGGTCGAAATGTTGTTCGCTCACCTCAAACGAATCCTGAAACTGGATCGGTTACGACTACGAGGAATGACCGGGGCGAACGACGAATTTACCTTGGCGGCTGCGGTACAGAATCTAAGAAGACTGGCGAAACTGACCTCTCAAGGGCCACCGACTACGAGATAGGTACGCCTGGAATCAGCAAGAACCTTCAAATCAACCCATCGACCGAGCTGCATCGATCAACGCAGAACCGAAAAGCTACGCAACGTGGTGAACAGGTTTTGAAGAGACGATCAATCTCGACATGTTCCAGTTTGAAAATCCGACTTTTTCAACAGAATCGGCCAATAGCGGTCATTGAGCGCACAGCGGGAACTCGTGAGCGCCACGAGTTTAGGCCACCGGTCTCACAAAACTCATCGGCGGTTCATTTCAATCCTGTCTCCACAACCCTATGCCCGGATTTCAGCCAGGCGCTCGCACATATCGCACCAATACGCAGCTGGTCTGATTGAGCAAGAACTCGAAATTCAGGTCGAGAAAGGTGTTTTAACTGTCGTCGGCTGAAAATGCGAAAACGAGACAGGGGTCACTTAACTGCACCAAGGCATTGCCCAAGGGGTTTTCCGATTATCGTTCCACTTAGCAGATCACATTGAAGTGCAAACCGCATACTTAGAGAACGGTTTGTTGAGTATCATCCTGATCCGCGTAGTGCCGGAGGAAGCGAAACCACGGCGTATTAATATAAGCGGCTCTCAGAAGCCCGATCCAAAGCCGGTTAGCTTGCAGTAAGCCAAAATGAGGCCTTCGACAAATCGCCCCATTTCGTTGGTCTGCTCGCCCTCGGTGCCAATGGTTTTGGCTAGCTAACGAGAGGTTCGTATTTTTGCGTCCAGGACTGGATCTGCTTGTCTGCTGCCTTCGGGCACAAGTTCGCGTTAGGCACTTATCCGCGTATGTAGCATGTGCATTGGAGGCGTCCGGCCAATACACATTGCCCGGTCTAGTCTAGATATGCCCAGCTATCGGCACCGTCGAAATGGCGAACGGGTGTTGTCACGATCATCGCGTTAGGGTAACGGCGGAAAACGGAGCGCCCGCCAAGCAGCACTTGTTGGCCTTCTAAAGCTTGCATGAAAATAGTGATGACGACGGGTACAAATCGACGACCGAAAACGATCCTGCCCTCAAAGAGGGCAGAACAAAAGTGAGGTTCGAGAGGGTTCCAAGGGTGGGTCTGGTAAGGCCGCGCGCATGCAGACTGCCTCGCGACTAAAAGATCACCGCGGGCAGCGCGCGAGGCGATTATCCAGCGGCCGTTTCGGAAACGGCCTGCGGGGATTGCGTGGCATCGCGATAGGCAAGGTATTGACGCTGTATCGCGATCTGGTCGGCCACGTACTTGGCATCGTGCCATACACCCCATATGAACGCTGAGCCACGACGCGACTGCCACGGCAGGCCGAGGAAATACACGCCGGCTTCAGTGGACACGCCGCGCTGGTGCTGCGGTTTGCCGTTGTCATCGAACGCATCGATTTTCAGCCAGCTGTAATCGGTGGTGAACCCCGTGGCCCAGATGATAGTGGTAACGCCAGCCTTGGCCAGGTCAAGTTCGAGCAGTGGCCGGGTCACGCATTCGGGGTCCGGAAAACTGTCGCGTGCCTGGGGCTCTGGCGGCAGGTCCAGACCATTGCGCTCGATATACGCGTCAGCCGCATCCAGCAGCGCCAGGTAGTTTTCATCGCCACGTGCAAGGTTATCGGCCAAGTCTGGCTGAAAAGTCACCACACCATCGGCGAAGGACCGGGTCAGCCCCACTAGGTTCATCCCGCGATGCGCCAGGCCGCGAAAATCCACCGTGCGACCGCCGTGGGCACCGCTGACAGCGATGGTGACGTGTTCCCTCCCCGGCTTCATCACGGTGGCATCCCACTCACCCAGCACGCCCAGCCACCAGCAGAAATCGCGGTTGCGGTAGGCACGTGGCGGACGGTCATGCTGCCCGACCGACAGGTAGACCTGGCGACCGGCACGCAGCAACTCATCGGCGATCTGCACCCCGGATGAACCAGCGCCTACTACCAACACGGCGCCCTCGGGCAGCTGTTGCGGATTGCGGTATTGCGCGGAGTGAATCTGAGTGAGCCCCTCATCTTTCGGGGCAATCGACGGGATCACCGGTTGCTGGAACGGGCCGGTGGCAACCACGATACGGCAGGCGTCGATCACGCCTTGCGAAGTTTCAACGTTAAAACCCGGCCGCCCGACATTGCGCTCAACCTTCCTCACCTCCACGCCGGTGCGGATCGGCGCGTTGAATTTCCTGGCGTAGGCTTCAAAATAGTCGGCCACCTGTTCTTTCGGTGCAAAGCCGTCGGCGCTCAGGTTGTCGAACTCAAGGCCGGGAAAGCGATCGTGCCAGGCTGGGCCATTGGCAACCAGCGAGTCCCACCGCCCAGAGCGCCAGGCTTCTGCGATACGGTTGCGCTCAAGGACCAGATGAGGCACGCCGAGTTTGCTCAGATGCTCACTCATGGCGACGCCTGCCTGGCCCGCGCCAACGATGAGCGTATCTATTTCCAGCTTTCCAACTGACATGTCTGTGTCCTTCCCAGAGGCAATTCGCTGCATTCTGTTCAGATACACGGCAGAGCGAAATTATGTTTTTTGTCGTCGCAAAGCAGGAAAAAACTAGGGCTGGTATCAAAGGTCCCGCGCGACGGGTCTATCTCCTGGCTTGGGGGGCGCCCGTCAGATCGGACTGACTCCCCCCTGGAGCATGCCGTGGCACATCAGCGTCAGGAAACTGCGCATATGCCGGGCATGGGCTTCACGGTCCGGCATTGTCTCGGTCGCCAGCCGTATGAACGCTATGTTGGCGTACTGGTTAAACACGGTGGCGGCGACGTCCATGTCAACAGACGCGTCCAGAGCGCCCTGCTGTTGAAAGTGCAGCAGTAGCGCCTTGGTTTCTTCGATGACCGCGACATTCCAAGGCTGCAGCTTCTGCGCCAGTTCGCCGGTGAACAGATACGGCGCCAGCTCCCGCCAGAGCGCAGCGGGCATCGCGCGCAGTTGGTAGGTGGTCATGAGCCCTTCTAATTCACACAACGCCTGCACTGGATCGCGGGTCTCGCCCAGCCGCGAGCGCGCGTCGCGCATGGCCTGTTCGTCAGGCTGCTTGAGCAGGGCCAGGAGAATTTCCTGCTTGCCACCGAAGTAATTCACTACCGTAGGCGCTGAGACGCCAGCCATGCTGGCAATCTGCTCCAGAGTGGTGGATTCAAAGCCGACGGTTTTGAACAATTCCAGCGCGGCGTCGGCAATCATCTGCCGCCGCTGTTCTTTTTGCCTTTCTCTGAGTCCGGTCATTTCGCCTCGTCATTACGCACAGCCATCGCAGGTAAGCCCTACGGGCCCTTCCAGGCAAGCGGCATTGGCGTGCAGCTTACGGACAATTATTTGCAACGAAAAATGTTTTCTTTACAAAAATATTTTTAGCTGGCAACAATTATTCATCCCGGATCTGTTCCGGTCCCCGTTCCGGACCAGATGAGCGCTAACCCTTGGCCGCTGTGCACCGGCTGCGCGCTCATACAGGAGAAAATCATGTCCCCAGAATTCAGCCCTGCCCGTACGACCCTCGAGTACCAGGCCAGCGACGCCGCCCATCACATTCACGCGTTCGTGGACCAGAAGTCGCTTAACGAAGAAGGCCCACGGGTGATGGTCAAGGGTGACCGATTGGCGTTGTGGGATAACGACGGCAATCGCTATCTTGACGGGATGTCGGGCCTGTGGTGTACCAACCTCGGTTACGGACGCAAGGATCTGGCGGCCGCCGCCAGCGTTCAACTGGAGCAGCTGCCCTACTACAACATGTTCTTCCACACTACCCACCCGGCGGTGATCGAGCTGTCGGAGCTGCTGTTCAGTTTGTTGCCCGATCACTACAGCCATGCCATCTACACCAACTCCGGCTCCGAAGCCAACGAGGTGTTGATCCGCACGGTGCGCAAGTTCTGGCAGGTCATGGGCCAGCCGGAAAAGAAGATAATGATCGGCCGCTGGAACGGCTATCACGGCTCGACCCTGGCAGCGACGGCGCTGGGCGGCATGAAGTTCATGCACGACATGGGCGGGACCATTCCTGACGTGGCGCACATCGATGAACCCTATTGGTACGCTCACGAGGGTGATCTCACCCCCGAGGCGTTCGGCTTGCGGGCGGCGCGCCAGCTGGAGCAAAAGATTCTGGAACTGGGCGCCGACAAGGTCGCAGCGTTTGTCGCCGAACCGTTCCAGGGCGCAGGCGGAATGATCATCGCGCCTGACACCTACTGGCCGGAAATCCAGCGCATCTGCCGCCAATACGACGTGCTGTTGTGCGCCGACGAAGTCATCGGCGGGTTCGGCAGGACCGGCGAGTGGTTCGCCCACCAGACGTTCGGTTTCGAGCCGGACACCTTGTCCATCGCCAAAGGCCTTACCTCCGGTTACATCCCCATGGGCGGCCTGATCCTGTCACGACGCATGGCCCAAGCGCTGGTGGAAAGAGGCGGCGTGTTTGCCCACGGTCTCACCTACTCAGGGCATCCGGTGGCCGCCGCTGTGGCGATCGCCAACCTGAAGGCGTTGCGCGACGAGGGCGTGGTGACCCAGGTCGGCAACGACACGGGGCCTTACCTGCAACAGTGCCTGCGCGAGCTGTTTACCGACCATCCATTGGTAGGTGAAGTGCAAGGTGTGGGGCTGGTGGCGGCACTGCAGTTCTCCGAAAACAAGGCCACCCGCAAACGGTTCGTCAACGAGAACGACATAGCCTGGCGCTGCCGGACCATCGGCTTCGAAGAAGGCGTCATTATTCGCTCCACCCTGGGCCGGATGATCATGGCGCCAGCTCTGGTCGCCACCCGGATAGAGCTAGACGAGCTGATCGACAAGACCCGCATCGCCGTGGACCGCACCGCGCGGGAATACGGAAGGCTTTAACCGACGACGGGCCGGCTTCGACAGGTCTAACCATTTTTTACATAACCAAGCACCACAAAAAACCTCGTTTCGTCCACCGGCGGGCATCGACAGAATGACCTCATGTCCAACCGAACCGAGGAAACCCGGATGAGCCAGCCAACCCACACCCGCATTCGCATGTTCAACACCAAAGAGACCTATCCGAACCAGTCGCTGGACAACGACCTCTGCCAGGCCGTTCGCGCCGGCAACACGGTGTATGTTCGCGGTCAGATCGGCACTGATTTTGAAGGCAAACTGGTGGGCCTGGGCGACGCTCGCGCCCAGGCCGAACAGGCGATGAAGAACGTGAAGCAGCTGCTTGAAGAAGCTGGCAGCGACCTGAGCCATATCGTCAAGACCACCACCTACCTGATCGACCCTCGTTACCGGGAACCGGTCTATCAGGAAGTCGGTAAATGGCTTAAGGGCGTGTTCCCTATTTCCACCGGCTTGATTATTTCCGGTCTGGGGCAACCTGAGTGGTTGATGGAGATCGATGTGATCGCCGTCATTCCGGACGCTGTCAATTCCTGATCAGGACTAACCCATCATGACGTTTTCCATCGTTGGCCGTTGCGCCGAAACCGGGCAGTTGGGCATTGCCATCAGCTCCTCCAGCATTGCCGTGGGCGCCCGTTGTCCCTGGCTGCGTCCAGGTGTCGGCGCGGTGTCCACGCAAAACATCACCCTGCCTGCACTGGGGCCGCACGTACTTGACCACCTCGAGAGCGGGCTGGCGCCTGATCAGGCGCTGGACAAGGCACTGACCAGCAACGGTTACAGTCAATTCCGCCAGATCACGGCAATCGATCACATGGGCCGGACCGCACACTTCAGCGGCAGTGAAACCCTGGGCACCCATAACGCGCTCGCAGGCGAACAATGTGTCGGCGCTGGTAACATGCTCGCCGACCGTTCAGTGGTCGAAACCCTGGTGCGCACCTTCGAAAACAGCGGCGGGCAGCTGGCCGATCGTTTGCTGGCCGCGATGCAGGCTGCGATGGCTGCGGGTGGTGAGGCAGGTCCGGTACACTCCGCCGCGCTGGTTGTGGTGGGAGAGTTGACCTGGCCCATCGTTGATCTGCGGGTCGACTGGGCAGATGACGACCCCATTGGTAAGCTCGCCCAACTGTGGACGGACTACAGCCCGCAGATGCAGGATTACATCGTACGCGCCCTGGACCCAACAAAGGCGCCCAGCTATGGCGTGCCGGGGGATGAATGAATGAGCAGCAGCCGCGACCTGCTGGCCGCCCTTATCGGCTTCGACACCACCAGTCGCGAGTCAAATATGCACCTGATCGAATTCGTGCGTGATTACTTGGCGCAATGGGACGTGCCCTGTGAGCTGATCTTCAACGACGACCGCTCCAAGGCCAACCTGTTCGCCACGCTCGGTCCGGACGATCGCCCCGGGATCGTTCTGTCCGGCCATACCGATGTGGTGCCGGTGGACGGCCAGCCGTGGACCACCCCACCGTTCGAACTGACCGAGCGCGACGGCAAGCTGTACGGGCGTGGCACCGCGGATATGAAAGGCTACATCGCCTGCGTGCTGGCCGCCGTTCCCCGATTGTTATCCGCACCGTTGCGGATGCCCCTGCATATCGCCCTGTCGTACGACGAAGAGGTTGGCTGCCTGGGCGTGCGTTCCATGCTGGCCGAACTTGAGCACCGTGCGCACAAACCGCTGCTGTGCATCATTGGCGAACCCACCGAACTCAAACCGGTGCTCGGCCACAAGGGCAAACTGGCGATGCGCTGCGACGTGCACGGCGCGGCCTGTCATTCGGCTTACGCGCCCCAGGGTGTCAACGCGATCGAGTACGCGGCCGAGTTGATCGGTGAGCTGGGGCGCATCGGCTCGAAACTGCGCGCCCCGGAACTGCACGATGCGCGCTTCGACCCGCCCTTTTCTACCGTACAGACTGGCGTGATAAGCGGCGGCAAAGTGCTGAACATCGTGCCGGCCGACTGCCGTTTCGATTTCGAAGTGAGGGCTCTGCCAGCGCAGAATGCAAGAGAAGTGGCCGAGCAACTGCAACGCTATGCTCAGCAGGAAGTGTTGCCGCGGATGCTTGCCGTGAATGCCGACAGTGCCATCCGATTTTCAGAATTGTCAGCCTATCCGGGCCTGGCCACCGACAGCCAGGGCGAGGCTGCGCGCTTGATTGCGCAGTTCTGTGGCTCCAGCGAATTCACCACCGTGGCCTTCGGCACCGAAGGCGGGCTATTCGACGCTATCGGTATTGCCACAGTGGTCTGCGGTCCGGGCAGCATGGATCAGGGTCACAAGCCTGATGAGTTTGTCAGCATCGAGCAACTGGCCGCCTGCGACGCGATGCTCGACCGCATCGCGCAATCCCTGCAAAGCTGAACACACTTATCCGGATCAGGCGTCCGTCTTGGGCGCCAGCACTTCACGGCAGTGGTCTACAAACAGTTGCGCCGGCTTGGTCAGTTGTGAACGGCGCAGCCAAGCCGCCGACAACCCGGAGCCGGTGACCTGCTCGGCCAACGGCACGCACACCAGCTTCTGCCCGTCGTAGGTAAATTCCGAATGCGGCCGGGTGACCAGGATCGAAAAACCGAACCCGCGCCCGACCATGCCCCGCACCATCTCAATGGACGGCGAGCTGAACTGGATATTCGGGGTCAGTCCGCGCTCCTCGAAGATGCTCACGAAATAGGTCCGGCTAGGTTGCACGTCCAGCAGCACCATGGGTTCAAGCACCAGATCATTGAGCGATACCTTGGCCTGGTGCGCGAAGCGATGGCCTTCGGGGAGTAGAGCATAGGGTTGCTGCGGCGCCATCAACGGGGCGGTGTCGATGGTGCTGTCCAAGTCATGCTCGTACAGCATCGCCAGATCAATGCTTCCCGACGTCAGCGCCTGGACCAGTTCTTGCTGCTCGCCATCGCGAATCCTGATTTCCACGCCCGGCCAGCGCTCCCGAAAACCTGCAATCAAACGCGGCAGATACAACGGCGCGACGGTTTCGAAGCAGCCGATGTCGATTTGCCCGGAGACCACATCGTTGTCGGCCAGAGCGTTCTGCTCAAACTCGTGGGCCACCCGCAACAGCTCCTGCGCCTTGCGATAAAACCGCGCGCCGCTGGGCGTCAGAGACACACCCTGAGCGTGGTGGCGAATGAATAGCTGCACGCCGAAGCTTTCTTCCAGATGCTTGATGGCCGTGGAAACCGAAGGTTGCGCGATGTATAGCTTGCGAGAAGCCTCGGCCACACTGCCGCACTCGACCGTGGTCACGAAATATTTCAGTTGTCGCAGGTTGTAAGCCGCCATGGGTTCCTCAGGAGTCATGAATCGATGCATCAAAACAGGGCGCAACGATGAAGTGTTTCGTGGGTTCGCAGGGTAGTCGATCGGGCTCTGAACCGCGATCATCACCGCTCAGGCGTTCGATTCTGCCGCCAGGACCCCGCCCTGCGAAACCAGCAATTTCATGGCGCTTGATGCTAAAAACATTGCGCCGGTTTATTGCAGCCCACTTCTCTGCGCCGGACACAAAACACTGTAGGAGCTGCCGAGCCCCAGCGTGGCTGCGAAGGGTTGTGTCAGTCAAAATCCCGATCGCAGCCTCGCACGGGCTCGGCAGCTCCTACAGGATTGGCGGCTAGCCCCCTTACATGGGAGCGGACCTTTCCGCGAAGGGGGTGGCATGAGCGATGAATTTCTGGCGGCAAGCAGGCAGTCTTTGTGGACAGGTCCGCTCCCACCGGTTTCGCATTCAACCCACCCCCTGCAGCGCGTTTCTATCGCACCAAAACAGCGCACGACTAATGAGTTTTTTTATCGCGTACGAACACATTTTTACTCATTTCGTATGCCGTGCCACTTGCTCCACTATCGGTCCATTGACCGTGGACATAGCCACGGCGGGGCTACTTTGGAGTGTGCAGTGAACGACCTGAACAGCTGGCAGAACCTGGCGAAAAAGCAGCCTTTCATCGATGCCGCGCATATTGGCGGACAGGCTCATTACGCCCAGGACGGCAGCACCTTTGCAGTCATTAACCCGGCCACCAATAGTCTCCTGGCCCGAGTCGCGGCCTGCTCGGACGCCGATGTCGATGTGGCGGTAAGAGTGGCGCGTCACGCTTTTGAGAACGGCCCTTGGGCGCGCATGGCACCTCGGGAACGCAAAGTCATCCTTCTGCGTCTGTCGGAGCTGATTCTTGCCCATCGCGAAGAACTGGCGCTGCTGGATTCGCTGAGCATGGGCAAACCGGTAATGGATGCGTACATGATCGACGTACCTGGCGCTGCCCAAGTGTTCGCTTGGTATGCCGAAAGCCTGGACAAATTGTACGACCAGGTCGCTCCGACCGGCCGTGATGTCCTGGCCACGATCACGCGAGTACCGCTGGGGGTGATTGCCGCGGTGGTGCCATGGAATTTCCCTCTGGACATGGCGGCATGGAAGCTTGCCCCAGCCTTGGCAGCGGGCAACAGCGTGGTCCTCAAACCGGCCGAGCAGTCACCGTTTTCCGCTTTGCGCCTGGCACAACTAGCTCTGGAAGCAGGCGTTCCGGATGGCGTACTCAACGTGGTTACGGGTCTGGGCGAGCAAGCAGGACGCGCGTTGGGCTTGCACCCGGACGTCGATGCTCTGGCCTTCACCGGCTCCACCGAAGTGGGCAAGTACTTCATGCAGTACTCGGCGCAGTCCAACCTCAAGCAGGTCTGGCTAGAGTGCGGCGGCAAGAGTCCGAATCTGGTCTTCGACGACTGTCAGGACCTTGACCTTGCGGCGGAAAAAGCAGCGTTCGGGATCTTTTTCAATCAGGGCGAAGTGTGCTCCGCTAACTCACGACTGTTGGTGCAGCGCTCTATTCACGATGAATTCGTCGAGCGCCTGATCGAGAAAACCCGTGACTGGCAGCCCGGTGATCCCTTGGACCCCAATAGCAAAATGGGCGCCATCGTCGATGCCCGTCAGGCCGAGCGCGTGATGGGTTATATCGCCGAAGCCAACGCTAGCGGAGCACGCCTGGTGGCGGGGGGTGAGCGCCTGCGAATCAATGGCTCCGACAACTTCATCCAGCCCACGCTGTTCACCCACGTCCAGCCCGGGATGCGCCTGTCTCGCGAGGAAGTCTTCGGCCCGGTGCTGGCGATCACCGCGTTCGACGACGAAGATCAAGCGGTGAAAATGGCCAACGACCACATCTATGGCCTGGCGGCCTCGCTATGGACCGACGATCTCAATCGCGCGCACCGTGTGGCGGGCCGCTTGAACGCAGGTACCGTGTCGGTCAACACCGTTGATGCGCTCGACGTGAGCGTGCCATTCGGGGGCGGCAAGCAGTCAGGTTTCGGCCGTGACTTGTCGTTGCATTCGTTCGACAAGTACACCCAGCTCAAAACCACTTGGTTTCAATTGCGCTAAACAGCCATAACTTCATGCCCGGGCCATGTCTCCGGGCGCTACCACAGCGGAAGAAACCCATGAAAGACAACGATTCCAGCGCGGCAACCCTCGAACTGAGCACCATTCAGCCCATCGCCAGAGACCAGCGGCACGGGCGCGCCCGGGACCTGTTCACCATCTGGTTCGGTTCCAACATCATGCTGTTGACCGTGGTCACCGGGGCGTTAGCCGTCACAGTGTTCAAGCTGCCCTTCATCGCTGCCATGGTCGCGCTAATCGCCGGCAACCTGATCGGCGGGATTTTCATGGCCTTGCACTCGGCTCAGGGCCCGCAACTGGGCGTCCCTCAGATGGTGCAGACCCGAGGCCAGTTCGGCTCCTATGGCTCGCTTTTGGTGGTCGCTCTGGTGGTGATCATGTACCTGGGGTTCTTCGCCTCCAATCTGGTGCTGGGCGGGCAATCACTGCACAGTCGCTATCCGCTGTTCAGCACCAATCAAGGCATTGTGCTGGTGGGCGTGATCAGCGTCATCGCTACGGTGTTTGGCTACCGGCTGATCCACGCTTACACGCGGGTGATGTCCTACGTGTCCGGGGCGATCCTGCTGCTTTGTTTTATCTGGATCATCGGCGTGCACGGTCTGCCGGTCGACTTTATGGAGCGCAACGCATTCAACGTACAGGGCTTCCTTGGGACGTTGTCGATCGCCGCACTCTGGCAACTGGCCTACGCGCCGTATGTCTCGGACTATTCGCGTTACATGCCTGCCGACACCGGCGGCAAGTCAGCCTTCTGGTCCAGTTACTGGGGATGCTGCCTGGGCTCGATCCTGCCCATGGCCCTTGGGGTCACGGTCGGCCTGAGCGTTGAAGGCGACATCATTGCCGGCCTGATCGAAATGACCGGCAGTATCGCCACGTTGGTGGTGGCCGTGTTCTCCATCGGCATTGCCGCGACAAACGCCATGAACCTTTACTGCGGCACACTTTCGGCGATCACTGTGGGTCAGACCCTGGTGCCTAAATGGTCTGCGGGCGCGGGCTCAAGGGCTGTGACGGCGCTGGTACTGTTCTCGATTTCCCTCACCCTCGCCCTCCTCGGCCAGGACGACTTCATGGCCAACTACACCAACTTCATCCTCTTGCTGCTCTACGTGCTGGTGCCCTGGACCGCGATCAACCTGGTGGACTACTACCTGATCGCCCATGGCAGCTATGACGTGGACTCATTCTTCCGTCGTGACGGAGGCATCTATGGCTATTTCAACTGGACGGCGGTGGGTTGCTACGTGCTGGGTATTCTTGTGCAGATCCCGTTCATGGCCACTGAGCTTTATACCGGCGTGATCGCAAACGCCATGGGCGGTGCGGACATTTCCTGGATCATCGGGCTGGTGGTGATTTCACCGGTCTACTACCTCGCAAGTCGACGTCGCGGCCACCGTCAAGCGCTCAGCCAAGTGGAGAAGACCGCATGAAAACTGACTATGACTATGTGATCGTCGGTGCCGGCTCCTCGGGCTGCGTGCTGGCCAATCGTCTGAGCGCAGACCCAAGCGTGAGCGTCTGCCTGATCGAAGCCGGCAGCCATGACAACAGCCCGCGCATCCAGACGCCCGCCGGCACCATCACCCTGTACAAGAGCAAGAAATACAGCTGGAACTTCCTGTCCGCGCCGCAGAAAAATCTTAACGGACGCACGCTGCATACCCCGCGTGGCAAGGCCCTCGGTGGCTCCAGCTCGATGAACAGCATGATCTACATTCGTGGCCACGCCAGCGATTATGATCGCTGGGCCAACGCTGGCTGCACGGGCTGGGACTGGGACAGCGTGCTGCCTTATTTCAAAAAATCCGAAAACAACCGCATCGGCCAGAACCCGCGCCTGCACGGCACTGCAGGGGAGCTGTACGTGGACATCGCCCGCGATCCAAATCCAGTATCCCGGTTGTTCGTCAAGGCAGCGGAGCGTGTAGGAATTCGCCGCAACGATGACTTCAACGGCGATGAACTCGAAGGCTGCGGGATTTACAACCTCACGCAAAAAGATGCCAAGCGCCTGTCCAGCTACCGAGCGTTCGTTGCGCCGGTGCTGGACAGACCCAACCTGACGGTGATCACCGATTGTTCGGTCAAGTCGCTGATCTTGGCCCAGCGTGTGGCCAAAGGCGTGCTGGTGGAGGCCGAGGGTCAGGAAAGGTCGCTGACCGCGCGTCGTGAAGTGCTGCTGTGCGCAGGGACCCTGGGCAGTCCGCAGTTGCTGCTGGCCTCGGGCATAGGGCCGGCCAAAGAGCTGGAAAACGCAGGCGTTGCGCTGCATCACGACCTGGTTGGTGTCGGCAAGAACCTGCAAGACCACCTCGACGGCCTGATCACCGTACGCTCCAAGAGTCCGCTGACGCTGGGATTTTCCTTGGGCTCGCTGCCAAGCATCCTGACCTCGCCGTTCCGCTACCTGTTCGGTAAACAGGGATGGCTCACCACCAATTATGTCGAAGCCGGAGGCTTTGCCCGCACGCCCATGGCTGCTGAGCTTCCCGATGTGCAGTTTCACTTTGTGCCGGGTTACCGCAGCCACCGTGGGCGGTTGTTCGAATGGGGTCATGGCTATGCGGTACATACCTGTGTGCTGCGCCCCGGCAGCATCGGCGAAGTGCGTATTGCCCGTGACCGTCGATTGGTCATCGACTTCAATTTCCTCTCGGACCCGGCGGACGCCAAGGTCCTGATCGAGGGCATGAAACTGGCTCGCCGCGTGCTGGCGGACCCACAGTTCGAGGGCATCCGGGGCGAAGAAATGCTGCCGGGCAAAGCGGTGCAGACTGACGAGCAATGGATGACCTACGTGCGTGAATACGCCGCGACCGTGTTTCACCCTGTGGGCACCTGCAAGATGGGCGTTGATCCCATGAGCGTGGTCGGCCCGGACCTCAAGGTGCACGGGATAGAAGGTCTGCGGGTGGTGGATGCCTCGGTGATGCCGACGCTGATCAGCGGCAACACCAATGCGCCGTGCATCATGATTGGCGAGAAGGCTGCGGACATGATTCTGCACCCGGCGCCTGTGGCTCGATCGCTGACCAGCATCGCGGTCGCGGGTGGGGTCAGCGTCGGTTGATCCGGCGCTGCTCATAGCCCATTTTTTTCCTCGTCAGCGACGACATATTTACTCATTTTCCTGCCTCTGGACTTCAGCGACCATCAGGTCTGCCCAACAGAGGCAAAAGGTCCGTCAGAGACCGTCCGGTAATCAGTTTTTGGCGCTACGCCCCACTGCCCCGAAATTCATGAAAAAAACCATCATTCCGGGAGTGTTCAATGATCAAGTCTTTCGTTTCGCGCTGCATGCGTCCCCTGGCGCTGACCGCCATCGCTGCCGGCATGGCCAGCGCCGCACAGGCAGGCACCCTCTCCATCGGCCACACGACATGGGTCGGTTACGGCACGCTGTATCTGGCCAAGGATCTGGGTTATTTCAAGGACGCCGGCCTGACCGTCGACTTGCCGACCATCGAAGAGGCCTCCATGTACATGGCCGCTCAGGCCTCGGGCAAATTATCGGGCTCGGCATCGACCCTGGATGAAATCCTTAAGTACCGTCCGCAGTTCTGCTTCAGGGCGGTTGCTGCCCTGGATGAAAGCCACGGCGGCGACGGCGTGCTGGTGAGCAACGACATCAACAGCCTGCAGGACCTCAAGGGCAAGTCGGTGGCGGTCAACGAAGGTTCGGTGTCGCAGTTCTGGCTGAGCTACCTGCTCAAGAACGCCGGCATGAAAATGAGCGACCTGACCATCCAGAACATGACCGCCGATGACGCAGCGACTGCCTTCATCGCTGGTCGTGTCCCGGCGGCAGTGACTTGGGAACCGCATTTGTCCACCGTGCGCAACAAGAAGCAAGGCAAGGTTCTGGTCGACAGCAGCAGCACACCCGGCGTGATCGTCGATGTCGTGGCCTTGAGCTGTGACGTAATCGAGAAGCAGCCGCAAGACGTCAAGGCGCTGGTGGCAGGTCTGTACAAGGCCGTGCAATACACCAAGGATCACCCGGCCGAAGCCTACGCGATCATGGCCAAAGGCGTCGGCGGCTATCTGGCCGATCCAGCCGAACTGGCCGCTGCCGCCAAAGGCGTGCGTTTCTATGATCAGGCCATGAGCGAGAAACTGCTCGGCACCAACGGCAGCACCGGCGATGCCGCCAGTGTGATCAAGCTGGCCAATGAAGCGGCCAGCGAATTGCAGGGCAAACCGTACAACGTCAGCTACAGCGACTTGATCGACAATCGTTTCGTCACCCCGAAATAAAGGAGCTCGGCATGTCCAAGCGCAACTCATGGCTGAACCGTTGCCTGACGCCCAAGACCAGCTTGCCGATTAAGGTCATCTGGAGCGCCAGTGCCATGGCCTGGATTCTATTGATCGGCCTGTGGGCGGGCCTTTCCTACGGCGGCGTGGTGCCCGCGATGTTCCTGCCGACACCGGGCGATGTGGTTCAGGCCGCGATTCGACTGGGACGTGACGGCACGCTGGGCCTGCATGTCTGGGCCAGCCTTGAAGTGGTTATGATCGGGTTCGTGATTTCGTCTCTGGTCGCGGTCCCGCTGGGGATGTTGATGGGCAGCTTCCGGGTGGTTCAGGCCTTCCTTGAGCCGCTGGTCAACTTCATCCGCTACCTGCCGGTCACCTCGTTCGTGCCGCTGTTCATCCTGTGGATCGGCATCGGTCTTGAGCAACGGGTGTCGATCATCATTTTTGGTGTGTTTTTCCAGCAACTGGTGATGATCGCAGACGTGTCGAAAGGGATCTCCAAGGACCTGATCAATGCGTCCTACACCCTGGGCTCGAGCCGTCGTGATGCGGTGTTGCACGTGATCGCACCGGCCTCGCTGCCGGGGGTGCTGGACACGTTAAGGGTCACCATGGGTTGGGCCTGGACTTACCTGGTCGTCGCTGAACTGGTCGCTGCGTCGAGTGGGCTGGGTTATCTCAGCCTCAAGGCCATGCGTGGTTTCCAGGTCGATGTGATTTTTCTGGCGATTGCCGTGATCGGCCTGCTGGGCCTGATCACTGATCAACTTTTCAGATTTCTACGCTTGAAGGTGGCCGCATGGGCTCAGTAAACGCAACGTCTCCTCGGCTCGCCACCCCACTTGAGGTAGCGCCAACTGCTGCGCCGAAGCTTAAGGTCGAGAACGTCAGCCTGCGTTACCAGACGCCCGCAGGCAATACCTTCACGGCGCTGGAACAGGTGTCGTTCGAGGTGCCAGACCAGCAATTTGCGGTATTGGTCGGCCCGTCCGGGTGCGGCAAATCCAGTCTGCTTTACCTGACCGCGGGCCTGGCCGAACCCACATCAGGGGAGATTTACGTCGGTGGCAAACAGGTCGACGGCCCGGGAGCGGACCGCGGCATGGTCTTTCAGGGCTATACGTTGTTTCCATGGTTGACGGTGCGACAGAACATCGAATTCGGTCTCAAGCGCCGCAACGTGCCCGCAAAAGAGCGCAAGGAAATCGTCGAGCATTACCTCAACGAGGTCGGCCTGACTCGATTTGCTGACAATTACTCAAAGCAGTTGTCCGGGGGCATGATGCAGCGCGTCGCCATCGCCCGTGCCCTGGCCAATGACCCACAGATCCTCCTGATGGACGAACCGTTCGGCGCCCTGGACAGCCAGACCCGCCTGCAAATGCAACAACTGCTGCTCAAAGTCTGGGAGCACACCAAAAAGACCGTGCTTTTCGTGACCCACGACATCGACGAGGCCATCCTGCTGGGTGATCGCATCTTCGTGATGGGCGCACGCCCGGGACGCATCAAGGAAGTCCTGGACGTCCCTATAGCGCGTCCGAGGAACCTAGACATGGTCATGGACCCTGACTTCATCAAGATGAAGCGCGATATCTTTCACCTGCTGCACGACGTCCCGCAAGAGCATTGAGCCCAGGCGGCAATGGTTGATCACTGACGCCTTTGCAACCATTGCCGACCTGCCTGCCTCTGACACGCCCCCTATGCGCTCCAATTTATTTCCGCTAGGCCCCGATCTCGGGGTTCTGTCTGTCAGGCAGTTGCCAAGGATCACCTGCTGGAAATACATCGCCGGCAAAACTCACAGACATGGCGATATTAATGAAGCCGGTCGAATGGCAACCGATGGCTACGTCAAAAGAAGATAACCTCACGTAAAGTAGCGGCCCCCTGACCAAAGTCGCGTGCCGTGACCTGGCGTAAGGTATCGCGACCTGCTCGCTATCGATCCCTATCAGCAGGCCAGCACCGGTAGTGTTGCTGCCACTCATCGCCGATCCATGGGACATCGATCCAAAGAGGCCAACTGACCGCAATGGGTCGATAGCAGCCCAAAATCGGCCAGAAGCGGGCGTTCGACGATCACCAATGCCGCTCTGTAATTAAAACCAAGGAATTTGCGATGCCCTCCTCTTTACTCTTTGAACAAGTCGACGTGTTTGCCGAAGCTCCCTACCAGGGCAACGCATTGGCAGTGGTAGCGGGCGCTGATGGTCTGACGAGCGAACAGATGCAGGCTTTCGCGCGGTGGACGCAGCTGAGCGAAACGACTTTTGTGCTGCAACCATCGATGCAGGGCGCGCATTACCGCGTGAGAATTTTTACGCCCTTGAGGGAGTTACCCTTCGCAGGCCACCCGACGTTGGGCAGCTGCCACGTGTGGTTAACCCATAACCCCAACTGCACAGACGAAGAAATCACTCAGGAGTGCGATGCCGGGCTGGTGCGAATAAAAAAACAAGGACGACGCCTGGCTTTCCGCGCACCCGCCATGCTGCGCAGGGGCCCGCTTGAAGCGCAGACCCTTGAACTGATCGAACGAGGGCTGGGGCTCTGCGCATCGCAAATCCAGCGCAGCCACTGGGTGGACAATGGCCCGGGGTGGGCCGGTGTTCTGCTGGCGACTCGAGAAGAAGTACTGGCCATCGAGCCCGACTATGCGGCCCTTGAAGGTCTGAATGTCGGCGTGATCGCGCCGTGGACTGGCGCTCAGGCGCTTGCGGATGTAGAAGTCCGAGCGTTCATGGGAGAGGAGCATAACGAAGATGCAGTGACCGGCAGCCTTAACGCCAGCCTGGCCCAATGGCTTATACGCGAGGGCGTCATGAGCCAGCAATATACGGCGAGTCAGGGTACAGCCATGGGGCGTTGCGGGCGTCTGCACATCGAGAGCATCGAAGATGAAGTCTGGGTTGGCGGAACCGTGCAGCCCTGCATCTCGGGGCGTGCGGTGTTCTAAATAGGTCGAACGTTGGATATCGGCAGCAGCGCCAATGAGCGTGCATCTTATCCTGAAGGCGAGCATTACTCGTCGGCATGTGGCGCTCGCCGGATCAGGTCCAAACCCCAGATCAAATCACTCTACGATGTAAGCGGAAGGCTCCAACGTTCGGCGCATACCTGCCCTGTATTAGCTGCGTTACCCGTTCGGCGCTGGCGCAGGCCAGCGTCCAGCCGAGTGCGCCGTGACCGGTGTTGACGAAAAGGTTCTCAATCGCCGTGCCGTCGATGTATGGCAGGCCATCAACGGTCATTGGGCGCATACCGCACCATGCATTGACCTTCTCTGGCATGCGAATCTGCGGGTAAAGATTACGCAGTGCGTTCTTCAGGTTTTCCACCCGGGAAGCATGCAACGTGCGGTCATTGCCGGCGAATTCCACCGTGCCCGCAACCCGCAGTCGATCGCCAAGGGGCGTGACACAGATGTGTTCATGATCATCCACGATCGGCCGGGTGGGCGCGATTCCGGCCTCGTCACGCGCCAGGGTGAGCGAGTAGCCCTTGACCGGTGCGATGGGCAGCTTCACGCCGCAGGGCGCCAGCAGTTTCGGTGACGCTGCGCCGCCGCACACGATCACTCGGTCTGCAGCCATACGACCGTTGGCCAGAGTCACGCCGGTGATTTTTCCGGCGCTTACTTCAAGGCCGGTCACTTGGTTGCCGTATTCAAATCGAACACCCTGCGCAGCGGCCACCCGGGCCACTTCCCGGGTGAATTTGTGCGCATCGCCCCAGCAGTCGTTTTCCAGCCACAGGCCGATTTCGATGGTGGATTCGATCGGCGCCAACGAGGGTTCCAGGGCGACGCATTCGTAGCGGTCCAGCCGTTTGACCACCGCGCCCATGCGCCCGAGTAGAAGGGCAAAGGCTTCGGCAGTGGCCAGTGCATTCGGGCCTTTGAAAATCTCGAGGAAGCCGCCACGAGCGAAATCGAACTGCAGTGGCTCGGTGGTCATCAACGCATCCATCAAGCCCAGACTGTGCTGGCCAAAGCGAGTCAAGGTGTTGGCTGTGTCGCGGTATTTACTGTCGCGACAATTGGCCAGAAATTTAAGCCCCCAGGTGCCCAACGACGGGATTGCCGAGGGCCGCAGCAGCAGGGGCGCATCTTCACGCCCCAGCCACTTGAGCATTTGCAGCGGCGTACCCGGGGAGGACCAGGGCAGCGCGCTATTGGCCGCCAGCAAACCACCATTGGCGAAACTGGTTTCCAGGCCCGGTTCCGCCTGGCTGTCCAGAACCGTGACCGACAAGCCTTCGCGTGCCAGGAAACAAGCGGTGGTCACGCCGATGACGCCGGCGCCGATGATGATCGTGGCGGTCATGGGTTTACCGTTCCAGGTAGGCGTTGGCGATAATTTCGATCTTGGCACCCGGCACCATCAGGTCGGCGATGATCGTGGCGCGGTTAGGGAATGGCGCGGTGAAGAACTGGCGATAAATCTCATTCATGCCTTCGAAATACTGCTTGTCGGTGAGGATCACCTGCAGTTGGGTGTAGTCATCCATGGTGCCCCCCGCCGCTTCGATGGTCTGCTTGAGGTTCTTGAGTGTGAGCTCGGTCTGCACCGCGATATCGCCGGTTTCGATGCTGCCATCGCCGTAGATTGGAATGCTGGCGGTGTACAACGTCTTGCCGCCCATCGTTGCCCACTCCACGGGCGACGAACCGTCTGGCAGACCTGTTTTCATGACTTTACGCATGGTGACTCCTGTTGAGGTTTAGAGGTGCTTTGTGAGAAATCATCTGGAGGTCTTGCGCTCCAGCATCCGGACAGCGAGAGACAGCGGGAAACACAGCACGAAGTAGATCGCGCCAACGATCAAGTAGGTTTCCAGCGGCATGAAATAGACCGAGCTCAAGTCTTGCGCCCGCAGCATCAGGTCGGGCGCGGCGATCAGCGAGGCCACAGAGGTGTCCTTGAGCAACGAGATCGCTACGTTGCCGATCGGCGCCAGCACCACGCGGATAGCTTGCGGCAGCACAACCCAGCGCATGGTCTTGTAGCGGGTCATGCCGATGGTCCGGGCGGCTTCGAACTGGCCTTTGGGCACGGCCTCGATGCCGGATCGGTATACCTCGCTCAGGTACGCTGAAGCGTTGAGCCCCAGCCCGATCATTGCAGCCTGGAACGAGCTGAACTCGATGCCGACAGCGGTCAGGCCGAAATACAGAATGAACAACTGCACCAGCGCCGGCGTTCCGCGAAACAGTTCCACGTACATCGTCGCCAGGCGCCTGATCCGCGCCGATGGGTTCATCCGCAGCAGCGCCACCAGCAGCCCCACTACCAGGCCGATCAGCAGGGCTCCGGATGCCAATTGCAAGGTCGCCAGGGCAGCGCTCAACAGTTCTTCGCGACAGGCCTGCCACAATTCGAAATAGGTCATTTCAGTGGCCCCTTTTCAGTGCTGATTCGGCCCGATTTCCCAGCCGCGCGAGTACCAGACTGAGGATCAGGTAGATCACCGCGACCATCAGGTAAATCTGATTGGTCTGGTAGGTTTCACTGACCAGCATTCGTGCCTTGAACGCCAGCTCCGGGACCGCCGCCGCAGAGGCCAGTGAGGTGTCCTTGAGCAAGCTGATTGCAAAGTTCGCCATGCCCGGCAACGCGACTTTGATCGCCTGGGGCAGCACGATGATGCGCATCGCCATGCGCCGGGTCATACCGATGGCGGATGCAGCCTCGCCCTGCCCCCGGTCTACGGTATTGATACTGGAGCGGAATACTTCGCACAGGATCGCCGCGCCATTGAGGCCGAAGCCGACGATGGCCGCGACTGTCGCTGGCAGCGTCAGCCCCAGGTGGGTCAGACCGAAATACAGAATGAATAGCTGGGTCAGGATCGGGACATTGCGGAACAGCTCCAGATACAGGCTTGCCACGCTACGCAGCAAGAAGCTGCGCGACAGCCGCATCAACGCCAGAGCAAACCCCAGCAACACCGCGACCACAAAGGACGCAAGGGTCAGGCCGACCGTGGTCATGGCACCCAGCCCAAGCACTTTCAGAAAGTACGGAAACAACTGGGCGGCGTGTTCCAGTTCGCTGATGAACGCCATCGGTCAGCGCTCCTCGACTGCGCGGATAAACGCTCGGGTACGCTCCACTTGGCTTTCGCGAAACACCTGTCGCGGCGGGCCTTGCTCGACGATGCGTCCGTCGGCCATGAACACCACCTGATCGGAAACCTGCTCGGCGAAGCGCATTTCATGGGTCACGATGATCATCGTCATGCCCTCCTCCGCCAACTGATGCATGACGCCCAGAACTTCGCCAACCAGTTCGGGGTCCAGCGCTGAAGTGGCCTCATCGAACAGCATCAGCTTGGGCTTCATCGCCAATGCGCGGGCAATGGCGACGCGTTGCTGCTGGCCTCCGGACAATTGATCCGGGTAGGCCTGCTCCTTGCCGTGCAGACCGACCTTGGACAGTAACGACCGCGCCAGCTCTTCGGCTTCAGGCCCGGGCCGGCCTTGTACCTTGAGCGGTCCGAGCATGATGTTCTGCAGCACGCTCAGATGAGCAAAGAGATTGAATCGCTGGAACACCATGCCGATGCTGGCCCGCATTCGCGCAAGCTCGACATCGCGCAATGGCACGCGGCGTCCCGCCACTTCACGCTGGCCCATCAACTGGTTGTCGACATAGATGTCGCCAGCCGTGGGCTCCTCCAGGAAGTTGATGCAACGCAGTAGCGTGGTCTTGCCGGAGCCGCTGGGCCCGATCAACGACACTTTCTGGCCAGGCATCACGGCAAGGTCGATACCCTTGAGCACCTCGATCCGGCCAAACGATTTGTGCAGGCCTTCGATCCGCACCAGAGGCTGGAGCGAGGCTGCGTGAGACGGTGCATGGGACATGCAGAAACCCTTATGCGAGTGTTAGAGCGCGGTAATCACGCCGGATCAGCTGAACGACTGGCTGAAATCTCGCGGGCTATGCTTGAACGGGCCCAGCACATCGCCCTGCTCATCGCGGTCGACGCCAAGGCGCGGATCGACCGGCATAGGCACTAGGTAGTCAGGATTCTTGATGCCGTATTTGGCGAGGATCGGCGCAATCTGCCCGGTGGATTTGAGCCAGCGGATGCCTTGATTGATACCGTCGAAAAGCTCGGTGTTCTGCGGATAGATACCCCAGATCGCTTCGAACTTTCCGGTCAGGCTTGGGTAGCGCTCATCGAACGCAATGGGAATCTGTTTGAGCTTCATGCTCGGGTTTTGCAGGATCATGTAGTCGATGGTCGGTGCGTCGAGTACCGCAAAATCCAGGCGACCGGCGACCACGTCGCGGATGCACGAGTCGGAGCTGTCGTAGAGTTTCACTTCCTTGACCCCCGGTATTTTTTTCATGTCCGGAACCACCGAATAACCGGTGTTGCTGCCGATGGTGCGACCTTTCAAATCGTCGGCGGTGATACTGCTGGAGAACGGCTCGCTCTCGCGCATGATGATGTATGCGCCGGTGTAGAAGACGGCATCGGTCAGCAACAGGATCTTGGAGCGCATAGGGTTCCACGCGAAGTTGCCACCGAACCAATCGGCCCGTCCCGAGCGCACGGCTTCGATGACCGCCGGAAAGCCCATGGGCAGGATGTCCAGCTTGAGTTCCAGTCGGTCGGCAATGAGCTTGAGCATCTCAAGATCAGTGCCTACCGGCTGACCGTCGCGCACGGCACCCAGCGGCATGTCGCCCATGCAGGCTGCGGTGAGATAACCGGCACGCACGGTCTTGATCGGCGCCCCGGCGGCAAAACTGGACGGGATGCGACCCATCAATCCTGAAGCGACACACGCCACGGCACCCACGCCTGAAGCCTTGAGCAGCGAGCGACGAGACAAACCGTGGGCAAGGAATTTTGAATCTGAAGTCATGAGTCACCTACCACAAGAAATTGATGGACTGGTTTGTCTCGTCAGCGACGGAGCAAACTTCGAACAACAGGCTGGGCAGACAAGCAAAAGTAGTGCGCGGTGGGGCTAATTGATTTTGTGTTGGCGAGATCGACTCTATAACGATTTTGCATAAATGCAAATGTTTTTCTCAGTTGAGAAATTCAGAGATAAGCCGCAAAATCCTTGCCGGTCGATTCCCTCTCGTCCTGCCCCCCTTTCAATACGGATTTTTGCGCAATGAGCGATCAGCCCCGTTCGAAACGTTTCGCTTCAAACGGCACCGAGGTGCTCGCGCTAGCGCCGATTGAGCGCACGCCCGGCCCCTCCTTGGCGATGCACGAACCCGGACCCATGATTGCGATGCAGCGCAAGCGCCTGAAATGGTCACTGACCAGGTTGGCTGCGCAGTCCAATGTGTCTATCTCGACGATTTCGAGGATCGAGAACGGCCTGATATCCCCGACCTACGCTGTGCTCGCCCGCTTGTGCGAGGCTCTGGAAATTCGCTGGGCGGACATGCTTGGCCCTGAGGAGCAACGCTTTGCCAAGGGCTGCCGAGCGATCAACTACGCCGGTTCCGGGGTGATGCACAACACCGCACGTGGTGTTTATGAATGGCTGGGCTCGGAACTTGCGACCAAAAGCATGGAGCCGACGATTGTCGACGCAATCCCGGACACCGGACTACGCAAGCTCGAAGGGCATGATGGAGAGGAGTTTCTCCTCGTGCTGGAGGGGAGCATTGTATTTTTAATGGAGGATTACTCGCCCGTACAGTTGAACAAGGGCGACAGCGTGTACTTCGACGCATCCATGCCGCACGCCTATTATGGCGTGTCGACGCCCGCTCGCTTCCTGACCATAGTGTCCCGAAACCGAAGCTGAGCGAGGCTATTCAGCGATCCCTGCTACACGCAAGCCTCAGCATTTTCCCCGCCAATTCGTGACAGCGATCTGGCGAGTTTCACCCCCTCTTTCCCAGGGCTTGCTGAGTTACATCTAACTCGGTTTCTCTAAGCGCTGACGATCAGGTGAAGAATTGCCTGGTCGATGTGACGTCTCAGCGACAGGCAGCTATCGACCAGAAGCGATCATCGAGAAAGGAAAAATAAATGGACAACAAAACGAAACCTTTACGAGCTTCATGCCACTGTGGGTCAGTACAACTCCAAGTACGACTGGTCGACGGACTCAACACCGCACGTCGCTGCAACTGCTCTTATTGCCGCATGAGGGGTGCCGTTGCTGTCTCAGCAGAGCTTGAGGACATAGAAGTCACTGCTGGCGAGGAATGGTTGACGCTGTATCAGTTCAACACCCTGCAAGCCAAACACTATTTCTGCTCGAAGTGTGGGATCTACACACATCACCAGCGCCGATCTAACCCGAATCAATATGGGATTAACGCAGCCTGCCTGGAAGGGGTAAGTCCATTTGACTTTGCAGAGGTGCCAGTCAACGAGGGGCGAATCCATCCAAAGGATCAGCCTGGTGGAGGCGGACCGCACATTGCGGGATACCTGCGATTTTTTCCTGATACTGCTCACTGAGAAAAACTTAACGATTTCCCTCTGTGCGTCGACGGCCGATATGGATCTGTAGCGCACGTAAGCATTCCTACAAGGCGCGCAAACCGACGGCGCATAGTGCGACTGAATAAAGCGCCGGTCATCGCAGTTACCAGACGAACTGCAAGCGCAGTGTCCAGGTGTTCACATCGGGGGATCCAGTCTGCTCCGAGACGGTCCGAGTAAGCGCTCAAGCCGCACTACTGGTTATCAGTCAGTTGCGGCCTGCACACTTTTAACGAATAAAAGCGCTCAGATCGCTGGTCAGGTCTTTGAGCGCCTGGTTGAAGTCACTGGCCGAAATCTGCGTCGAAGCGTTGTTGAGTTGCTTGCCAAACACTTTTCGCACCACGCGAACCACTGGTTCATTGGTCTGGGCATCGATCAACATGGCTTCAACATAGAGTTCGGTGTTCTGATCCCTGTGGCCAGTCGCCGCACTGACGCTTCCCACCACCGCCGCGACGGGAATGACCTCATACCACTTCATCCCTTCGTTGGACGCGCTCACACCGGTAATTGCCGCATGCATGATCAATGCGCGGGCACCCATCGGCTGAGTTGAATTGACCACACGATAACGTTTGGACAACGCACTCATTGCACCCTGATTGGTGGTATTGCGAAGTTGCTCGAGGGTCTGAAGATTGACCCGGTCTGTCGCCCTTGGAGCGGGGTACAGAATGATAGGGTCGAACACGACAGTGTCATACGCCGACGGGTTAAAGCGCGGCGATACCCAGCGCAAAGTGGGCGCTCCGCTGGCGGAGACGGCGGGTTGTAATACATCGTAGCGGTCCAGATACCCCGAGAACTGCTCCTTCTCTGTGACTTTGGAGACGCAGCCGCTCAACAGCAGAGCGCCCACTGCAAAGCCAGCAACCCATTGCTTCGATGTACTCATGTCATTGTGTCCTTTCGTGATAGAGACGAGGGTAGCTCGTTAATTGATGTATTTGACCCGCCAGGCACCTTGACCGGCGTGTCAATCCGGGACGAATCGGCCACTCACCGGTAATGAAGCTTGCCCTGCCCGCTGTGCCGCTGCCCTCAGGGTAGTAATCGGTGAAGCGCATTCCTTGGGCTGCAATGGAGTCGATGTCCGGCGTACGGCCAGCCATTATTATCGCAGGGCTCAAAGGCATTATTAATTACCTAGCTAACTATCTAAGAACTCCTGGAATCATTCAGCTGAGTTAGTTTGTCCTAGGCTGGCTCAAAAGCACTAACAAGATATTGACAGTCACTATAGTTAAACAGATGGGGAACTGGAAACAATACAGACGAGTTACGTATTTTGGGCAGATTACAAACTACTTTTGATTCTATATGGATTGAAATATATTCGAAAATTTTGTCTGTCAAATGAATCTAGCAGGCTTTTAGAAACGCGCACTGTTTTTTCCCGAAAACTTAACTATTATTTAAAGGAGTTTTCGCAAATCTTTAGCTTTTGTAGTTCTGAAGCATTAACGACGTCGAAATACTGACATGTTCCCTCCACAATAATGTCACTCTCCCGTCGACCTTTTGCAAACGTGACAGTGACCTGAGGAAATAGACTTGTCTCATTTGGCGATTGCTGCAGCTGTATTCATATGTGTCTTTGGCAGCGCCCTTCTAGGCCTGTACGTGCGAGAAAAATTGCCGGACCATCATTTGAGCGACGATTCGATCGGTGTCGTGAAGCTGGCCACTGGGCTGATCGCTACGCTGGCTGCACTGGTTTTGGGACTGTTGATCTCGTCGGCAAAGAACACTTACGACACCGCTAGCAATGAACTGGTCCAAAACGCTGCATTAGTCATTCAGCTTGATCGAGATCTCGCTCGGTATGGGCCCCAGACCGACGTCATCCGCGTAGCGCTCAAGCACAATTACGCTCAAGCCGTAGAAAGCCTGGAGTCAGGCGACAGTGCAAGACTGTCCCAATTGAATGGAGCGCAAGCGATTGCACGCTCGGAAGGCCTGCAAAGCAGCATTCAGGCGCTCACCCCTGCCGACGATACTCAGCAGGCGGCTAAAGCACAGTCATTGCAACTCGTTGACGAGATTTTCGCGGCACGCTGGCTCACACTTTTGCAGGCACACGGTTCAATCCCGCTGACTCTGTTGCTAGTGCTGGTGGCCTGGCTTTCGATTATTTTCGGATGCTTTGGCCTTTTTGCTAAAGCTAACGGCACGGTGATTGGGGCTCTGATGATGTGCGCACTCAGCAGTTCGGCCGCTGTGTTGATGATTGAAGAGCTAAGCAGGCCCCTTGACGGCTTTGTTAAGGTCTCAGTTGAGCCAATGCGAGATACGCTCGAACGTATGGGCCAGTGACTTTGGATTGAGCGCTTCGACTCGCTTTAGGCGTTCGTACGCAGGACCGGAAAGTAGCGCCCCTGACATCGCTATCACGGGCTGGGCAAGGGACACAGTCAATGCATAACAAGCATTGTATAAATAGCTTCCCCTACCTCGGGTTCTCGTCAGGGTGGCCATCAGGATTTGAATACACTACATGCGAAGGGTGTGACGCTCTAAGGATGCCCCAATGAAAACAGTTATGC
This sequence comes from Pseudomonas rosaeacicularis, assembly GCF_057128745.1. NCBI lineage: Bacteria > Pseudomonadati > Pseudomonadota > Gammaproteobacteria > Pseudomonadales > Pseudomonadaceae > Pseudomonas > Pseudomonas rosaeacicularis. The sequence goes on from NZ_JBSKHT010000016.1 coordinate 52,705, forward strand.
TCAAAATCAAACATGAATTCATGAAGGTGCTTCCGCCGACCGTTTTTTTCTTCGTTATTTTGCACATTGTGGCCCTGATTCGCGCGCTCATGGTCAAGGGCTCGGGGGTAGACTTGCCTGTATCAACGTCAGTCCTGATCGCTGCTCTGATATTGGGCAAGTCTGTATTGGTTGCCGATATGCTGCCATTCATCAATCGATTTCCCGATAAGCCGCTGATCTGGAACGTCGCCTGGAAAACACTCATCTATGCCTTTGTTGCGCTCGTTGTTCATTACCTGGAGCGACTCTACGACCAGTGGAAAGAGGCCTCTGGTTTTCTCGAGGCGAACGCGCTGCTGTGGTCATCGATGAACTGGCCTCGTTTCTGGGCCGTTCAGATCTTGCTGATCACGCTGATACTCATGTATTGCGTCATCGCAGAACTGGCACGTGTCATCGGCCGTGAGCGCCTGAAACGAATGTTTATTGGCCCCCTGCCTGTAAAAGGCGCCGATATCTCGGATGAGCCCTGATAATCGAATGCACGAGACAGTGCCATCAACGTAGTCGTTCAGTTGCCGGGAGATTCCAAGCTAAAAGGAATCGCTATGGGCCAGTCACAAACGTCCGCTTTCGGCCGATTGTGTTGAAAAGGTCGACATGGGTATCCTCAAGCCTCTTCATGGACGTGTTATGGATGGCTGCTCATGCTGACTGGCTTGAATCACCTTACTTTGGCAACTGCTAACCTTCCTCGCAGTGTCGAATTTTATGTGGAATTACTCGGTTTTAGATTGGCTGCGCGCTGGGAAACGGGGGCCTATCTTACCGTAGGCGATCTCTGGCTCTGCTTGGCGCTCGACGAGAAACGCGTTTCGGAAAAACACCCGGATTACACGCACTATGCTTTTACAGTAGGGCAAAGCGAATTTGCAGGCATCACTTCTTCCTTGCGGTCACGGAATGCTATCGAATGGAAAACCAATTCGAGCGAGGGTGACTCGTTTTATTTCTCTGACCCCGACAAACACCGACTGGAGTTGCATGTTGGCAGTCTGGCTTCGCGGCTTGATCAATGTCGGCGCCAGCCTTACGCAGGTATGGAGTTCTTTGACTGATTCTTTTTGACCGACTTATCTAATAAGTAGCTCTCCTGCCCGGCTTGCGGAAAAATCTACACATCGGCCAGCGCAAGAGTAAGCAGCATGATGGGACAGTCATCGAGTAGGCAGGATCGGCTGTTTTACTCATTCAACATTGAGCATCACATCTTAAAAATCATCTGCTGCGCAGCATTGATCGGTGTCTCGACCTTAGGGACCTACACCATCACCTCACCGATTTCTATAGCCCAATTGGCCGTCCTTCTATTGATCCCGAGTGGATGATCCGCATGCTGGTCGTGAGTACCTCGAAGAACTCGATGAGGAGGCGCTGGCTGAAGTACTTCCCGAGCGCTTATCGCTGACTGATCCTCTAGCCCGTTGGAGGGCCGCCCAGGGAGGCCCAGCGTTTTTCGCTTATTCCACGAACTACCTGACTGATGTAGAGCATGGTTAAACGTCCGGCAAAGTCATTTACCCTTGTGTCGCAAGCCAGTTTTTTCAGTCGTTAGCTAATTGATACCAAGCGCTATCAACACAAGTATGAGCAGCGCAACGTAAATGCGTGCATGAAGGTTGTCCGGGATACGACCTGCAAGAGGGATTGTCAGGCGAACACCGATCAACGAACCGACGGTCAATAAACCAAATGCGGGGAGGTAGATGTATCCCAGAAAACCGTTATTTATACCCGCCGTATCGAGCTGCCCGCTGACTCCGTACATCAGCGACCCTACTAGCGCTACTGGCAGGCTCAAGGGGTTCGCCAGTGCCGATGATTGAGCCATGCTCAAACCGGCTCTGCGCATTAACGGCACGGTCATAACGCTGCCCCCTACACCCAGCAGAGTAGCAACCGTTCCTATCGTGAAACCCTTGATAGGTATCGCACGGACAATGCTTTTGGTGTGACCTGAGCTCTTTATAAACCCCTCGCGAAACAGGCAGTCAGCGATGGTCAGCCACAGGTAAACCACGAACGCTACCCGGACTGAGTTACTGCTCATTGCACTGGTCAGCACTGCTCCAGCGACCGAACCAAGTGCGATGTAACCTGCCAGCGGCCAGATGTAGCCACGAACAAGTTTTGCAGCCCGATGCTGTTTGAACGTTGCTGTCGATGCGTTGATCACCATGACAGCAGTTGAAGTAGCGACCGCAATTTGCATCGCAGAGTCATAACCGGGCTCGCCGGGACTGTGACCGGAAATCAACACGTGATAGACCAGCGGCACGACCACAAAGCCGCCGCCGAACCCGAACAGCACAGTCGTCACTCCAGTCAGGCAGCCAAAGGCTGCGAGGATCAAAAGGCTCATCCAGTATCTTCCATTGCTCTACGATTATTCAGCAGGCATCTTATTGATGCGGCGCCTGGACGACCTTAGCGAACAAGCCAACCGTGTTTTCGTTCCGGCCAAAGCCTCATGGATCATCACGATGCACAATGCTTCCATCGCTACTCTGGATTCCACCCCTCGTAACGTCGTGGCTATCAGCACAGACTATGAACATGGGTATCGCCTACCGATGCACAGCCATCGGCGTTCTCAATTGCTGTATGGATCGAAAGGCGTCATGCAGGTAACTACGAGCCTTGGTACATGGGTCGTGCCGCCACAACGCGCGGTCTGGATTCCGCCGCAGGTATCCCACGAAGTGCTCTTTCTTGGTGTCAGGACTCACAGTTTGTACATCGAGCCCGACCGATCCCCGATCAATCAACAGCAATGCCAAGTGATTGAGGTGAGCGCATTGATGCGCCATCTGCTTCAGGAAGCCGTGGATTTGCCTTTGAAGTACGAAGATGAGGGTCGAGACGGCGTGCTGATCAGTCTTCTGTTGCACGAAATAAGACGCGCAAACGAACTCCCTTTGCATATTCCTATGCCAACCAATGAGCGGTTACTGGCTAGCTGTAAAACCTTCCTGATGGCGCCGGATATCAACCTGTCTGCCCAACAATTGGCTGATTCGTTATTCATAAGTGTGCGGACATTCACTCGCCGTTTTCGAGAGCAAACAGGCCTTAGCTTTGGGCAATGGCGTCAACGAGCATGCGTCGTTCTGGCACTTTCACGACTGGCCGCCGGCCACAGTGTGACCACCGTTGCCCTAGAAATGGGGTATGAAAGCTCCGCTGCGTTCGCGACCATGTTTCGCCGAGTATTGGGTCAGACACCTTCGGTGTATCTCATCAATTAATTCGGTCGTCGGCACAATCTACGTCCGACCGTAACGCCTTGCGTAGTTAAACCGGCAACCTCTGAGCATGGCGTGATCGTGGATGTAAAACCGACTGCGCGACGTGTCCGATGAAAGCCAAGTGCTGCCCGAACATTGCGTTTCGTAAGATCGCCCGCAACGCTCAGAAGCGGCTCGTCATGTGGCGCGCCGCATCGCGCGGACGCCGGGATATGTGCAGTCTCGCCATTAACGCGAGAAGGTCGAAATGTTGTTAGCTTTTCTCAAGCGGATGTTGAAACTGGATCGCTTGCGACTACGAGGCATGAATGGCGAGACCGATGAGTTCACGATAGCGGCTACTCATCTCATCGCAAATTGCGAAACGATGCACGTATACACGCACTCGCACTTGCCCTCGTTGGACCCCTGCTCCGACCACATGACGTTTCAACCCTGCACAATCGGTTAGCGGCAACAAACCAAGACTACAGCCCCCGCCGCCCCCCCGCTAAAAAGCAGTGTTTCGACCGCTTTACATCCAATTCTTTGGGCAGAGTGCACAAAACATTTGCAGGCCCAATCTTATGGTATACCATCAGACCAAGTACAAACCCACGCACACTCTGATGAAGAACCCTGGGAGCACCTCATGAGTTTCGAAATTCGTAAAATCGTCAGCTACATCGAAGAAACCCTGATCGAAGGCGGCAAGCCTACGGATACGCCAGTGACCATGGTCGGCCTTGCTGCCGTCATCAAGAACCCGTGGCACGGTCGCGGTTTCGTTGACGACCTGAAACCTGAAATTCGCGCCAATTGCTCTGAGCTGGGTGCGCTGATGGTTGAGCGCCTCGCTGCTCTCATCGGTGGCGCCGACAAGATCCAAGCCTACGGCAAGGCGGCAGTCGTGGGTGCGGACGGTGAAATCGAACACGCCTCGGCGGTGATTCATACCCTGCGCTTTGGCAACCACTACCGTGAGGCGGTCAAGGCCAAGAGCTACCTGAGCTTTACCAACAAGCGCGGCGGACCGGGCACCTCGATCCAGATCCCTATGATGAACAAGGACGATGAAGGCCTGCGCTCGCACTACATCACGCTGGAAATGCAGATCGAAGACTCGCCGCGCGCCGACGAAATCGTCGTGGTGCTCGGTGCTGCCAACGGCGGCCGTCTGCACCCGCGCATTGGCAATCGCTACATGGACCTGGAAGAACTGGCCGCTGAAAAAGCGCAGTAATTGTCGTCCTGAATACTAATAAGGCCTGTGCAGGAGCGCTCCATGATTCGGCTCACCGCTGAACTCACCCCGGCCGGCACCAGTTACCTGGCGACCGGCCAAGGCCACCCCGTGGTATTGATCCACGGGGTCGGTTTGAACAAAGAGATGTGGGGCGGACAAATCGTCGGTTTGTCCCCGCACTATCGTGTCGTTGCCTATGACATGTTGGGGCATGGAGCCAGTCCGCGCCCTGACCCGGACACCGGATTGTCGGGCTATGCCGAGCAACTGCGCGAACTGCTGGAACACCTGGGCGTGCCAAGCGCCACGGTGATCGGTTTTTCCATGGGCGGCCTGGTGGCGCGGGCATTTGCCCTGCACTTCCCGGAGCATTTGTCCGGCATGGTCGTTCTCAACAGCGTCTTCAACCGCAGCGCCGAGCAACGTGCGAGCGTCATCGCCCGCACCAGCCAGGCGGCGGAGCATGGTCCGGACGCCAATGCAGCCGAGGCGCTGACCCGATGGTTCAGTCGCGAATATCAAGCCGCGAACCCAGCTCAGATTGCGGCGATCCGGCAGATTCTCGCGAGCAACGATCCTCAGGGTTACCTGACCACTTACAAGCTGTTCGCCACGCAGGACATGTACCGCGCCGACGACCTGGGCGAGATTCAGGCGCCGACGCTGATTGCCACCGGCGAGCTTGATCCGGGTTCTACGCCGGACATGGCGCGTCAGTTGGCGATGCGCATTCATGGCGCCGAAGTGGCGATACTTCCCGAGCAGCGGCATATGATGCCGGTGGAGTCGCCGCGACTGGTCAACCAGGTGCTGCTGGACTTCCTTCGCAGAGCGCAGTCTCAACACAACCCGGCAAAGGAGATCGTTGCATGACGCTCACCCGATTCCAGATGTGCATCGATGGCCAATGGGTCGATGCGCTTTCAGGCAAGACCTTCGAAAGCCTCAATCCAGCACTGGCAAAGCCTTGGGCCGAACTGCCGGATGCCGACGAAGCGGATGTCGATCGCGCCGTTCAGGCCGCGCAAAAGGCTTTCGAAAACCCGGCCTGGCGCAAGCTCACGGCGACCGCACGCGGCAAACTGCTGCGCCGGCTGGGTGACCTTATTGCTGAAAACAAAGAACAGCTCGCGCAGCTGGAAAGCCGCGACAACGGTAAACTGATTCGCGAAACCCGCGGCCAGGTGAGCTACTTGCCGGAGTTCTTCCACTACACCGCTGGCCTGGCCGACAAGCTCGAAGGCGGCACGCTGCCCCTGGACAAGCCCGACCTGTTTGCCTACACCGTGCACGAACCGATGGGTGTGGTGGCCGGGATCATTCCCTGGAACAGCCCGCTTTACCTGACCGCGATCAAGCTCGCGCCAGCCCTGGCCGCCGGCAATACCATCGTGCTCAAGCCTTCGGAACATGCCTCCGCCACCGTGCTTGAACTGGCGCGCCTGGCACTGGAAGCAGGCATTCCGCCGGGCGTCGTCAACGTGGTCACCGGTTACGGTCCAAGCACCGGCGCCGCCCTCACCCGCCATCCACTGGTGCGCAAGATTGCCTTCACCGGCGGCGCGACGACCGCTCGCCATGTGGTGCGCAGCAGCGCCGAAAACTTCGCCAGACTGTCGCTGGAACTGGGGGGCAAGTCGCCAAACATCATTTTTGCCGACGCCGACCTCGACAGCGCGATCAATGGCGCCATCGCCGGCATCTACGCGGCCTCCGGCCAGAGCTGCGTATCGGGCTCGCGGTTGCTGGTACAGGATGAAATCTACGACGAATTCGTCGAACGCCTGGTTCAACGCGCGCAACGCATCCGCATCGGCAACCCGCAGGATGAAACCAGCGAAATGGGCCCGATGGCCACTGCCCAGCAATTGGAGGTGGTCGAAGGCCTGGTCGCTGACGCACTGGCTGAAGGCGCGCGCTTGCGCACCGGTGGCAAACGTGCGCAGCTGGACAGCGAAGGCTGGTATTACGAGCCGACGTTGTTGGAGTGCGACCGCAATTCGATGAAGATCATGCAGGAAGAGGTCTTCGGGCCCGTGGCCTCGGTCATCCGTTTCAAGGACGAGGCCCATGCGCTGGCCATCGCCAATGACTCGCAGTTTGGCCTGGCAGCCGGCATCTGGACTCGCGATCTGGGGCGCGCGCACCGTCTGGCGCGCGACGTTCGCTCCGGGATCATCTGGGTCAACACCTACCGCGCGGTCTCGGCCATGGCGCCCATCGGCGGTTTCAAGAACAGCGGCTACGGTCGCGAGAGTGGCATCGATTCGGTGCTGGCCTATACCGAGCTGAAAACGGTGTGGATCAACCTTTCGCAAGAACCGATGCCCGACCCTTTCGTGATGCGTTAAACGAGGCTGCTGAAATGATCGAACCCGGGATTTACAAAGACGTCATGGCGTCCTTTCCCTCCGGCGTCACTGTGGTCACCACGCTGGATCCGGACGGCGCCCTCGTCGGCATCACGGCCAGCGCATTCAGTGCGCTGTCCATCGACCCCGCGCTGGTGCTGTTCTGCCCCAACTACGCGTCGGACACCTACCCGATCCTGCGCGACAGCAAACGCTTTGCGATCCATTTGCTGTCCGCAGACCAGAAAGCCTACGCCTACGCCTTCGCCGGCAAAGGCAAGGACAAGGCCAAAGGCATCGAGTGGCATCTGAGCGAGCTGGGCAACCCGCTGCTGAACAATGCGACGGCGATCATCGAGTGCGAGCTGTGGCGTGAATACGACGGCGGCGACCACGCGATCATCGTTGGCGAGGTGCGCAACCTGATCCTGCCCGCCGAGCCTGTCACACCGATGGTCTATCACTTGGGAAAACTGGGGCCCTTGCCGGTATTTGCCTGACGCAACCTGCGGCGAGAGCTGTCTTTAACTCCGGCGCGGGACCTTCCAGGCGCGCCGGGTGGTGGGGAGCAAACGGCATGATAAACTCCGGCACAATTTCGGCCCGGCCCTCCAACGGGCCGGCCCCAGCCAACCCGTTGGCTGTCTGACATGACTGCGGACTTGCTGCCCGAGCCGTTTTTGCTGTCCGGACACCCACTTTCAGAGCGGACCCCATGAAACGCCTGCCACTCGACGACAGCTTCAAGGTCAATCGCAACCCCATCACCCTGCGGGAAATCGTGCTGGACAAACTGCGCAGCGCGATCATGAACTTCCAGCTCATGCCCGGTGATCGTCTGGTCGAACGTGACCTGTGCGAACGCCTCGGTGTCAGCCGTACCTCGGTGCGTGAAGCGCTGCGCCACCTGGAGTCCGAAGGGCTGGTGGAATTCGCCGACGCCAAAGGCCCAAGCGTCGCCATCATCACCCTCGAAGACGCCTGCGACATCTATGAACTGCGCTGCGTGCTGGAAGGATTAATCGTTCAGCTGTTCACTCTGCGCGCCAAGGCCAAAGACATTCGTGCCCTGGAAAAAGCCCTCGAAGAGAACCGCAAGGCGCTCGCGGAAGGCGAACTGCAGCAGGTGCTGGATTCGGTCCAGGGTTTTTACGACGTGCTGCTGGAGGGTTCGGGCAACCACATCGCCGCGACCCAGTTGCGCCAGTTGCAAGCCCGTATCAGCTACTTGCGCGCGACCTCCGTTTCCCAGGAGAACCGTCGCGGCGCGAGCAATCAGGAAATGGAAAAAATCGTCGCGGCGATCAAGAGCGGCGATCCGCTGGCGGCACACCAGGCGTCGGTTGACCATGTGCGCAATGCCGCGAAGGTGGCGATGGATTACCTGAAATCCAAACAGGACGATGGCAGCAAGGCCCGCGACATCGTCGTTCCGGTAGCCCTGAAGGAACCCCGCATAGGACGTTGACATGCCTCTTCCGCGCTTTTGTCCGCAATGTGGCAGCACTGACCTGAGTCAGTGCGTGCCAACCGGCGATACCCATGAGCGGCTGATGTGCGCAGGCTGTCACTACGTCCATTACGTCAATCCGAAGATCATCGCCGGCTGCATCCTTGAGCAGGAAGGCAAATATCTGCTGTGCCAGCGTGCAATCCCGCCGCGTCCCGGCACCTGGACCTTGCCGGCCGGCTTCATGGAAAGCGGCGAGACCACCGAGCAGGCGGCGCTGCGTGAGGTCTGGGAAGAAAGCGGCGTTAGAGCCGAGATCATCTCGCCCTATTCGATCTTCAGCGTGCCGCAGATCAGCGAGGTGTACATCGTGTTCCGCGCGATCGCCCTCGAGAACACCGGGCAGTTCGGTCCTGAAACCCTCGACTGTCGCTTCTTCGCCCCTGAAGACATCCCATGGGACGAGATCTACTACCCCGCCATCAGGCAAATCCTCGAACGCTACATCATCGAGCGCCAGGCCGGGGTGTATGGCCTCTACGTCGGCAACGACGACACCGGAAAAGTGCATTTCATTCGCTGAGCCGGAATGCTGAATACACGCGTTGCTCCTGTAGCAGACAACTTGTCGGCGAGGCTTGATTCAGGGCTTCCTGCACACGGCCTCGCGAACAAGTTCGCTCCTACAGATTCCGCGTTTCCCGTGGGAATCGTGCGCCCTCCCTACCCTTCAAACCCCTCCACAATCACGATCTGCGCCTGCGCGGCTCCTTGTCGATGGCTCATCGCTTCCTGATATTGGGGCGAGCGGTAACAGGCAACTGCCTGCTCATACGACTCAAACTCGATGATCACTGTGCGCTGGGGCGTTTCACGACCTTCCAGTGCCTCGGAGCGACCGCCCCGGGCGAGGAATTTTCCGCCGTACAGCTTGAACGCCGCCGGCCCGCGCTGGGTGTATTCGCTGTACTGCTGAGGGTCCGTCACGTCTACGTGGGCAATCCAATAGGCTTTCATCGCGATCTCTCCGTTTGACAAGGGTGTTTCAAAAAGGACGAATCTGTGAAATATTCTGTCTTATGGTATACCACGATTTTAATTCCACGACACCGAGATCCCGCGCATGGCGTTCGACCGCATCGAAGACATCATCGAAGACTACCGCCAAGGCAAGATGGTTTTGCTGGTCGATGACGAAGACCGAGAAAACGAAGGTGACCTGTTGCTCGCCGCAGATCGATGCACAGCTCAGGCCATCAGCTTCATGGCGTGTGAAGCGCGCGGCCTGATTTGCCTGACGCTCACCGATGAGCATTGCCAGCGCCTGGGTCTGGAACAGATGGTCCCGAGCAATGGCAGCGTGTTCGCCACCGCGTTCACCGTCTCTATCGAAGCGGCCAGCGGCGTCACGACCGGCATATCGGCCGCCGACCGGGCCCGCACTGTCGAAGCTGCCGTCGCCGCTGATGCGTGCGCCGACGATCTGGTTCAGCCCGGCCACATCTTTCCGTTGCGCGCCCGTGAAGGCGGCGTGTTGACCCGCGCCGGTCATACCGAAGCCGGCTGCGACCTGGCCCGGCTGGCCGGCTTTTCCCCCGCATCGGTCATCGTCGAAGTCATGAATGACGACGGCACCATGGCCCGGCGCCCGGACCTGGAAGTGTTCGCTGCCAGACACGGTATCCGCATCGGCACCATCGCTGACCTGATCCACTACCGTCTGAGCACCGAGCACACCATTGTTCGCATCGGCGAACGAGAACTGCCGACGGTACACGGCACCTTCCGTCTGATCAGCTACGAAGATCGCATCGAAGGCGGCGTCCATATGGCTATGGTCATGGGCGATATCCATCGCGAAAAAGCCACGTTGGTGCGCGTGCATGTGGTCGATCCCCTGCGTGATCTGGTGGGCGCCGAATACAGCGGCCCGGCCAACTGGACGCTGTGGGCTGCACTGCAAAAGGTCGCCGAAGAAGGCTGCGGGGTGGTGGTGGTGCTCGCCAATCATGAATCGTCCCAGGCGCTGCTTGAACGCATTCCACAGCTCACCAAACCGCCTCGCCAGTACACCCGCTCTCAGTCGCGGATTTATTCCGAAGTCGGCACCGGGGCGCAGATCCTGCAAGACATTAGCGTCGGGAAATTGCGCCATCTGGGGCCGCCGCTCAAGTACGCGGGACTGACTGGATATGATCTGGAAGTGGTTGAAAGCATTCCGTTTTCAGGGTGAAGAACCGCGTATGGCCGAGTGGACGATTCGCCGGCCAATCCAGCTTTCACCCCGTAAACGTTGGGCTTTAACAGATAAGAAATTCAGGATTCGAGACATTCTCAAGCGGCAAAGTGCTTGCAGAAAGTTTGGAATACCATAATATGACATTCCGTAGGCCGAGCAATTTTCAGTCAGGTGCGCCCGTGAGGGACAGCACAAACAACAGCTCCTGACCGGCCCCGTTTTTCATGGTCCCGACGATTGCGTCAAGGACCCACTGCTCCCGACAGGCGGGCAATTGCAGCCCGCTCAAAAACACAACAAATGAGGGCGTGAAAATGGTGTTGATTCAACGTGCAACAGCGGTTCTGACAGCGGGTGTATTAGCGCTCTCATGTCACGCGGCGATCGCCGCTGACAGCGTCAACTTCGTCAGCTGGGGCGGTTCGACCCAGGATGCGCAGAAGCAGGCGTGGGCGGCACCTTTCACCAAAGCGTCGGGCATCGCAGTGGTCCAGGACGGTCCGACCGACTACGGCAAACTCAAGGCGATGGTTGAAAGCGGCAACGTGCAGTGGGACGTGGTCGATGTTGAAGCCGACTTTGCCTTGCGCGCCGCGAGCGAAGGCCTGCTCGAACCCCTCGACTTCAGCGTGATCAAAAAAGATCGCCTCGACCCTCGCTTCGTGTCCGACCATGGCGTCGGCTCCTTCTTCTTTTCGTTCGTACTCGGATACAACGAAAGCAAGCTGGGCAAAGCCAAGCCTGAAGACTGGTCCGCCCTCTTCGACACCAAAACCTATCCCGGCAAACGCGCGCTGTACAAATGGCCAAGCCCTGGCGTGCTCGAACTTGCGTTGCTGGCCGATGGCGTGCCTGCCGACAAGCTCTATCCGCTGGACCTCGACCGCGCGTTCAAGAAGCTCGACACGATCAAGAAAGACATCGTCTGGTGGGGAGGCGGCGCGCAGTCGCAGCAACTGCTGGCCTCGGGTGAAGCTTCGCTGGGGCAGTTCTGGAACGGTCGTGTCTACGCCCTGCAGCAAGACGCAGCCCCGGTTGGCGTGAGCTGGAAACAGAACCTGGTCATGGCCGATTTCCTGGTCGTGCCCAAAGGCGCGAAGAATAAGGACGCTGCCATGAAGCTGATCGCTGAAGCGTCGAGCGCCAAGGGTCAGGCCGACTTCTCCAGCCTGACCGCCTACGCGCCGGTCAACCTTGACAGCGTTCAGCGCCTTGATTCGACGCTCGCGCCGAACCTGCCGACCGCCTACGCCAAGGATCAAATCACTCTCGACTTCGCGTACTGGGCCAAGAACGGCTCGGCGATCGCGACACGGTGGAACGAATGGCTGGTCAAATAAAAATGACGGCCATCACAGCCCGTCAATCCAACCCTGCCGGGGGTGCATCCAGCACCGCCGGCGCGGTACCCCCTCAAGCCGTCACGACCCGGTTGCCGGTGCCGCTGTCGCAACGCTGGCGCGGCAGTCGCAATCTGCTGCCTGCGCTGATCTTTCTCGGGCTGTTCTTCTTCGCACCATTGATCGGCCTGCTGTTGAGAGGCGTGCTCGAGCCGACGCCGGGGCTTGGTAATTACGAGCAACTGTTCGCCAATTCCGCTTACGCGCGCGTGTTGTTCAACACCTTTTCGGTGGCAGGCCTGGTGACGCTGTTCAGTCTGCTGCTGGGCTTTCCGCTGGCGTGGGCGATCACCCTGGTGCCACGCGGCTGGGGGCGCTGGATGCTCAACATCGTGCTGCTGTCGATGTGGACCAGTCTGCTGGCGCGCACCTACTCCTGGCTGGTGCTGTTGCAGGCGTCGGGCGTGATCAACAAGGCGCTGATGGCAGTGGGGATCATCGATCAGCCGCTGGAAATGGTGCACAACCTGACCGGCGTGGTGATCGGCATGAGCTACATCATGATTCCGTTCATCGTGCTGCCGTTGCAGGCCACGATGGCGGCGATCGATCCGATGGTGCTTCAGGCTGGCTCCATCTGCGGCGCGAGCCCCTGGACCAACTTCTTCAAAGTGTTCCTGCCGCTGTGCCGCTCGGGTCTGTTCTCGGGTGGGTTGATGGTGTTCGTCATGTCGCTGGGGTACTACGTGACCCCTGCCCTGCTGGGCGGCGCACAAGACATGATGCTGCCTGAATTTATCGTGCAACAGGTGCAGTCATTCCTCAATTGGGGGTTGGCGAGTGCGGCGGCGGCATTGCTGATCGTCATCACGCTGGTGCTGTTCTACTTCTATCTGAAGCTGCAACCGGAATCCCCGGTCGGCGCCAATTCCGCGAGGTAAACCGCCATGCTCCTGACGCCCAATGCCATGAGTCCGCGCCTGCGCTGGGGCCTGTATTCGGTCACCGGACTGATCGCGCTGTTCCTGATCCTGCCGATCGTGTTCATCGTGCTGCTGTCGTTCGGATCGTCCCAATGGCTGGTGTTCCCGCCCCCCGGCTGGACGCTCAAGTGGTACCAGCAATTCTTCAGTAATCCGGAGTGGATGGATGCGGCGCTCGCCAGCCTCAAAGTCGCGGTACTGACCACGATCTGTGCGGTGGCGCTCGGTGTGCCGACCGCTTTCGCCCTGGTGCGCGGACGCTTTCCGGGACGCGATTTTCTGTACGGCATTTTCACGCTGCCGATGATCGTGCCGCTGGTGATCATTGCGGTCGCGGTGTACGCGCTGTTTCTCAAGCTCGGCCTGACCGGCACGATGTTTTCTTTCGTGGTCAGCCACGTCATCGTTGCGCTGCCGTTCACGATCATCTCGATCATCAACTCGCTGAAGCTGTTCGATCAGTCCATTGAAGACGCCGCCGTGATCTGTGGCGCCTCGCGCATTCAGGCAGTGATGAAGGTGACGTTTCCAGGTATTCGTCCGGGCATGGTCGCCGGCGCGCTGTTTGCGTTCCTGGTGTCGTGGGATGAAGTCGTGCTCAGCGTGATGATGGCCAGTCCGAACCTGCAAACCCTACCCGTCAAAATGTGGACCACCCTGCGCCAGGATCTCACCCCGGTCATCGCCGTCGCGTCGACGCTGTTGATCGCCCTGTCGATGCTGGTCATGTTTATCGCCGCGACCTTGCGTCGCCGCAACGAAGCGAGGATGCCTTCATGAGTGCCGTGATCAAAGACCCCGCGCAACAGGATCAGCGAACCCTGGTCAGCCTGCGCAACCTGAACAAGCACTACGGCGACTTCGCGGCCGTCGACGATATTTCCCTGGACATCCAGGATGGCGAATTCCTGACCTTCCTCGGCTCCAGCGGCTCGGGCAAAAGCACCACGCTGTCGATGCTCGCAGGTTTCGAGCACCCCACTTCCGGGGAGATTCTGGTCAACGGCAAGTCGCTGGTGAACGTGCCGCCGCACAAGCGTGACATCGGCATGGTCTTTCAGCGGTATTCGCTGTTCCCGCATCTGTCGGTGCGCGACAACATCGCGTTTCCGCTGGCGATCCGCAAGCTGGCCGCGGCCGAACGCGAGAAGCGCGTGGACGCCATGCTCAAGCTGGTTCAGCTCGATCAATTCGCTCATCGTCGCCCGTCCCAACTGTCGGGCGGTCAGCAGCAGCGTGTCGCCATTGCCCGTGCGCTGGTGTACGAGCCACGCATTCTGCTGATGGACGAACCGCTCGGCGCCCTCGACAAAAAGCTGCGCGAAGACCTGCAGGATGAGCTGCGTCAGCTGCACCGCCGCCTGGGCATCACCATCGTGTACGTGACCCACGATCAGGAAGAGGCCATGCGTTTGTCCCAGCGGATCGCGATTTTCAGTCACGGCAAAATCGTCGGACTGGGCAGCGGGTATGACTTGTACCAGAACCCGCCGAACGCCTTCGTGGCTTCGTTTCTTGGCAATTCGAACTTCCTCAAGCTCAAGGCGCAAGGCAACGGCGTGGCGACGTTCGAGGGCAAGCCGTTGTCGATTCGACTGACCGCCAATCTGCAGACCGACCAGGACGTGCTGTTGATGATTCGTCCGGAGAAAGCGGTGGCGTTAAGTGCTGACCAAGCGGGCATTCAGCCGCTGGCGACAGGCTGGAATGAGGTGGCGGCGAAGGTCACCGAGGTGCTGTTTTTAGGCGAAAGCCAGACCTGTGCGGTGGTGACGTCAAGCAGCACCGCGATGACGGTCAAGGCACTGTCCGCCAGCGGCATGCCATTGAAAGCCGGCGACCCGGTGTGCGTACGCTGGGCAAGCGCCGACGCCTGCGTCTACACGCACTGGAGCGAAAGCGATCTGAACAAAGCCGCCGGCGCGCACTGATCCGCCGTTGGCTGCAGCCGTGACGATGCCCTCCTTGTGAGGGCATTGTTGTTTCTGCCGGGTGGGAAATCTGCTGATGTGCGCCCTGCGGGCAGCAGCAAGCCCAGGCATGGGCACTATGCCGACCCCGAACAATCAAGGCCGCGATCTGTAATCGACAATGGGTTAGCGAGACGGCCCAACGTATTCTGTCTGACACACCACTTCGCAGCCTCGCGTTGCTCGGCAGCTCCTACACATATGAGGCCAGACGCAACTGTCCCGAACGACCTTGACCTGTAGGAGCTGACGAGCAACGCGAGGCTGCGACGCGGTCCATTTGACCCCACCACAATCGCAGTGCTCGCGAACAAGTTCGCTCATGCAGCCGTCGGGCAGAAGCGGGTTCGCACATTGCTCTCATGAGAGAGGGTCATCGCCTCGCTGCCCCAAACAAAAACGCCCCGCGTTCTCCATGCGGGGCGTTCGGTTTAGCGGGATTGGATCAGTCGGTATAACCCAGCTTCGCCGCCCTGCCTGCCTGGATTTTACTGCGCGTCGCGAGGCAGTAGTACAGCGGGCAGGTCACGGCCAGACCCACTAGCCATGACAGGTCGACGCCGTGAATGTAGTCAGCGTACGGACCCACATACAGCGCGGTATTGGCGAACGGCAGCTGCACGGCGATACCGCTGAAATACGCGATGATCGCATGGGGATTGAAACGTCCGTAGATGCCGCCATCGGCCCGGAAAATCGAGGCGATGTCGTAGTTGCCGCGCTTGATCAAGTAGAAATCGATTAGGTTGATCGACGCCCAAGGCACCAACACCAGCAGCAGCGCCAGGATCAGCCCGATGAACTGCGAGATGAAGTCCGCCGAGGCGCTCACTGCCACCACGCAGCAACCGACGAGGATGATGCCGGACAGGATGACCCGCACCCGGATGCTCGGCGTCCAGTTGCCGGCGAAGGTCTGGATCGAGGTGACGATGGACAGCACCGCGCCATACAGATTGAGTGCGTTGTGGCTGATGATATTGAGCAAAAACAGCACCATCAGAATCGGCCCCAACACGCCGGTGGATTGCTTGACCGCCGCCATCGCTTCGGTGCCTTCGGGCGTTGCCAGTACCGCGACGGCGCCAAAGCTGAACGACAGAATCGTCCCCAGTGTCGCGCCGAAATACGTTGCCCAGAACGGTTTGGCGATACCGATATCGCACGGCAGATAGCGCGAGTAATCGGACACGTAGGGCGAAAAACTGATTTGCCAGATGATCCCCAACGACACCGTGGCCAAGAAACCGGACAGGTTGAAACTGCCCCGACTGAAGAAATCCAGCGGCAGGTCCTGGCTGAACATCATCACGAAACCGGCCAGCAACGCACTGCCCATCACCCAGGTGCCGATGCGGTTCAACGTATGAATGAAGCGGTAGCCGATGACGCCAATCGCGGTGGCGCTCAGGGCACCGATGATGACCCCGACAGGCAATGGTACCGACGGCGCCATGCCGTGGATCGACTGCCCGGCCAGTACGATGTTGGAGATGAAGAACCCGACGTAAATCAGCGCGGCGAAGAACACGATGAGCAGCGCGCCGTAGCGCCCAAATTGCCCCCGACTCTGGACCATTTGAGGAATCCCCATACGCGGACCCTGCGCCGAAGCCAGAGCGATGACCACCCCGCCTATCAGGTGTCCCAGCGCAATCGCGATCAGCCCCCAGAGCAGATCAAGATGAAAGACCTGAACCACCATCGCCCCGGTGACGATCGGTAATGGCGCAATATTGGTGCTGAACCACAGCGTGAACAGATCACGCGCCCGGCCATGACGTTCGGCTAACGGGACGTAATCGACGGTGTGGTTTTCAATCAGTGGAGCCGACGTGCAGTCGTGCGGATTAGTAGTGGTCATCGTTTCGCCTGAATTCTTGTCGTTGTGCCTAGCTAAAACCATGAAGCGGATCCGACATGCTCAAAGCATCGATGCGCGCTTATATCGATGTTGCCAGTGCTTAAAGCCCTCGCAACCAACCCAACCATATTATGGTATGCCAGCGATCCACAAGGGCTCCCGCCACTATTTCTGGTGGGGCAGCGCAAAAGGACTACTCCTGAAAAAACGGTTCAGCAGCGTCTAGACTGCCTGTCTAGAGGGCTCTCAACCGACCGCTCCGGGCCAACCCGTCTGACGAGTGTCGGGAAAAAGCACTTGCGTTGGAAGTATTACGGTATACCATCAGACATACAAAAACTCATCGTCTTGGACACCGACTGCAGAGGTAGCAAAATGATCGACGCGAACGCCTACAAGAACGTCATGGGGTCCTTCCCTTCCGGCGTCACGGTCATCACCACGCTCAACGATGACGGCGAAGTGGTTGGCCTTACCGCCAGCGCTTTCAGTTCGCTGTCGATGGACCCGCCGCTGGTGCTGTTCTGCCCCAACTACACCTCGGACTCTTATCCGACGCTGATCAAAAACAAGCGTTTCGCCATCCATTTTCTATCCGGCACCCAACAGAACGAAGCCTATGCGTTTGCGCGCAAGGGCAAAGACAAGGCAGCCGGCCTGGACTGGACCCTCAGCGAATTAGGCAATCCGCTGCTGGCCAACGCGACCGCGATCATCGAATGCGAGCTGTGGCGCGAATACGAAGGCGGCGACCACGCGATCATGGTCGGCGCGGTGAAGAATCTGATTGTTCCGGCATCCCCCACCAGCCCGCTGGTGTATTGCCGCGGCAAGATGGGCGCGTTGCCGGCCTTCGCTTGAAACCCGCAAAAACCTAAACTGCGGTCTACGAATAATCGCCACGCGAAACGCACTGGCGGCCAGGAAAAATGAGGTAAGCGTCATGAAATTTTCGTTGTTCGTGCACATGGAACGCTGGGATGAATCTGTCAGCCACCGTCAACTGTTCGAAGACCTCACCGAGCTGACGTTGATGGCCGAAGCCGGCGGATTCAGCACCGTGTGGATCGGCGAACACCATGCGATGGAATACACCATTTCTCCCAGCCCGATGCCGTTGCTGGCTTACCTTGCAGGGAAAACCACCACCATCCACCTCGGCGCCGGCACGATCATCGCTCCGTTCTGGCACCCGTTGCGGGTGGCCGGTGAGTGCGCACTGCTCGACGTGATCAGCAACGGCCGGATGGAAGTGGGCCTGGCCCGCGGCGCGTATCAGGTCGAGTTCGATCGCATGGCGGGCGGCATGCCTGCCTCCCAAGGCGGCCAGGCGCTGCGCGAAATGGTCCCGGTGATCAAGGCATTGTGGAAAGGCGACTACGCCCACGACGGTGAAATCTGGAAATTCCCCACGTCCACCAGCGTGCCGAAACCGATCAAGACCCCACCGATGTGGATCGCCGCCCGCGACCCGGACTCGCACAATTTTGCCGTGAAAAACGGCTGCAACGTGATGGTCACGCCGCTGATGAAGGGCGACGAGGAAGTGGTCGACCTTAAGAATAAATTCGAAACGGCACTGGCCAACAACCCCGACGTGCCGCGTCCGCAATTGATGGTCCTGCGTCACACCCATGTTCATGCGGTAAACGATCCCGAAGGCTGGAAAGTCGGCGCCACCGCGATCGCGAAGTTTTACCGGACATTCGACGCCTGGTTTGGCAACAAGACCACGCCGGTCAATGGGTTTTTGGCACCGAGCCCGGAAGAGAAGTTCAAGGACCGTCCGGAGTTCGAACTGGAGAGTCTGCACAGGACCGCAATGATCGGCACCCCGGAAGAAATCATTCCGCGGATCAAGTATTACCAGGAGCTGGGTGTCGATGAATTCAGCTTCTGGTGCGACAACAGCCTGCCGCACGCGGAAAAGAAGAAGTCACTCGAGCTGTTCATCAAACACGTCGTGCCTGCCTTTCGTTAACTGAATGAATAAAAGCCCGGAGCCTCTCAAAAGGCTCCGGGCTTTTTTTATGCCTGCAGTCTGTACCTACCGCCCGCCGCAATCCGTAATCCGCCACAACCATAAGAGCGCGCTTGCCCGCGATGGCGCCGGATCACACAACATCATCGTTGCAGACCCATCACCATCGCGGGCAAGCGCCCTTCTGCTATGTGAAATTCGTTTAGTACTGCGACCCTGGAATCCACGATGTCCCGGCCAAGGGCACACGTGCCATCGCCGCGGATTCCACGGTCAGCGCCACCAGATCTTCCGGATCGAGGTTATGCAGGTGCGACTTGCCGCACGCGCGCGCCATGGTCTGGGCTTCCAGCACCAACACCCGCAGGTAGTTGGCCAGGCGGCGACCGCCTTCCACCGGATCCAGACGCTTGGACAGCTCAGGGTCCTGCGTGGTGATGCCCGCCGGGTCGCGGCCGTTCTGCCAGTCGTCGTAAAAGCCCGCTGCCGAGCCAAGCTTCTTCAATTCTTCATCCAGACGCGGATGGTTGTCGCCGAGCGCAATCAACGCCGCCGTCCCAATCGCCACCGCATCAGCCCCCAGCGCCATGGCCTTGGCCACGTCGGCACCGTTGCGAATGCCGCCCGACACGATCAGCTGAACCTTGCGGTGCATGCCCATTTCCTGCAGCGCCTGAACCGCTTGCGGAATCGCGCACAGAATCGGCAGACCGACGTGCTCGATGAACACTTCCTGCGTCGCCGCCGTGCCACCCTGCATGCCGTCGAGAACGATCACATCAGCGCCCGCCTTCACCGCCAGCTTGACGTCGTAATAGGGACGGCTCGCACCGATTTTCACGTAGATCGGCTTTTCCCAATCAGTGATTTCACGGATCTCGGCGATCTTGATCGCCAGGTCATCCGGGCCGGTCCAGTCCGGGTGACGACAGGCCGAACGCTGGTCCACGCCCACCGGCAAGGTACGCATGCCGGCCACGCGCTCGGTGACCTTCATGCCCAGCAGCATGCCGCCGCCACCCGGTTTGGCGCCCTGCCCCAAGACGATTTCGATGGCATCGGCCTTGCGCAGATCATCCGGATTCATGCCGTAGCGCGAGGGCAGGTATTGGTACACCAGATGCTGCGACTGACCGCGTTCTTCCGGGGTCATGCCGCCGTCACCGGTGGTGGTGCTGGTGCCGGCGATGGTCGCGCCACGGCCCAGCGCTTCCTTGGCGTTGGCCGACAGCGCGCCGAAGCTCATGCCGGCGATGGTCACTGGAATTTTCAGATGGATCGGCTTCTTGGCGAAGCGATTGCCGAGGATCACGTCGGTGCCGCACTTCTCGCGATAGCCTTCCAGCGGGTAACGCGAAACGCTCGCGCCAAGCAGCAACAGGTCGTCGAAGTGCGGCAGCTTGCGCTTGGTGCCGCCGCCGCGAATGTCGTAGATGCCGGTTTCGGCGGCGCGCTGGATTTCCTGAATCGTCAGGCGATCAAAGGTGGCCGACTCGCGCAGGACCGGAGCTGCTTTTGGGGTATTGGATTCGCTCATGTTCTTGCTCCTGAATCAGTACGCGGAGGCGTTATCGACTTTAAAGTTGTAGAGCTGCCGGGCCGAGCCGTAGCGCTTGAAGTCCGACGCTTTTTCATTGAAGCCGGCGCGATTGAGCAGCGCCTGCAGCTCTTCGATGTGCTCGGGACGCATCTCTTTGGCAACGCAATCGGAGCCCAGGGATTCAACGTTGCCTTTGACGAAGATCTTGGTTTCGTAAAGCGAATCGCCCAGCGCATCGCCCGCGTCGCCGCAGACCACCAGACGCCCGGCCTGGCCCATGAAGCAACTCATGTGGCCGATGCTGCCGCCGACCACGATGTCGATGCCCTTCATGGAGATCCCGCAACGCGCGCCGGCGTCGCCTTCGATCACCAGCAAACCGCCGTGGGCCGTTGCGCCGGCCGCCTGCGAAGCGCTGCCCTTGACCCGCACGTAACCCGACATCATGTTTTCCGCACAGCCCACCCCCACGTTGCCATGCACGGTGACCGAAGCTTTCTGGTTCATGCCGGCGCAGTAGTAACCGGCATGGCCCTGGATATCGATGGACACCGCTTCGTTGACGCCGACGGCGAGGTTGTGCGCGCCGTCGGAATGGGTGACCACCCACTCGCGCTCCTGCACGTTGTTGACTTGATCGTGCAGCGCCTGATTCAGCTCACGCACCGTGGATTTGGACAGATCAATAGTTTTCATGTGTGCGCTCCTTAAGCCGACTCGCGTTCCCAGATGTACATGGTGGCCGGGACCGGTTCCCAGACCTTGGCGTTCTCGATACCGGGCAGGCTGGACAGCGCCTGATATTCGGAAGCCATGGCGACGTAATCGTCGGTTTCAGCGAGGATCGCCGGCTTGCAGGCAATCGGGTCGCGGATCACTGCAAAGCCGTTGCGGGTGCCGATGGCGAAGGTGAAAAAGCCATCCAGCGCTTCCAGCGAGCTGTCCAGTGCGGTCTTCAGCGAGTCGCCCTGCTGCAGGCGCCAGGCGAGGTAACCTGCGGCGACTTCAGTGTCATTCTCGGTGTCGAAATGGATGCCTTCACGGCGCAATTCCTGACGCAGACGGAAGTGGTTGGACAGCGAACCGTTGTGCACCAGGCACAGGTCGGCGCCGGTTGAAAACGGATGGCTGCCTTCCATGGTTACTGCGCTTTCGGTGGCCATGCGGGTGTGACCGATGATATGGCTGCCTTTCATGCTGCCCAGGCCGAAGCGTGAGGAGATCTCTTTCGGCAGGCCCATGCCCTTGAGAATCTCGATGCTTTTGCCCGCGCTCATAATGCGCACAGTGGGCGCCAGCTCACCCAGCAAAGCACGCACCACGGCTTCTTCCGCCTGGATTTTCAGGACGATCGCGCTGGCGTTCTGAAACCAGTCCAGTGGCACCTCGACCCTGCTTTGGACCCCGGCGATCAGCGCCTTGAAGTCATAGTGTTCAGTGGTGGCCTGCAAGGTCAGCTTGACCCAGCCATCGCCCACTTCATCACCGTAGATGGCGAAACCGGCACTGTCCGGACCACGATCGGTCATGGCCTCGAGCATCGGCTCGAAAAGTTTGCCCAGCTGGGATTCCAGCGCCGGATTCTTGAGATAGAGCCCTACAATTCCGCACATATGCCTCACCTTGTTCGGGAGCGGTCAGCTTTTAGCTGCAAGCTGCAAGCTGACCGTATTGATAGAAGAATTTATGTTCGCCACCTGCGGCTTCTACTTGCAGCTTGTGGCTTGAAGCTTGTTGCTGCCGCCCGGCAGCCTCAGAAAAACTCTGTATAACGGCGAATCTCCCAATCACTCACATGGCGGCTGTATTCCACCCACTCCATGCGCTTGAGCTTGATGAACTCGCCGACGATTTCCTTGCCCATGACCTCGGCAAACAGCGGGTCGGCTTCGAGGGCGTCGCAGGCTTCCTTCAGCGATTGCGGCAAGGTTTTGATCCCCTTCGCGGCGATGGCCTCAAGGCTCAGGCTGTACAGGTTTTCGTTGCAGATCTGCTCCGGCATCAACTGCCGTTCGATGCCATCGAGGCCGGCGGCGATGATTGCGGCGCTGACCAGATAGGGGTTGCAACCGGCATCCGGCAGACGGAATTCCAGGCGACCGTAAGGCACGCGAACCATGGCCGAGCGGTTGTTAGCGCCGAACGCAATGAAGGCTGGCGCCCAGGTCGCGCCGGACAGCGAATTGCCCACCACCAGGCGTTTGTAGGAATTGACGGTCGGGGCCGCGAAGGCACACAGCGCCGGGCCGTGGGCCAGCAAGCCGGCGGCGAAGTGGTAGGCCAGTTTCGACAGGCCCATGCCGTTCTTGTCCGAGGCGTCGAAGAACAGGTTCTTGCTTTCGGCGCTGGCGATGGACAGGTGAAAGTGCATGCCGTTACCGGCGCGCTTCGGGTCGGGCTTGGGCATGAACGAGCAGATCATGCCCAGGTCATTGGCGATCTCGCCGGCCGCCATGCGGAAGAAGGTGAAGCGGTCGGCCGACTCCATGGCGTCGCTGTAGGTGTAGTTGATCTCGAACTGGCCGTTGGCGTCTTCGTGATCGATCTGATAGATGTCGAATCCCACCGGCTGCAGCGCTTCGGTGAGCTTTTCCAGAAATTCACGGGATCGCGACAGGCCTTTGTAGTCGTAGCAAGGCTTGTCCAGCGTGTCACTGGCGTCGACCAGTTGCAGCGTGCCACCGGCATCGCGGCGCATCAGGTTGAACTCGGGTTCCAGACCGGTGTTGAGCGTCCAGCCCTTGTCCTTTAGCCGCTGCACCTGTTGCTGCAAGACATATCGGCTGTCATAGGGCCAGGGTTCGCCATTGACGTGCCCGATGCAGACGATCCGGCCGTAGCCCGGCTGCCAGGGCACGGGCGTCAATGTCGACAGATCGCCCTTAGCCATGAAGTCCGGGCCGTGAGGCTCCATGCCCATGCCGCAGATGGCGAATCCGGCAAAACCGGCGCCGTCTTCAGCCACCATGGACAGGCCTGAAATCGGCACCGATTTGGTCTTGGCCGAGCCATGGATATCGACAAACTGCGCCAGCACGTACTTGATGCCGTGCTCCTCGATCAACCGCTGTGTTTCGGGTGGCAACATGAGTCTTCACTCCTGGCGTAAGCAAACGTCGTAGAAAACGTTGAGAGAAACAACCGTCGTCCATCCCCTGCTGAAACCGTATTCCAAACAGGAAACTTAGTTTCCCTACAGGAATGCAAGGCGCTTGCCAGCTTGGTATGCCAAGTACCAAAAATATTGAAAAGGCGAAATTTCGCTATATATATGGGAAACTCGTTTTCCCACCGGGAATAATCCTGCTCGCGCCGGCGATACCCGCCGCTGAACTGCACATTCCCAGTGCGAAAATAAAATTATTGAACGGAAACTGTGCACGACCGATGAATACGCCGACAGATATCCAGCCGAAACTAAAACTCGAGCAGTACCTGGGGATTCAGATCAAACGCCAGCGTCAGGCGCAAGATTTGAAACTGGCTGACGTTGCCCGCATCGCCGGAATTAGCCAGGGCATGCTCAGCAAGATCGAAAACGCCCAGGTGTCTACCAGCCTCGATAACCTGAGTCGCCTGTGCGATGTGCTGGGCATGCCGATGTCGAAGCTGTTCAGCCAATACGATCAGCAAGGCAGCAGCGCGTTGTTGGTCAAACAGGACGAGGGGCTGGAGGTGGTGCGCCGGGGCACCGAGAAAGGCCATACCTACCATTTGCTGAACCACACCCGCGGACCGAAGAAGAGTTTCGAGGCGTACATGGTGACCATGGACGATGCCAGCGAAGAGTTCCCGACCTTCTCCCACCCCGGCACCGAATTCCTGCACCTGCTGGAAGGCGAGCTGGTTTACCGTCACGGCAATCAGCTGTACCACATGGAAGCCGGCGACAGCCTGACGTTCGACGGCGACATCCCCCATGGCCCGGAAGAGCTCGTGCAGGTGCCGATCAAGTTGCTGTCGATCATGAATTACGGCGCGCAAGGGGAGTAATCACTCCCCTCCTTTCTCACTAGAAAAAATTCCCCGCAGTTAAAAAAGTTTCCAGATATCTCTGGACGCGTCGATTTCTTTCACCTATAAAACCACTCCTATGAATATTTAATTCCTGTAGAGAATTTTAATTCGCTTGGAAAATCCTGTTTCACCCATCAATTTTGCCCTGAACCGAGCTGCCGCCATCTTCCCGAGGACACGCGATGCAACACGAAAAGAACCACTTCATTCTTAAGATCAGTTGCCCGGCGACCTCCGGGATCGTGGCGGCGGTGACCTCGTACCTGGCCGGCAACAGCTGCTACATCGGCGAGATGGCGCAATTCGATGACGAGTTCAGCGGCAAATTCTTCATGCGTGCGGTGTTTCGTTTCAACGACGGCCATGAGGGCGATATCGCTCAGCTCAAGGCCGGTTTCGACGACGTTGCCCAGGCGTTCGGTATGCAATGGGAACTGCACGACACCCGCGAGCCGATGCGCGTGCTGCTGATGGTGAGCAAGTTCGATCACTGCCTGACCGATCTGCTGTATCGCTATCACAAAGGCGAGATGGACATGACCATCACCGCTATCGTCTCCAATCACCTGGACCTGCGCCCGATGGCCGAGCGCGAGGGGATTCGCTTCATCTACCTGCCGGTGACCAAGGACACCAAGGCGCAGCAGGAAGCCGCGTTGATGAAGGTGGTCGATGAAACCCGCACCGACCTGGTGGTCCTCGCGCGCTACATGCAGATTCTGTCGGACGACCTGTGCAAACAGATTTCCGGCAAAGCGATCAATATTCACCACTCTTTCCTTCCCGGCTTTAAAGGCGCCAAGCCCTATCACCAGGCCTACGAGCGTGGCGTGAAACTGATCGGCGCAACCGCCCATTACGTCACCAGCGACCTGGACGAAGGTCCGATCATCGAGCAGGAAGTGCAGCGCGTCGATCACGCATTCCTGCCTGAGGACCTGGTCAACATCGGCCGCGATACCGAAACCGTCGCCCTGTCCAAAGCAGTTAAATATCACCTGGAACACCGGGTCTTCCTGAACAAGGACCGAACGGTGATCTTCCGATGAACAGCGCGAAGATCATCGACGGCAAGGCCGCAGCGTCGCGCGTCCTGCAGCACGTCAAAACCGATGTACAGCGGCTGAAAGCGGACGGCATCGAACCGGCGCTGGCAGTGATTCTGGTGGGTCAGGACCCGGCCAGTCAGGTGTACGTGCGCAACAAGATCCTGCGCGCCGAAGAGGCCGGGATTCGTTCGCTGGAATACCGATTGAGCGTCGACACCGATCAATCGCAGCTGCTTGAACTGATCGGCGAATTGAATGACGACGTCGACGTCAACGGCATCCTCCTGCAACTGCCACTGCCGGCGCACATTGAAGAGGCCGTCGCCCTGCAAGCCATCGCGCCCGGCAAGGACGTCGATGGTTTTCACAGTGAAAACGTCGGCGGCCTGAGTCAGGGCCGCGACGTCTTGACGCCCTGCACACCCAGCGGCTGCATGCAGTTGCTGGAAGAAGCCTGCGGTGACTTGAGCGGCAAACACGCGGTGGTGATCGGCCGCTCGAACATCGTCGGCAAACCCATGGCGGCGTTGCTGCTCAAGGCCCATTGTTCGGTCACGATCGTCCATTCACGCAGCGCCGACGCCAAAGCCCTGTGCCAGCTGGCTGACATTGTGGTCGCCGCCGTTGGCCGCCCGAGGATGATCGACGCCAGCTGGCTCAAGCCCGGCGCGGTGGTGATAGACGTCGGCATCAACCGTATCGAGGAGGACGGCCGCACACGGCTGGTCGGCGATGTGGATTTCGACAGCGCCCTGCCCCAGGTCTCGGCCATCACGCCGGTGCCCGGTGGCGTCGGCCCGATGACCATCGCCTTCCTGATGAAAAACACCGTGACCGCCGCCCTCCAGCAGGCGCAAGCGCGTCAGTCCCCACTAAACAGCAGCGCATCGGAGGCTCCATGCCTTTCAATCTCCTGAAATACGGGCTCAGCTCGGAGTACCCGGTGGACGTCGATCTGCCTGCTCCCAAAGCACTCAAGCCTTCTTACGACGTGGTGATCATTGGCGGTGGCGGGCACGGGCTGGCGACGGCTTACTACCTGTCGAAATACCACGGCATCACCAACATCGCCGTGCTGGAAAAAGGCTACCTGGGCGGCGGCAACACGGCGCGCAATACCGCCGTGATCCGCTCCAATTACCTGACCAGCGAAGGCGTGAAGTTTTACGCTGAATCGGTGCGGATGTTCGAAGGCCTGTCCAACGAATTCGATTTCAACATCATGTATTCCCATCGCGGCCAGCTGACCCTGGCGCACACCGACGCGACCGTGCGGTCGTTCCGACAGCGCGCCGAGGTCAACAAGCACTTCGGCGGTCGCACCGAGATGATCGATCGCCAGCAGATTCGCGAGCTGGTGCCGTCGCTCAATCTCGATCCGGGACACATTCCGGTGCTCGCCGGCCTCTGGCATATGGACGGGGCAACCGCCCGCCACGACGCCGTGGCCTGGGGCTATGCCAAACAGGCAGCCAAGCGCGGCGTGGAAATTCATCAGCTCACCGAAGTGCAGGAACTGGTCATCGAGAACGGCACCATCACCGCCGTCAAAACCAACCGCGGCACCATCAAGTGCGGGTGTGCGGTGCAGGCGGTTGCGGGCATGAGCTCGCAATTGATGAAGAAAGCCGGCATTCGGTCGCCGATCCAGACCTTCCCGCTGCAAGCCATGGTGACTCAGCCGTTCAAGCCGTTCCTCGACCCGCTGGTGAGTTCGTCCGCCCTGCACTGCTACGTGCAGCAGAC
The DNA here is from genome assembly GCF_057128745.1 of Pseudomonas rosaeacicularis. Classification (NCBI taxonomy): domain Bacteria; kingdom Pseudomonadati; phylum Pseudomonadota; class Gammaproteobacteria; order Pseudomonadales; family Pseudomonadaceae; genus Pseudomonas; species Pseudomonas rosaeacicularis. The sequence continues at coordinate 79,750 of NZ_JBSKHT010000016.1, forward strand.
CAGCCGTGGTGAAGTGGTGTTCGGCGGTGGGTCCGATCCGTATCCGCTGTTCAACACCCGCTCCACGCTTGACCTGAAAGAGAGCCTGCTGGCCCACGCCATCGAGATGTTTCCGTTCCTGGCCAACGCCAAGTTGATGCGCCAATGGGCCGGGATCACCGACATGACCCCCGATTACAGCCCGATCATGGGGCTGTCACCGGTGAAGAACTACTACCTCGACGCAGGCTGGGGCACGTGGGGTTTCAAGGCCACGCCGATCTGCGGCAAGACCATGGCCGAGCTGGTCGCCAGCGGCGGCAAGGTGCCGGAGCTGATCAAGCCGTTCGGCCTGGAGCGCTTTTCGACCTTTCAACAAGTCAACGAAATGGGCGCTACGGCAGCCAGTCACTGACCCGTTTTGGAGTAAGGAACTGACCATGAAAGTCATGACATGCCCGCTCAACGGGCCACGCAATATCAGCGAGTTCACCTACGGCGGCGAATTCCGGCAGATGCCCGATCCGCAAACCTGCAGCGACACCGAATGGGCCGATTACGTGTTCAACAGCGAAGACATTCTGGGCGTGGTTCGCGAGTGGTGGATGCACAACCCGTCGAGCTACTGGTTTCTGGTCGAGCGCCACACCGGCAGCGACGAGATCCTGCGCACCTTCGACCCCAAAGAAGTGTTTACCGCGCGTGTTGAATTCACGGCCGCCATCAAGGAGACCGCCCAATGAGCCGTCTACCCGCTCCCATGGGCTTGCTGATCGATCGCAATCAGCCGCTCGCTTTCAGCTTTGACGGCAAGCCGTATCAGGGCTTTGCCGGTGACAGCATCGCCAGTGCCCTGCTCGCCAACGGACGCTTTTTGCTGTCTCGGTCATTCAAGTACCACCGACCGCGCGGTCCGCTGACCATGGCCGGACAGGACGCCAATACCCTGGTGCAATTGCCGAGCGAGCCCAACGTGCTGGCCGACAGTCACCTGCTGGAGAACGGCGTGCAGGTTACCGGGCAGAACTTCAACGGTTCGCTGGACAACGACAAGGATGCCTACCTCGGCAAGTTCTCCAAATTCATGCCGGTGGGCTTTTACTACCGCTCGTTCTACAAGCCCAAGGGCGCGTGGAAAGTCTGGGAACCGATCATTCGCAAGAAAGCCGGGCTGGGCGTGCTCGACCTGAAATTCCAGCCGGAGTATTACGACAAGGCTTATCTGTTTGCCGACCTCGCTGTGATTGGCGCAGGCCCGGCCGGTTTACAGGCGGCACTGACAGCCGCCAATGCAGGGGCCAAAGTACTGCTGATCGAGCAACAGCCCGTGCTCGGCGGTTCGCTGACTTACGCTCGCTTCGACCTTGAAGGCAATCGCGCCGAGGTGCTGCGTGCTGAGCTGGTTGATGCCGTCGAAGGTCACGCCAATATTCACGTGCTGAAAAAAGCCACCTGCAACGCCTGGTTCACCGACAACTATTTGCCGGTCATTCAGGGTAAGCGTATGTACAAAGTGCGCGCGACCCAGTGCCTGATCGCCAGCGGTTCGTTCGATCAGCCGGTGATCTTCCGCAACAACGACCTGCCCGGCGTGATGCTCACCAGCGCTGCGCAACGGCTGATGAAACTGTATGCGGTCAAGCCTGGCAAACGCGCCGTGGTGCTGACCGGTAACGATGACGGCTATCTTGCCGCGCTGGATCTTCACGATCAGGGCGTTGAGGTCGCTGCGCTGGTGGACATGCGCGCGAATCCCATGGACCGCGCTTTGCTGCTGGCACTTGAAAAACGTGGCATCCCCTGCCACCTCGGCAGCACCGTGTACGAGGCTTTGCACGAAAAAGGCATGCGCCACATCAGCGGCGCCGACATCCGCCAGATCACCGGGCAAGGTCAGGTTGCCAGCAGCGGACAGACGCTCGACTGCGACCTGCTGTGCATGTCCGGCGGTTACATGCCGGTTTATCAGTTGCTGTGCCAGGCGGGCGGCAAGCTGGCCTACGACGATCAACTGGCTGAGTTCACACTGAGCGGCCTGCCGAAGAACCTCACCGTTGCTGGCTCGGCCCATGGATATCACGCGCTGGACAACGTGCTTGCCGATGCCATTCATGCCGCTGCCGATATAGTCATGGCCCTCGATCTGGAGCTGACATGCAAGCCGCTGGCGATGCGGCCCGAAGCTCAGGTCAACTTTCCATGGCCGATCTTTCCGCACCCCAAGGGCAAGGATTTCGTCGACTTCGATGAAGATCTGCAAGTGCGCGACATCATCAACGCCACCAAGATCGGCTATCGCGATATCCAGCTGGTCAAGCGTTACTCCACCGTCGGCATGGGCCCGTCACAGGGGCGTCACTCGGCGCTGCCGACCGCGCGCCTGGTGGCTGCCTCGACCCAGCGCAGCGTCAGCGAAACCGGTGTGACTACCGCACGTCCACCGTTCGAGGCCGAAAAACTGGCCCACGTCGCCGGTCGTGCCTTCGACCCGTACCGCCAGACACCCATGCACCCTCGCCATCTGGAGGCCGGCGCGAAGATGATGCCGGCCGGAATCTGGCAGCGTCCGGCGTTTTACGGCAAGCCGGCAGACCGTGATCGCTGCATGCAGGAAGAAGCCCTGCACGTGCGCAACAAGGTCGGGATCATCGACGTCTCGACCCTCGGAGGTCTCGATATTCGAGGCCCGGACGCGGCCGAACTGCTTAACCGCATGTACACCTTCGCCTTCATCAAGCAGCCGATCGGCCGCTCGCGTTATGCGTTGATGACCGACGAACACGGGGTAGTGATCGACGACGGCGTCTGTGCGCGCTTCGCCGAGAACCACTTTTACGTCACTGCCACCACCAGCGGCGTGGACCGTATCTACCAGCAGATGCTCAAGTGGAACGCGCAGTGGCGCTTGAACGTCGACATCGCCAACGTCACGGCAGCGATTTCGGCGGTCAACGTCGCCGGTCCGGATTCGCGCAAAGTGCTGGAGAAGGTGTGTGCCGACCTTGATTTGTCGCCTGAGGGTTTCCCGTATCTGGGCGTGCGCCAAGGCACCGTCGCCGGGATCAAAGCGCGCCTGCTGCGGGTCGGTTTCGTCGGCGAGCTCGGCTATGAGATTCACGTTCCGGCGCGTCATGCCGTGAAGCTGTGGGACGCCTTGATGGCCGCAGGCAAGGTATTCGACATTCGCCCGTTCGGGGTTGAAAGCCAGCGTTTGCTGCGTCTGGAAAAAGGCCACGTCATCATCAGCCAGGACACCGACGGCATGACCCACCCCGGCGAAATTGACATGGGCTGGGCCGTCAGCCGCACCAAGCCGTTTTTCGTCGGCCGACGCTCGGTGGACATCCTCGAAGCGCAACCGCAAAAACGCAAACTGGTGGGTTTCACCCTGCCAAAGACCAGCCCGCAACCGCTTGAAGGTCATTTGGTGCTTAAAGGCCCGGACATCAGCGGCAACGTGAGCTCCTGCGAGTACTCGCAAACCCTGGGCCAGATCATCGGACTGGCGTATGCCGCGTTCGATCAAAGCCAGCCGGGCCAGCAGATTCCGATCCGTGTCGAGGGCGGCGTGATCGTTCAGGCCACGGTGGTGAAACTGCCCTTCTTCGACCCTGAAAACCACCGCCAGGAGCTCTGACATGTCCAGCCTCAACGCAGAAAACCACATCGCCCCTGCTCCGCGTCCATTTGGCGCGTTGCACGTCTGTGCCCTGATCGATCTGACCGAGGTGCCAAGGGTCGGTTTTCGTGGCGCAGATAGCGCCGCGCATTTGCAGGCGCGAGGATTTGCCCTGCCAGACGCACCCAATCGCGCCGTGACCCAGGCAGATGGCAGTCATGTCGCACGCCTGTCGCAGACCGAGTACCTGTTGCTCGGCAGCCTGCAGGACCGCGGCGAGCGCATCGCCGACGAGGAAGCACGCTGGGAAATGGACCACAGCGCCAATTACCTGCTGCCGCGCGAGGACAGTCACGCGTGGCTGCAACTGAGCGGGGTTCACGTGGCCGAGGTCATGGCCAAGCTCTGCGGGGTCGACCTGCGTGCACAGGCATTCGCACCGGGCGCGGTGGCGCAGACCTCGGCGGCGCGCATCAATGTGATTGTGATCAACCTGGGCCCCGAAGCGATGCCGTGCTTTCAGATTCTCTGCGACCGGGCTTCGCTGGCGTATTTCAAAAGCGCGGTGATGGATGCCATGGGTGAGTTCGATGGCCAGGCGCTGGGGATCGAAGCGCTGGGGCTGACGTTCTGACCGGCAACCAATGGCCACGGCGCTGAATAGATGCACGCAACGCCTTCGCCGGCTTCATGCATTGAGCTTCTGCAACGATCAACACACGACAGAGCCGCGACCATGACAATGCTCGAAACTACTGACAAGGACATCGACTACAGCGTGCCGGCACTGGCGCGCGGGCTAAGTGTGCTGGGCATGTTCAACGCCAGAACGCGTAGCCTGAGCATCCATGAAATCGCCGAGAAGGTGGGCGTCAGCACATCGGCTGTGTACCGGATACTGTTCACGCTGACCCACATGGGCTACCTGAACAAGCGCAACAATCAGTACGAATTGGGCGCAAAGGTCATCAGTGACGGCTTCAGCTATCTCGCCAGCCGCGACATCGTTGAAATGGCGATGCCGCACCTGAATGACTTGCGCGACCGCACCTCGTTGTCCTGTCACCTGAGCATCCGCGAGCACACCGACAGCTTGTATCTGTATCGCGCCTTCGCGGCGCAGCGGTTGTCAGTCAACATCCCCATCGGCACGCGCATCCCCTGCCACTGCACGGCCATGGGCCGCATGCTGCTGACGGCGTTGAACGATGCCGAACTGGGGACGTTGTATCAGCACATTCGTCTGGACGACTATCCGGCCCCAGCACCGCGTAATCTGCCCGAACTGACGGCATTGATCGACGCAGACCGGGAACGCGGCTGGGTGCTGCACAGGTCGGACTATTCGACAGCGATTGCTACTGCAGTGAAAGACCACACTGGAAACGTCACTGCCGCGATCAATCTGTCGGGGCCTGATTCGGTGATGGATTCGGAGGGCGCGAGGGATCGATTTCTGGCGTTGTTGCTCGATTGCAGCGCCGCGATCAGTCAGGAGCTGGGTTTTTACTGACCGCTGGCGATATCGCTCCAGGAAAGTGACGGGGCCACCTTACGAAACCACAAGCCATAGCCGACAGCTATGGGCAGATCCTGTTGAGGAGGTCGGTTTTTCAAGCTGCCGGGGCACATTCAAGCCGATCTCAGAGATCCTCACTTTCAGCGTTTTTGGGTCGATCACTGAAAGGATGTTGTCACCCAGGTTGTCCCCGACGTAGAGGACACCACTGAGAACACCATTAGAAAAGCTTTGGCTGCGCGGCCTGCAATGGACCCGGCTGTCTGCTTTCAACCGCTGATTTCACTCCGCTGGCGAGTACTGCTCCCAGCCCGGAGAAACCCAGCAATGTGCCGGTGAATCTGGATGCAGTGCGGATGCCGGATGTTATTGCGGCGCGACTCCGAGAAACTGTGCCCACGACCTTCGTGTCTAGACCTGTCATGGCACAGCCCGCCGACGCGACAACCAGTATGGCCGCTTCTTATCTCATGGAATGACAGTCTCTTCTGATGACGGAAGCGGTGGCTGCACTTTTTAAAAGAGTGTTTATTTGAATGCAGCTAGCCCGGCTTGAGCGATCTCTTCATCGTGCTGTGGTGTGTCCGCAGATACCCCTACAGCCCCAACGGTGTGTCCGTTGACGATGATCGGAAAACCACCACGCATCAGCACAAATCCTTGGGCGGTAATGGCGGCAGGTCGGGTGCCGTTGATGGCATCTTCTAACGCGCCGCTGGGACGTCGGAATAGAGCGGCTGTCCGTGCTTTTCCGGGAGCTAGTTCAACACCCGCCGGCACAGCGGCGTTGTCCATGCGCGCCAGGAGAATGGGTAGACCCGCACTGTCTACAACGGCGATCACGCACGGCCACCCAGCCGTTTGTGCCTTAGTTTGCGCCGCTGTGAGGATCTGTTGAGCGGCGGCTAGCGTCATGACTGGCTGGTTGGGCAAATCTGATGCTGCTGCGGGCAGTGAGAACAGTGCAAGGGATCCAGCAAGAGCGAGGGCAGTTTGGATATGAGGAAGACGGAACATAGTGAACTCCTGACGTAGTGAGTCCAATGATTGGAACAGGGCAGACAATTCAGAACAACAAAGCCAAATGGCTTTATAATTCCGAAAATCTGAATACTAGGTTCCGCTGTCATGGATATCCGCCATCTCCGCTCCTTTATCACCGTTGCGCAAAATCTACATTTTTCCCGCTCGGCCGAGCAGTTGGGCGTTTCTGCTCCAACGCTGACTGCGCAGATTCAGCAAATAGAGACCTTGTTAGAAGCTCAGCTTTTTAATCGGACAAAGCGGTCTGTCGCTTTGACGCCAGCTGGGGAAGCGTTTCTGACAGAAGCGCGCTCTACTCTCGAACAGTTTGAGAGAGCTATTAACGTGGGCCAACGTGCAGGCCGAGGCCAAGTTGGCCGAGTAGAAATCGGCTACGTGGGGTCAGCCGCTTTTTTCGGGGTACTCCAGGACCAAGTCCAGCGCTTTCGCAATCGGTGGCCAGACGTCATGGTGAACACAAAGGAACTCCCTACCGAGCAGCTCACGGCACTGCTTGAGGATGGGCGGATTGATGTGGCCTTTTTACGAATGCCGGTGCATCTACCTGACACTATCTGCAGCCGTATTTTGGCGCGAGACCGCTTCTGCCTGGCTTTGCCAGCTGACCATATCTTGGCGAAGACAGATGATGACATTCCCCCGAGCGCGCTTGCGAGCGAGTCGTTTGTGCTACCTGAGCAAGAGTTAGGGTTGCGTGAAGTGGCCAAGCGCGGGAGATTCGATCCGTACGTTGGTTCGGTTCCCGGAAGTCTGGTCGCAGTGTTGACACAGGTGGCACTCGGCGTGGGTATCGCGGTCATTCCCAGCGTTCTGATTCAAACTGTTCGACTGCCGAATGTGGTCTTTAGGGAGATAGCCGGGCCTCCCATTTTTTCAGAGGTGGGAGCATTGTTTCGCCGCCATGAGAGGCTGCCGATTGTGTCCAATCTGATTAGCCAGATCCTTGAGACCAAAGAATGCTTGTGAAAAGACGATCCTCTGCGACGTCCGCAGAATGAACTGCCAGATAAAGGTGTTTGCTCGAAGGTTCGAGGCGGTCGATAAGCGATAACCATAGCTGCCTGCGCCTGGTAATGGTTACTGGACAGTAAGAGAACAAAACAACCCGAACGCCCGCTTGTCCCGGTACTCCTTCGGCGTCATTGACAGTTTTTCCTTGAACAGCCGCGTCATATGGCTTTGATCGGCGAAACCGCAATCCATAGCAACGGCTTTGAGCGGCACGTCGTGCAAGGTTGACAGCAAATGTTCCGCGCGCCTCAATCGTTGCGCCTGCACGTACTGGTGCGGTGACATCCCGAATATCGTCCCGAACACCCGGACGAAATGCGAAGGACTCAAATCCACGATAGCTGCCAGGTCCTTTACCGAGATCGTCCCTGCGAGATGGTTGGCAATATACCTTTGAAGCGTGTCAAGGCGGGGCTTGGAAATGCGCGATACAGCATCGTCCCGGCCTTCACATCTTATGTATTGTCGGATCAGATGAATGCACAGCTGAATTTCCAAGGATTGGGCGTAAAGTCCGCTACCTGGCTCAGTACTCAAACTTTCAACTTCATAGCTTTCCATAAGTCTGGATAAAGCCGCGTCGTTGACGATGGGATAGTGGTCCACGAAGATACGATCGATATCTTTATGAAAAATTTCGGCGGCCACCTTGGCCATCATGGTTTGGGAAATGTAGATATGACTGACTTCAATGTCATTCATCCAATACCAGCGAGATGACTCGCCCCGGGTGAGTATCGTGACATCGTTGTCACGCACCGCATTCTTGCGCCACCGTGAGCCGTCGTGAAAACCAAGGTTGGAGGTCCCTGTCTTCCAGCGCACCAATTCGTAGTCGCGCATACAGGGGATACCAGGGGCAGATCTGTATGTCGACCGAACGTTTTGTGGTTGATGAAGCAGTAGCGGATGCCTTCGTCGCGCGCTTTGCCGAGCGAGTGAAAGCACTGAAGGTTGGCGCCCCGTCTCAGGTTTCCGGCGCTGTAGTGGGGCCAATGATTGCTCAAGGCTCGATGCTGCGCATTAACCAGATGCTAGACGACGCGGTCAGCAAAGGGGCGCACCTCGCCGCTGGCGGTCGCGCTGAAACAGCGCTCATGGCGCCCACGCTGGTGGATCGGGTGACCTCGGAAATGGAAATCTATGACGAAGAAACCTTCGGCCCGGTGACAACCATCGTTCGTGTAAAAGGCGCGGAACATGCACTGCAAGTGGCCAACGATACGGCCTATGGCCTGTCCTCGGCTATCTTCAGCCGTGATGTGACCCGCGCCCTGGAACTCGCCAGCCGCCTGGACGCTGGCTGTGTCCACATCAACGGTGCCACCGTGCAAAACGAGCCGCAGGCTCCGTACGGCGGGATGAAGAAGAGTGGTTATGGCCGTTTCGATGGTAGCGCCGTGATCGAAGAGTTCACCGAAGTGAAATGGGTAACGGTTGAGCAAGCGAACCAACCTTACCCGTTCTGAGTCAGGCAGCGGTGCCGTGCGCACCGCTGTTTTCTCAATGCCAGCAGACTGAAGGTGTCAAGGCGAGCAACCGAGCAAACTCCGCAGAATCGGGATTTTGCGCGCGTGTTCGCCTTGAATTGGTCCTTGGATCGTCGCGTATTGATGGGCGCCACCATCCTGTGGGAAGTATGGAACCGTGAACGTTTCATAGCGGCGGCGGTAGGCAATGTTCATGGCCCAAAGCGCTGCGAGTCTCCCAAGCGTTGAGCTGATTCCAGCAAACCGCCAGACAGCGCAATTGATTGGTTTTGTTTTTCTTTCCAGTGCGCAAGGCCAGTCCACGCACACAGCATCGGTTAGAAGCCACATGAAGATGGCATCAGATCCATTGTTTTAAACTGCCGCAGTCGCTGACTTCTGCTCGGCGCTGTAGAGCGATAAGTCAGCGGACTCATGGTTAAAAAGATCCCTGCCATAGGTGCTACCCATTGCACCAATGCTCGAATCGAAAGGGGTCTTAAAAGGCGTCATCAAATCGCTGGTTTTGGCATGTCCACGCCCATTGCTACTAAACTGTCGGCAATAGCGCGTAGCAGTTGGCGGACGATGTATTCGTCAATCTGTCCGATGCACCCGATACGGAAGCTTTCAGCTTGAGTCAGCTTGCCCGGATAGATGATGAATTGACGGGCCTTGAGTTCTTCATAGAAGCGCATGAACTGAAAGTTCGGATGCTCGGGGCAAAAGAACGTGGTGATGATCGGCGATAGCCAGCAGTCTTCTAACAGGGTGCGGAATCCGAGTTCACGCATGCCACTCACCAGGACGTCACGATTACGTGTATATCGCGCCAGACGACCCTGTACACCACCTTCGAGCGTGTGCTGCTCGAGGGCTTTGTGAAAGGCGACCACGCTGTGAGTCGGCGGAGTGAAGCGCCACTGACCGGTGCGCTCCATGTAGATCCACTGCTCGTAGAGGTCCAGGGACAAGGAGTTGGCTCGGCCCTTTGCGGACTCCAATACAGAGCGGCGGATGATCACGAAGCCGAAGCCTGGAATACCTTCAATGCATTTATTGGCTGAAGACACCAGCACATCAAAGGCAATATCTTTAACTGTTACCGGCACAGCGCCGAAGGTGCTCATGGCATCGATAATCAGGCTTTTGCCGTGAGCCTTCGCCACGTCGGCAATCTCCCGCAGCGGGTTGAGGATGCCGGAACTGGTTTCGCAGTGGACCAGAAAGACGTGGGTCACATCCGGATTAGATTTGAGCAGAGCGTCGACTTCTTCAGGCTGTGGCGGTAAGTAGTCACCCTTGTCTAAAGTGATGTATGCCCTGCCAAGGTATTCCAGCGTTTTGGTGGCCCGCTGCCCGTAGGCTCCATTCATCAGTACCAACGCTTTACCATCACGCGGGATGGCAGTGGCAAGAGCAGCCTCCACCGAATAGCTGCCACTGCCTTGAAGAGGCACACACGCAAAGCTATCGTCCGGCGCTCCTGCCATACCAAGAAGGTTCTGGCGAACTTCGGCAGTTACTCGGTTGAACGCGCCATCCCATGAACCCCAATCGCGGAGCATGGCTTCTTTGGTCGCTTTGGAGGTGGTCAGCGGGCCTGGTGTCAGCAGGTAAGGTTCACCAAAGGCAGGTGTTGCCAATGGCTGGGTAATCGGGAATTCGGCTTTGGTCATGATCTTCTCCGGCGGTGTTGTCGTTGTGAGGAGTGACGCCTTGGATTTGATTTATCACGCAGAAAAATAACCGGTAAACAGAAAACTGACAAAAACAGCCCGATAACGAATTCCGCGCTCATTCGCCCTGAATTAATATCGATTAATCGCAAATAAAAACAAGGAGATAACACGAACCTCATGGTGTTACGACGGTTAGTTTTGCAGCGCAAAATTGCCTATGAATCCATAGATTTTCTGCGAAATGTGTTCGCTAGACCGCAGACAATATGCTTCGAAGAGGAAGCATGAGGCTCACTAATCCCCACCTTCCCTACACTGATTGGATTGATGATTTCGTACTTGGCATGCTGAGGTTTTCTAAAAGTAAGCAGTCCCATTTCTGACGCCAAATGCAGAACCGATTGCAAACTTCGCCAAACATAATGTTGATCCTTAAGCAAACCGTGGAGCATCCATTGAGGCGCTTAAACAATAATGGGCACATCGTATTTCCAAACGCGCGTGCTTGCTGAAGTGATCACAACACGGGGACTGAAAACAGGGCTCGATCCCTTCCAGCGTCTGCTAGCAACGAGAGTCTGCTCCCACCCTAACTTGCTAGGGCGCCGACTTCAGCTCATCTCAACAGAGACAAAAGTCCTCGGCTCGGCCCATCGAATAAAAAGATATACACTGGGATAAATCTATAAAATCCGCCAACCGGTTAACTCCCTATGATGACTCTGCGTCAGATCCGTCACTTCATTGCCGTTGCCGAAACCGGCTCAATATCGGCTGCCGCCCAGGCGGTTTACATCTCTCAATCGACATTGACTCTGGCAATCCAGCAGTTGGAACAGGAAATAGGTGTCAGCCTGTTCAATCGCCATGCCAAAGGCATGACTCTGACGCACCAGGGGCACCAGTTCCTGCGCCAGTCGCACTTGATTTTGGCCACCGTCGATAACGCCAAGCGCAGCCTTCAACAGAGCACCGATCAGGTCGCAGGGCAACTTATCATCGGCGTCACCAGCCTGGTGGCCGGTTACTACCTGGCGGATTTGCTGACCCGCTTCCAGCGCGCCTACCCCAATGTCGAAATCCGCGTGATGGAAGATGAACGCCCCTACATCGAACACTTGCTGGTCAGCGGGGAAATCGATGTCGGCGTGCTGATCCTGTCCAACCTGGAAGATCGTCACGCGCTGCAGACCGAAGTCCTGACCCATTCACCCCATCGCCTGTGGCTGCCGGCTCAGCATCCCTTGCTGGAACACGACAGCATCACCCTCGCCGATGTCGCCCGCGAACCGTTGATTCAGCTCAATGTCGATGAAATGGACCGCAATGCCCAGCGCCTCTGGTGCGGCGCGGGGTTGCAGCCGCGCATCAGCTTGCGCACAGCCTCCACCGAAGCGGTGCGCAGTCTCGTCGCCGCCGGACTCGGCGTGTCAATCCAGCCGGACATGACCTACCGCCCTTGGTCGCTGGAGGGCGACATCATCGAAGCCCGACCGCTGGCTGACCTCAATCAGACCCTCGATGTGGGTCTAGCCTGGCGCCGGGGGACCGCGCGTCCTGCATTGGTCGATCCGTTCCTGACCGTAGCCCGTGAACAGCCACGCGCCGGACGCAAGCCATCTATTTAATCGAACGCCGGTTTCAGTATTTAGTATTTGCCGACCTTAACGCTGCCCACTAGCCTCTGTTCCCATAGACCGAAAGGTCGGGCTCAAGCCGCAAGGGAGCACCGCACCCTATAACAAGAGAGAATCCGAAATATGTCCGCCACGCAGCCCCCGTTCTTGACCGCTCTATTGATCGATGGTGAGTTGGTCGCAGGTCAGGGTTTTGTCGAGCCGATTATCAATCCGGCCACCGGGGAAGTCCTGACGCATATCGCCGAAGCCACCACCGAGCAGGTCGAAAGCGCCGTCATGGCCGCCCACCGCGCTCTGGGTGGATGGTCGCGGACCACGCCACAGCAGCGTTCGAACGTTTTACTGGCCATCGCCAACGCCGTGGAGCAACAAGCCGATCACCTCGCCCGCCTGGAATCGCTGAACTGCGGCAAGCCACTGCACCTGGCGCGTCAGGACGATTTGAACGCAACCGTAGATGTGTTCCGCTTCTTCGCCGGTGCCGTACGTTGCCAGACGGGTCAGCTCAGCGGCGAATACGTGCCCGGCTACACCAGCATGGTCCGTCGCGACCCCATTGGTGTGGTGGCCTCCATCGCGCCATGGAACTACCCGATCATGATGGCCGCCTGGAAGATCGCCCCCGCCCTGGCCGCCGGCAATACGCTGGTGTTCAAGCCGTCGGAACACACGCCGTTGTCGATTCTGGCCTTGGCCCCGGCACTCGCCGAGTTACTACCGCGCGGGGTCATCAACATCATCTGCGGTGGCGGTGAAGGCGTCGGCAGCCACTTGGTCAGCCACCCGAAAGTGCGCATGGTTTCGCTGACCGGGGATATCGTCACCGGGCAGAAAATTCTCCAGGCTGCGGCGAAAACCCTGAAGCGCACCCACCTCGAACTCGGCGGTAAAGCGCCGGTGATTGTCTGCAACGACGCTGACATTCAAGCCGTGGTCGACGGCGTACGCAGCTACGGTTACTACAACGCCGGCCAGGACTGCACCGCCGCGTGCCGGATTTACGCCCAGGCTGGAATTCATGATCGCCTAGTCGCCGAGCTCGGTGCCGCGGTCAGCAGCCTGCGCTTTGCCAGCAAGCGCGATGCCGACAACGAAATCGGCCCGCTGATCAGTTCTCGCCAGCGCGACCGCGTGGCCAGTTTCGTCGAGCGCGCCCTTGGCCAGCCGCATATCGAACGTGTGACCGGCGCGGCGGTGCATTCCGGTGCGGGCTTCTACTATCAGCCCACTCTGCTCGCCGGTTGCAAACAGAGCGACGAAATCGTCCAGCGCGAAGTCTTCGGCCCCGTGGTCACCGTCACCCGTTTTGAAGAGCTGGGACAAGCGGTGGACTGGGCCAACGACTCAGAGTACGGCCTGGCGTCTTCGGTCTGGACCCAGAATCTGGACAAGGCCATGCAGATCGCGGCCCGTTTGCAGTACGGCTGCACCTGGATCAACAGCCACTTCATGCTGGTCAGCGAAATGCCACACGGCGGCTTGAAACGCTCAGGGTATGGCAAGGACCTGTCCAGCGACTCGTTACAGGATTACAGCGTCGTCCGGCACATCATGGCCCGCCACGGCAATGATCTGAAATGACGCATTGCACGGATAAATAGTCTTACAGGCACCGCTTTATCCTGCGCAAAACTGCCCAAACTATAATAAAGAAGAGGGAAAACCGATGTTCGTGCACAAGACCGCGCTGCTCAGTGCAATCACCACAGCACTGTTGACCAGTGCCAGCCTTCAGGCCGCCGAACCGCTGAAAACCATTGGGGCAGGCGAAGGCCAACTGGATATCGTTGCCTGGCCGGGCTACATCGAACGTGGCGAGAGCGACAAGAATTACGACTGGGTCAGCGGTTTCGAGAAAGAGTCCGGCTGCAAGGTCAACGTCAAGACCGCCGCCACGTCCGATGAAATGGTCAGCCTGATGGCCAAGGGTGGTTACGATCTGGTCACGGCGTCTGGCGATGCCTCCCTACGCCTGATCGGCGGCAAGCGTGTACAGCCGATCAACACGGCGCTGATCCCGAACTGGAAGAGCATCGACCCACGCCTCAAGGATGCGCCGTGGTACGTGGTCAACAACCAGGCTTACGGCACTCCCTATCAGTGGGGACCCAACGTACTGATGTACAACACCGAGGTTTTCAAGCAGGCGCCTGCCAGCTGGAATGTAGTGTTCGAAGCGCAGAACCTGCCGGACGGCAAGCCCAACAAGGGACGCGTGCAGGCCTATGACGGCCCGATCTACATCGCTGATGCGGCGCTGTACCTCAAGTCCAGCAAACCGGAACTGGGCATCCAGAACCCTTTTGAACTGACTGAAGACCAGTACAAGGCCGTGCTCGAACTGCTGCGCCAGCAGCAACCTCTGATCCACCGCTACTGGCACGACACCACCGTGCAGATGAGCGATTTCAAAAACGAAGGCGTCGTGGCTTCCAGCGCCTGGCCGTATCAGGTCAACGGCCTGACGAACGAGAAACAGCCGATCGCTTCGACCATCCCCAAGGAAGGCGCAACCGGTTGGGCCGACACCACCATGCTGCACGCCGACGCCAAGCATCCCAACTGCGCCTACAAATGGATGGATTGGTCGCTGCAACCCAAGGTTCAGGGCGACGTAGCGGCCTGGTTTGGCTCGTTGCCAGCGGTTCCGGCGGCCTGCAAAGCCAGCGAATTACTCGGCCCTGAAGGTTGCAAGACCAACGGATTCGATCAATTCGACAAAATCGCGTTCTGGAAAACCCCACAGGCCGAGGGCGGCAAGTTTGTGCCGTACAGCCGCTGGACCCAGGATTACATCGCGATCATGGGCGGTCGCTAGTTTCAACCTGGCAGCCTTACCACAACGCATTCATACACATTCATTATCGATTCATTTTTTCAGAAGCCCGGACAGGGCCGCTGCGACGACTCTCGCCTTTTGGAGCACCGCACCATGACACTTGCAGTCCAGTTCACCCACGTTTCCCGGTACTTCGGCGAGGTGAAAGCCGTTGACCGCGTGTCCATCGATATTCATGACGGCGAGTTCTTTTCCATGCTCGGCCCGTCCGGATCGGGCAAAACCACCTGCCTGCGTCTAATCGCCGGTTTTGAACAACCTAGTGCCGGGTCGATCCGCATTCATGGCGAGGAAGCCGCCGGTCTACCGCCCTATCAGCGCGACGTGAATACGGTGTTCCAGGATTACGCGCTGTTCCCGCACATGAACGTGCGCGACAACGTTGCCTATGGGCTGAAGGTCAAGGGCGTCGGCAAGACCGAACGCCAGGGCCGCGCCGAAGAAGCGCTGAGCATGGTTGCGCTCGGTGATTATGGGGATCGCAAGCCGGTACAACTCTCGGGCGGTCAGCGCCAGCGTGTGGCCCTGGCCCGTGCCTTGGTCAATCGCCCTCGCGTGTTGCTGCTCGACGAGCCACTTGGCGCTCTCGACCTGAAACTGCGCGAGCAAATGCAGAGCGAGTTGAAGAAGCTGCAACGCCAGCTCGGCATCACTTTCATCTTCGTGACCCACGATCAGACCGAAGCGCTGTCAATGTCAGACCGTGTGGCCGTGTTCAATAAGGGCCGCATCGAGCAAGTCGACACTCCGCGCAATCTGTACATGAAACCGGCCACCACCTTCGTCGCTGAATTCGTCGGTACCTCCAACGTGATTCGTGGCGATCTGGCGCGGCAGTTGAACGGCAATCCTCAGCCGTTTTCGATTCGTCCGGAACACGTTCGCTTCGCCGAAGGCCCGCTGGCCAGCCACGAGATCGAAGTCAGCGGCCTGCTGCACGACATTCAGTACCAAGGCAGCGCCACCCGCTATGAATTGAAACTGGAAAATGGCCAGACGCTGAACATTAGCCAGGCCAACCTCCAGTGGCTGGACGTCAGTGCCCGCCATCAGGCGGGGCAACGCATCAGCGCACGCTGGGCACGCGAGGCCATGATCCCGCTGCATGACACCGTCGCAGGTGGGGTGTGAGATGAACACCGTGGCTATCACTCAAACCCCTGTCTGCGGCTCGCCACTGCGCAGTATCGCCAACCTGTTGTATCGCCGGCCCAATGTGTACCTGTCGTTGCTGCTGGTGCCGCCGCTGCTGTGGTTCGGTGCGATCTACCTCGGATCGTTGCTGACGCTTTTATGGCAAGGCTTCTACACCTTCGATGACTTCACCATGGCGGTTACGCCAGACCTGACACTGGCGAACTTCGCGGCGCTGTTTCAGCCCTCCAACTTCGACATCATTGTGCGCACCCTGAGCATGGCCATCGTCGTCTCGATCGCCAGCGCGGTGGTGGCGTTTCCAATTGCCTACTACATGGCGCGTTATACCACCGGCAAGACCAAAGCCTTTTTCTATATCGCAGTGATGATGCCAATGTGGGCCAGCTACATCGTCAAGGCCTACGCCTGGACCTTGCTGCTGGCCAAGGGCGGCGTGGCGCAGTGGTTCGTTCAGCACCTGGGGCTGGAGCCGGTATTGCAGTTTGTTCTGGGTATTCCTGGCGTGGGCGGCAGCACGTTGTCGACCTCGCACCTGGGGCGCTTCATGGTGTTCGTCTACATCTGGCTGCCGTTCATGATTCTGCCGATCCAGGCGTCGCTGGAACGCTTGCCGCCATCGCTGCTGCAAGCCTCTGCAGACCTTGGGGCCAAACCGCGCCAGACCTTCACGCAAGTGATTCTGCCGTTGTCGGTGCCGGGCATCGCCGCCGGTTCGATCTTCACCTTTTCCCTGACCCTGGGCGACTTCATCGTGCCGCAACTGGTGGGCCCACCGGGTTACTTCGTGGGCAGCATGGTTTACGCGCAACAAGGTGCGATCGGCAACATGCCGATGGCAGCGGCTTTTACCCTGGTGCCGATTGTGCTGATCGCCGTTTACCTGTCCATCGTCAAACGTTTGGGGGCTTTCGATGCGCTCTAAGTCAGAAAAACATCACGATCAGGCTTCCCTGGGGTTGAAAGTGGCGGCTTGGGGCGGGTTGGTGTTCCTGCACTTCCCGATCCTGATCATCTTTCTGTATGCGTTCAATACCGAAGAAGCGGCGTTCAGCTTCCCACCCAAGGGCTTCACGCTGCACTGGTTCAGCGTGGCCTTCTCACGGCCCGACGTGCTGCAAGCGATCAAGCTCTCGGCGCAGATTGCCGCCATCGCCACGCTGATTGCCATGGTTCTTGGCACTCTGGCGTCGGCAGCGTTGTATCGGCGCGACTTCTTCGGCAAGCAAGGCATCTCACTGATGCTGATCCTGCCCATCGCGTTGCCCGGGATCATCACTGGTATCGCCCTGCTGGCGACGTTCAAGTCGTTGGGGATCGAGCCCGGGATGTTCACCATCATCGTCGGTCACGCGACGTTCTGTGTGGTGATCGTCTACAACAACGTCATCGCCCGCCTGCGTCGCACCTCCCACAGCCTGATCGAAGCCTCCATGGACCTGGGCGCCGATGGCTGGCAGACGTTCCGCTACATCGTCCTGCCGAGTCTCGGCTCGGCATTGCTCGCTGGCGGCATGTTGGCATTTGCCCTGTCGTTTGACGAAATCATCGTCACCACCTTCACCGCAGGCCACGAACGCACCCTGCCCCTGTGGCTGCTCAACCAGCTCAGCCGCCCACGGGACGTGCCGGTGACCAACGTCGTCGCGATGCTGGTGATGATGGTGACCATGCTGCCGATCCTCGGGGCTTACTACCTGACGCGGGGCGGCGAAAGCGTGGCGGGCAGTGGCGGTAAATAACCCCCTCGCCCGCCCGGACGAACACAAATACAAAGGCTGTAGGAGTGAGCTTGCTCGCGATAGCGTTGTGACAGTCAACGCAATACCCCAGACCGATCGCAATCGCGGGCAAGCGCCCTCCTACAGTCATAAAATCGATCAAAAGGACTCACTTATGCAAACCAAACTCCTGATCAACGGCCGGCTGGTCGACGGCGAAGGTGCCGCCCAGCCGGTGTTCAACCCCGCACTGGGTCGCGTGCTGGTGGAAATCAACGAAGCCAGCGAAGCCCAGGTCGACGCGGCCGTGCGTGCCGCGGACAATGCCTTCGAACATTGGTCGCAGACCACGCCGAAAGATCGCTCCCTGCTGCTGCTCAAACTGGCCGACGCCATCGAAACCCACGGCGAAGAGCTGGCCAGACTGGAATCGGATAACTGCGGCAAGCCTTACAGTTGCGCGCTGAATGACGAAATCCCGGCGATAGCCGATGTGTTCCGTTTCTTCGCCGGCGCCAGCCGCTGCATGAGCGGTTCGGCGGGCGGCGAATACCTGGCCGGTCACACCTCGATGATTCGCCGCGACCCGGTGGGTGTAATTGCGTCCATCGCGCCGTGGAACTACCCGCTGATGATGGTCGCCTGGAAAATCGCCCCTGCCCTGGCCGCCGGTAATACCGTGGTACTCAAGCCGTCAGAACAAACGCCGCTGACCGCTCTGCGTCTGGCGGAACTGGCGTCGGACATTTTCCCCGCCGGCGTGCTTAACCTTGTATTTGGCCGGGGGCCTACGGTTGGCAGTCCGTTGGTCACGCACCCGAAGGTGCGCATGGTTTCGCTGACTGGCTCGATCGCCACTGGCTCGAACATCATTTCCAGCACCGCCGACAGCGTCAAACGCATGCACATGGAACTGGGTGGCAAAGCCCCGGTGATCATTTTCGACGACGCCGATATCGACGCCGCCGTGGATGGGATTCGCACTTTCGGTTTCTACAACGCAGGCCAGGACTGCACCGCCGCCTGCCGCATCTACGCCCAGGACGGCATCTACGACCGGTTCGTCGAGAAGCTCGGTGCGGCGGTCAGCACCCTCAAGTACGGCTTGCAGGATGATCCGGCGACCGAACTGGGTCCGTTGATCACCGCCCAGCATCGCGACCGCGTGGCAGGGCTCGTCGAACGCGCCGTGGCGCAACCTCACATCCGCTTGATCACCGGCGGCAAGGCAGTCGCGGGGAATGGCTATTTCTTCGAGCCTACCGTTTTGGCCGATGCTCAACAGGATGACGAGATCGTCCGCCACGAGGTGTTCGGGCCTGTGGTGTCAGTAACCCGATTCACCGATGAAACACAGGTGCTGGGTTGGGCCAACGACTCAAACTACGGCCTGGCATCTTCGGTCTGGACCTCCGATGTAGGTCGCGCTCATCGCCTCTCTGCCCGTCTGCAGTACGGCTGCACCTGGGTGAATACGCACTTCATGCTGGTCAGTGAAATGCCTCATGGCGGTCAGAAAATGTCCGGCTACGGCAAGGACATGTCCATGTACGGACTGGAGGACTACACCACCGTGCGGCATGTGATGTTCAAGCACTAAACGCTTGGCAGGCAAGTAAAGGCCACACGGGCTCACCGCTGTTCATATAAGAAAAAACCACCGATTCGGGCTGGGCCGTCACGGCCTCGCCACGGGTTCGGCCATCCGAAATCTGCCGATTTTCCGGAGCTGACATACCATGAGTGCACCACCTGATCTACTTTCAGCCCTTGCCGACAGCGACGCCGAACAACTCAGAAAGCTGGGTTACACCTCAAACTTCAATCGCAGCATGAGCCTGTGGGAAAACTTCGCCCTGGGTTTTACCTACCTGTCGCCGGTGGTCGGCGTCTATACCCTGTTCGGCCTGTGCCTGGCCGCCGGCGGGCCGCCGATGTTCTGGGCCTATTTGCTGGTGGGTTGCGGACAACTGCTGGTGTGCCTGATCTTCGGTGAAGTGGTATCGCAGTTCCCGATTTCCGGTGGGGTCTATCCCTGGGCCCGCCGTCTGGTCGGCAAGCGCTGGGCGTGGATGGTCGGCTGGATCTACTCCATCGCCCTGTGCGTGACCATTGCCGCCGTTGCAGTCGGTGCCGGGCCATACCTGGCGGCGATGATGGGCTTCGAACCAAGCAACAACACCAACATCATCATCGCACTGGTGCTGACGTTGTTCGCCACGCTGGTCAACCTCAGCGGCACCAAGGTGCTGGCGCGCATCGCCATGTTCGGCTTCCTCTGCGAACTGGTGGGTGCAGTGATCGTCGGGGTATACCTGCTGGTGTTCGAGCGTCATCAACCGCTCAGCGTGTTGTTCAATACCTTCGACATCAGCGTCAACGGCTCCTATCTGCCGGCGTTTCTCACGGCGTCGCTGGCCGGAATGTTCCTCTACTACGGCTTCGAGGCCTGCGGCGATGTGGCCGAAGAAACCCCGAACCCCAGCAAGCAGATTCCAGTGGCCATGCGCATGACCATCTACATCGGTGGCATCGCGGCGATGTTCGCCTGCCTGGCGCTGATTCTCGCCGTGCCGGACATGCAGGCGGTGATCAACGGCACCGACAAAGACCCGGTCACTACCGTACTCAGCAATGCCTTCGGCCCCATGGGCTCCAAAGCGGTGATGGGCGTGGTGATGATTTCCTTCATTTCCTGCGTCATCAGCCTGCGAGCGGCAGCCAGCCGACTGCTCTATTCCTACGCCCGGGATGAGATGGTCATTGGCAGCGCGTTACTCAAGAAAATTTCGCCCAGGACTCAGGTTCCCGTTGCTGCGCTGTTCGTCTCCGGCGTACTGCCGGCGCTGATCATCCTGCTGGGATTTTTCCTGCAGGACGCTGTGGCCACCATCGTCAGTTTCGCGGCCATTGGTATTTACCTGGCGTTCCAGATGATTGTGCTCGCCGCTCTTTATGCGCGAGCCCGTGGCTGGAAACCCAGCGGCAAGTTCACCCTCGGCGCCTGGGGCCTGCCGGTGAACATCGGCGCGCTGGCCTACGGTGTCGGCGCCATCATCAACATGGCCTGGCCGCGCACCCCGGATGCGGCGTGGTACATCAACTACGCCATGGTCCTGAGCACCGCCATCGTCATCGGTCTGGGATTGCTCTACATGTGTATCGCCAAACCTTACGACCATGGCACCGCCCCTGCCGGCGACGCCTGGAAAATCAGCCGGTAACGAGCCTGCCCCGGGCCGATTGCGGTGCCCGGGCACTTATAACAACAATCAAGGATCCCTTATGGATATCACTCGCCGCGACTTCCTCAACGGCGTCGCCATCACCATCGCTGCCAGTATGACCCCGCTGCAGATCCTCCAGGCAGCACCCGATGGTCGTTACTACCCACCGGCCCTGACCGGGATGCGCGGCAACCACGTCGGTTCCTTCGAAGTCGCGCACCAGATGGGCTGGCAGAAAAAGGCTTTCGACACCGATCAGTTGCCGATCAGCGAAGAGTACGACCTGGTCGTCATCGGCGGTGGCCTGAGCGGCCTGTCCGCCGCGTGGTTCTACCGTGAGAAGCAACCGAAAGCGCGAATTCTGATCATCGAGAACCACGACGATTTCGGCGGTCACGCCAAGCGCAACGAATTCTCCGCCGGTGGCAGGACGATCATCGGCTACGGGGGCAGCGAGGCCTTCCAGTCGCCGAATCATTTGTACAGCAAGGAAGTCAATGGCCTGCTGAAAAAGCTCGGGGTCAACATCAAGCGCTTCGAAACCGCCTTCGACCGTCAGTTCTACCCCAATCTCGGCCTGTCCCGGGCGGTGTTCTTCGACAAGGAAAACTTCGGCGAAGACAAACTGGTCAGCGGCGACCCCACGCCGATGGTCGCTGACGATATCGCTCCGGACCAACTGCACGCTCGCTCCATCGCCGACTTCATCAACGACTTCCCATTGCCGGAAGCTGACCGCAAAGCGCTGATTGCCCTGCACACCGCACCCAAAGATTACCTGGCGGGCAAGACCACCAAAGAAAAGATGGCGTATCTGGAAGCCACCAGCTATCGCGACTTCCTGCTCAAGGATGTCGGGCTGTCAGTCGGCGCAGTCAAATACTTCCAGAGTCGCACCAACGACTTCATGGCGCTGAGCATTGACGCTGTGGCTTCGTCCGATGCCTACAGCGTGGGCTTTCCCGGTTTCAGCGCGATGAAACTTGAACCGATCAGCGAAGAAGCCCAGGCGGAAATGGAAGAGCCCTACATCTACCACTTCCCGGATGGCAATGCGTCGCTTGCCCGCTTGCTGGTGCGCAGCCTGATCCCCAGCGTGGCGCCCGGGCATAACATGGACGACATCGTCCTCGCGTCGTTTGACTACAGCAAACTCGACCAGCCCAAAGCACCGGTACGCTTGCGCCTCAACACCACTGCCGTCAGCGTACGCAACGTTGGCACGGGCGTGAACGTCGGTTACAGCCGAGGCGGCCAGCTCACGCAGGTAAGTGGCAAGCACTGCATCATGGCCTGCTACAACATGATGATTCCCTACCTGTTGCGCGACTTGCCCGCCGATCAGGCGCACGCGCTGAGCCAGAACGTGAAATTCCCGCTGGTCTATACCAAGGTCGTGATCCGCAACTGGGAGTCGTTCCAGAAACTGGGCGTACACGAGATCTACGCGGCGACGCAGCCCTACAGCCGCATCAAACTCGACTATCCGGTGAGCATGGGTGGCTATGATCACCCTCGCGATCCGAAACAACCGATCGGCCTGCACATGGTCTACGTGCCCACCAGCCCCGACAGCGGCATGAACGCCCGCGACCAGGCCCGAGCCGGGCGTGCCCGCCTTTACGGACAAACATTCGAAATGCTGGAAGCGCAACTGCGCGACCAGTTGCAACGGATGCTGGGCCCGGGCGGCTTCAATCACCAGACAGATATCCTCGCCATCACCGTCAACCGCTGGTCACACGGCTACGCCTACTTCTCCAACAGCTTGTTCGACGACGCCGATGAGAGCGAAAAACTGATGAACCTGGCGCGCAAGCCCGTAGGAAGAGTCAGCATCGCCAACTCGGATGCAGCGTGGAGCGCTTATGCACATGCGGCGATTGATGAGGCGCATAGGGCAGTTAAGGAAGTGGGGTAGTGAGTGATTAAGAAACCCGGCCGTTCCTTCATACAGTCTGGATCGTAGCGGCCAGTGTGGGCGATGCCAAGAATAGTGGTCAGTTGCTGTTCGACTTCTAAAACAATTGCAATCGACCACTCAACTTATAAATGCCGCTCCTCCTCGTTTAGGTGAGAGCGGCCATGGCAGTGTCCTTGCTTCGCATTGTACTTAGCAGCTTTTTCTTGATGGGCTTCGAGATCTGGCGATTTTCTGGAACATTGATCGAAGGCCTTACCAAGATTTGAAAGCAGGCGAGAAAGTCGTGAGCTAGGTTTGTAGCGTGCATCAGAATATCGGTACTCTCAAAGTCTACACAGCCGATTGAAATGTTTACGGACGGACACCCTAGTCAATGCGCATATTGCAAAACTCTGCTTTGTCTTACGCTCATCGGCGCCTGATATGTGCAGCATTGCTGTGCTTCGTAGCTTTTGCCCATAGTGATACGTTCCCAGACATTTCGACAACATCGAACGTGCCTACGACGAGTGCCTTGCCGATTGCACTGACAGATATTCTTGATCGCGCCGACGAAGATCAGCAGCGCGTGGATATGGCCAAGCGGCTGCTTGCCTCGCCAGACCCGGTGACTCATCTGAATGGCTTACTCGACGATATCGCTCGTCCTGCTCATGCCAAACAAAATACGGCTCATAGCGTCGTGTTTGGTGAGTTGCCTGTCATGCGGATTGAGAGCCTGGCTCGACATTGGGAGTTCGATGCTCGGCGCCTGGAGCGCTGGGATATGCAAGCGCGTCGAGCCTTTGGCCCCTATTCCGGCGCCGCGTTGCAGTTGGCTCAGCGCCGTGCTGTCTGGGCGTCGACCCAAGCGGCAGGGCTGCTGGATGGGCTTCCCCCGGTTCTCTCCGCTCGCATCACCAGCATGCTGACGCAGCTTGATTCTACCGAGGCCAGTCTAGGCGTTGAGCTTTCGCGCCAGTTTGCGCTCATGCAGCAAGCAAGCGAGCTTAAAGCCATCGTCGAAGCTGGTAGCAATGAGGTTTCTGTCGCGCTCGATGATCTGGATCGCCGGCTGTTAAGTATCGATGTTGCGCCTCTTTGGCAGGGCCTGGGTTCGAGCATGGATCAAGCCTCGACCTGGGACGCCATGTGGCGAGGTTTAGAGATAGAGGCGCAATTCGCTCGCGACTACCACTCGGCTGGCACCCGCAATCAGTTAGCGCTTACGCTGGTGCAAGTACTGCTGCTGCCTCTGATTCTGTGGTTGGTTGTCCGCAGCCGACGTACCCGGCGTCTCCAGGACAACCCGGAAAAGCTGACACGCGCATTGCGTCGACCTTTTTCAACCTGGCTGCTGCTGTGCATGCTTGCTGTACTTGTACTGGAACCCGATGCTCCGCTATTGGCACAAGAAGTTGCGCTGCTGGTGGCCTTGATTCCTGTACTACGGTTGCTGCCCAGTGGCGCCTTGCGTGCGCTCGGCGTATGGCCGTATATAGCAATTTCCATGTATGGGCTGGATCGGCTGGGCATCTTGGCCGCAGATAATGGCGGGATTTACCGGGTTTACCTGCTCGCGGTCAACAGCCTTGTACTGGTGGTTACCCTCTGGCTGCTTTGCCGCGCAATGCCTGCGATGCAGAGTCCAGACAGTCGGTTGCAGCGAGTGATGCGCCCCATCGGCTGGCTAGCGGCGGCCTTGCTGACCGTAGCGCTTGGCGCCAACGTCGTCGGCAATACCTCGTTGGCCGAAACCTTGACCAGTGGCGTGATCGATAGTGGTTACATCGCCCTGTTGCTCTATGCAGGCATCGCGGCATGCGTGGGACTGTTTCAGGCGTTGATAGGGCAACCGGAACTCGCCAATCGCCACTTCGTTCGACATCAGGAAACGTCGTTGCAATCTGGATTCACTCGCCTGCTGATGCTTGGCGCCGCAATCGGTTGGCTTCTTTACAGCATGGATCGATTTCGCGTGCTGCGGCCGCTCTATAGCGTCGGTAGCACGGTCATGGAATTTGGTATCGATGTGGGTGAGGTTTCCCTGAACATCGGCCATCTGCTGGTATTCCTGCTGTCGGCCTGGCTTGCCTTCTGGGCGGCTCGCACCGTGAGACGATTGCTTCGTGCAGAACTGCCAAACCACGCTGGATTGCCGCGAGGAGTAGGAAATAGCATCGCGTCACTCAGTTATTACGGCGTTCTGCTGCTAGGCTTGTTGGTGGCGCTGTCTGCGGCAGGGTTCAGGGTCAGTCAACTGACGCTGATATTCGGTGCGCTAGGTGTGGGTATCGGGTTCGGGCTCCAGAACGTCGTGAACAACTTCGTCTCCGGCTTGGTGCTTATGTTCGAGCGGCCAATCCAGCCCGGAGATCTGGTTGATGCGGCTGGGACCTCAGGCACGGTACGTGAGATCGGCCTTCGCGCGACCACTATCCGCACATCAGATGGCGCCGACGTGGTTGTACCGAACGGCCTGCTGCTCAATGGCAACCTTACCAACTGGACTATGTTCGACAAGAGTCGGCGCATCGAGATACCCATAGGTGTCGCATACGGCTCTGATCCTTCCACGGTGCTATCAGCGTTAACTGCAGTCTTGCGTGATACACCGGGAGTGGCTGAGCAACCAGCTCCCGTAGTCGTACTGACCGGTTACGGGGACAACGCCCTTAACTTCACGATAAGTGCCTGGACACACGACATCAGTAGTTGGGTCAGGCTACGCGGCGAAATACTTACACGTGTATTGGCCGCTCTCCAACAGGCCGGAGTTTCAGTTCCCTATAAGCAGGTGGATGTGAATTTACACACTGTGCTGGATGAGCAAACGCTTTCCGCGTCATCTTGACAGGGTGACGAAGCACGACAGCCAGCATCTGCTCACAAACCTGATTTCGCGACATAATGTTCTTCTGAGCCCACATAACAGATGAACGCTTCTGCGTTCATCGCTTTGGCGAAGAGCCAACCTTGCGCATAACGAACGTTGCGGGAACGCAGATAGGCCAACTGCTCTACTGTCTCGACGCCTTCTGCCACAACAGCCAATCCCAACGAGTCAGCCATATTGATCAAATGGTCGATAAGGACCGCTCCCTTTTGAGGCTGAGAAATACCATCGACAAAAGACTTGTCGATTTTCAGAATATCCAGGGATAACTGCTGTAGATACTGCAGGTTTGAATATCCAGTCCCGAAATCATCCAGTGCCATCACGTAGCCCAACGCACGAGCTTTTCTGATCGTCTCTTTTGCAGCTCCCAAGTCCATAAACCCGGTTTCGGTTGCCTCCAACCAGATCTGTGATGGCAGTACCCCTGCCCGCTCTCTCATCCCGTGTAGCACGGAAATGAAACGGCCACTGCTAACGTCAGCTGCAGACAAGTTGATCGCGACATGCATTGAACGATCATTCACCAGCAGATTGCCGAGATCGTGTATCACTTGACTAATGACCTGATCGGTAATGGCCAGTATCAATCCGCTCTGTTCTGCCAACGGAATGAACGCATCCGGAGGGACTGATCCATAGCCTGGCTTGATCCACCGTATCAGCGCCTCGGCACCCACGCAGCGCTCATGCCCTAGTTCAATAATTGGCTGGTAATGTACGACGAACTCACGATTTTTCACTGCGAGCTCAAGTTCTGCCAGTGGCGAAAGACGGCGCTTCGACAGTCGGACGATACCGAATACCGGCACTGCTGCGAGTAACAGACCGAGTGGAATCATATAAAGCGCATGACGCAGAAGAATATGTAACAGCTCGGCGCGCGGTATCGCCGCAACGGCTATCCAGGAGCCTTGGCGGACGGACGTATACAGGTAGCCGTCCTTAAGTCCTTTTGTCGGGCCCGAATGCGCCAGGGTCACTATGCTTTCAGTGCCGTGATCACTTGCACGTACGAGATCGCCGTTACTCGTGGCTATCGCCAGCCTGACACGATGATCGAACAGCACATCCAGCAGTTGCTCTGAATCTACAAGAACGTTGAATGCCGCATATTCCAGAGCCATCATTGGCTTGGCTGACTCAAGCAAAGGCGGCACGCCCATCGAGATCTTTATTCCGTCGTCAGTTGTAAAGTCTGCGGGACGTGCATCGATTTTCCTGCCGATCATTCCCCACGAGCCACATACGAAAATGTCCTCATGGATATAGCCCACTGATTTCACTGACAGCGTGTTTACCGCAACAAGACGCATCTGATCGATGCTTTCCGGGCTACAGGGACGCAGCTCGCTGGAGGCAACAGACTTCAGCGCGTCGGACGCCTGTAGCAGTGTCGACTGAGCACGCTGAGACAGTAAAACCGCAATCTCTTCAAGCTGACGTTCGGTGCTGTTTAGCGTTAGCAGCCATCCAACGCCGCCCATTGCGCCCACTGCCAGACACGTGACGAGAGTACTTGCAATTACGCCCTGCCAGATCACAGACGACCGCATCGGCCCCGCCTTGGTTATAGAGAAAAGGACTGACTGCTTAATTTCGCAAACGATAGCTTATCGCGACAGAAAGGGGCTGGCTCGCTCTTTGGCCATGCAACGTTGTCAGCGCATAGACTTCCCGAGTTGCCAAGGCAACGTGCGCTGCGAATGGGCATCCAGTGCGGTTGATCAGTCGATGCTGAAACTGATCGTGTAAGGCACTGCCTCGCCACGCCTGGCTGATGCACGCATCTGAAACACCTGCACCGTGTACTTGCCCGACGTGGGTAACGCGCCGGTCCAATCCGAGCCAACACTGCCGCTGCCCAATGCTGCGGACTGGCCCGGCTTGTCGCCGGGCGCAATCACGTTGAAGTTGGCGTTGCGACTGCCAGTGATCCGCACTGCCATACGCTGACCAGACTTTGCAGACAGCGTGTATTGGACGGTGTCATAGCCCTTAAATGTTCCGTTGACCTGCGTGCTGTTCGTCCCGTTGGCAAAGCTGACGGGTACAGTGGTCACCTTATCGGCAGCCCAACACATTGAAGAACCGAGAGTGAGTGCAAAACCGTAAATCATCGCTCTGTTCATATGCCGCCCTTAGAAAGTGACATGAAGTTGACCATGGGTAACGCCGAAGAGGATGCACTGCGCAGAATACGATAGATGATCACTGGCCAAAAAGAGTCGAGACACTCAGGCCAGTGATCTTTTCCACCCTGGCGTCACTTTTTCGGGATGAACAGCTCGACAACGTTGATCCTGGAATAACCCGATAGGACCTACTCCCTCAGTGCTTTCCAGTTGCCGGGGCAGACCACATAACCGAACAAAGCGTGACCGCCGTAAAGCACCTCAGTACCTTCCGGAATCCAAAGCACCTGACCAGAGCCAACCCTGTAGACCATTCCGTTTGCCGAGAGCTCGAAACAGCCTTCGATCACGAATATCACCTCGTCGTAGAGCAGGGTCCAAGCGACCAGTGCGCCCGCCCAGCGGGCAAAGCCCACGCCAAGATGCGGCGAAACTTCGTCAGTCAGTGCGCGAGCGACGCTGGCCGCGCCCGGCGGCCCTCCCCGGTGATTGAACGTCAGGTCACGGTGGTCTACCAAGCGGACAGGGCCGTTGCCGGTGCAATGCATACTCATCACAACTCTTTCCTGCTGTTCCAGGCGGCCCAGCGTATGCGGGTGCGTACGCCCAGCCCCAGAAAAGGCTCAGGAGGATTAAGTGAAGGCATGCCCGTAACGGCTTTGATGTCGCGAAGTTGCTGTGAATCAAAGCCCACAGCCATGTCCGCCAACAGGCGGCCAGATACCGTCCCCCATGCCGCACCGACACCGTTGTCACACGCTGTGGCATACACGCCTTCGTTCACCCTCCCGAAGAAGTTGGTGAAGTTTCGGGAGATGGCGTAAGTACCTCCCCACGTATGAGTAAACGGCACATCTTTGAGTGTGGGGTAGCGGGTAGCAAACGCTTTGCGATGATCCTCTTGAATCCGGTCCCGAGTGCCACCACCGACGCTACGACCATACCGAGGTACATGTTTGTAGGTGTTGCGGATGATCAGCCGACGATCCTGGGTCATGCGTACGGTTGTCCCGGCATGATCGGCAGGCGTTAGGCCCCAGTCCGCTTGCATGCCGACCGACGCCATCTCATCCTCCGTCAGCGGTCGGGTCCAGCTGGCAAACGTCATGACAGGCAGCAGTCGATTTTTTAGATAACCGAACTCCTGGGTAAAAATGCTCGCACCTAACAGCACGTTTGGCGTGCGAATCGTGCCGTGATCCCCCTTAAGAACCCAGACACCAGAAGAATCACGCTCCAGACCTCGAATCGGAGATTCCTCCAGGATCTGGACATTTTCCGGAAGCGAAGCACCCAGTCCACGCACCAGAGCCGCCGGCTGCATCAGGTAGCAACCAGGGGTAAAGATCGCGCGACTGTAGTGCTCTGTGCCCAGTACCGAACACAGTTCGTCGCGCTCCACGATCCTGTATTTTTCGCCAAGATTATCCAGCAGCCCCTGAAAATGATCCAGGTACGCCAGGCCACGCGAGCCTACGGCACCTTGGTATTTTCCCGCGTGCGACCATTGACACTGGATGCCGTGCAGATTGATCAGCGACCCCAGTTGAGCGATCGCCGATCGATTAAGGCCCAGCAGGCGTTGCTTGTGCTGGGGATCGGGATGCTCCAGTGCGAATTTGTGCGGCAGATCGATCACGAACCCTGAGTTTCGCCCCGAGGCGCCATAGCCAATACGCTGAGCATCGACTAATAAGATCCGCGCGTTTGGCAAGAGCTCTGCCAGGCGACGGGCCGCGCTGAGTCCGGCGAATCCGGCGCCGATCACCACATGATCGGCGGTTTGCTGGCCATGTAGGCGCTTGCATTCAGGTAGTTGGGGAAGAGCCGCGTACCAACCGCAACCATTGTCGTCATGGGGCAGTTTGACAATACTGTTCATAAATGGTCCTCAAGCCACGCTTTGTTGGGCAGCCTGGCAACGTTCCAGCCAGGCTGATCGGTGGGTTTGTGCCTGACGTCCAAGGAGGACAAATCCTCGAACAGCGCCACGCCCGTCAAGGAACGCGGCGTTAAGTCCATCCTCCGTCGCCTCGCAACGCCACTGCCCTGCGATACCCACTGGTGGGATCAACACACTCAAGGGCGCAGCGGGTGTTTTGATCATCACTGGCATCAAGGGGTAACTCACGGCAGTGGCCTGGCCTGTAAGTGTTTTCACAAGTGCCTGAATCCCTTGATTGATTGGTGCAAGATAAGGCAATAACTGACCTTGAATTTCGATACAGTCCCCGAGGGCGTAGATCCCGCTTTGGGATGTTTGCAGGAAGGCGTCGGTAAGAATTCCTCGGTCGCACTCGATCCCCGCTGCCCGAGCAGTCTCAACGTTCGGACGCAAGCCAATGGCAGAAAGGATGATATCCGCCTCGATATGTTCTCCATTCGCCAAGTTCAGGGTGTAACCGGAATGCTCAGGAACAACGCTCTGCAAGGTTGTACCCAGATGCCATTGCACCCCCAGGTTCGACAGAGCTTGCTGTAGCTGCACGCCCACTGGCTCAGGCAGCAGACGCTCCATGGGCCAGGTACCAAGACCAATGATCTGTACTTCATAACCGCTGGCTGCGAGGTCATTGGCGAACTCGCAGCCGATCAAACCATCGCCCAAAATGGCCACACGCCTGACGTCCGAAAGACGGCTGCGGAAGGTGTGGTAGTCACTCAGGCTGTTAACACTGACCAGCGCATCGCCAGCGCCTTCCACTGGCAGTCTGAGCGGCGATGCACCGGTGGCCAACACCAACTGGTCGTAGGGCATTTCACCCAGATTGGTAAACAGACGTCGGGAAGATGTATCGATACGCTCGACACGACAATGGGCGTAAATACGAATGCCCAGTCTGTCCTCGATGGCTAACGGGCTCTCGCTGGCAAGTGACGCGGGTTCCCTACCCTGCGCCAGAGCGATCGACAGCGCCGGTTTGGAGTAGTTATGCCCGTCCTCCTGGGTGATTACTTTAATCTCAAGTGCCGGATCGGCTTTGCGCAGGGCCTGTGCCAGGCCGTAACCTGCGTATCCGCTGCCAATTATTACGACAGGCTGCTTTGGTGCGCTTGATACTGGCGACTGAGCGGGCTTCACAATCGGAGCCTCACTGATCACCGGGCCGCTGATTTCGATCATCTCGAAGTCGACTTTCCCCACCTTGCATTCGGGGCACAGCCAGTCGTCCGGGATGTCCTCCCAACGGGTGCCGGGAGCGATTCCGTCCTCAGGCCAGCCAAGCGCTTCGTCGTATATCCACCCACAGACTATGCACAGCCACTTCTTCAATGCGCCTTCCATTATTCCCCCTCGATACGGATCGCGAGGTTTTTAGTGCGCACGTAGCTGTAAAGCGCCTCCTGCCCCTTTTCCCGGCCATATCCGGAAAGACCTACGCCCCCAAACGGTGTCTCGATCCCGCCCGCATACCACTCGTTGACAAACACCTGACCCGCGCGCAGACGACGGGCGCAGCGAAGAGCGCGATTAAGGTCCTGAGTGAACACGCCAGCGACCAGGCCAAAGTCGGTGCCGTTGGCGATGGCGATGGCCTCTTCTTCGGTGTCAAAGGCGATGGCCGCCAGAACCGGTCCAAATACTTCAACCTGGGCGATGCTCATCTCTGGTTTTACGTCTCGGAACACCGTCGGATGCATGAAGTTGCCAAGACGTCCCGAAACACGCTCTGCGCCGGTGGCAACCACTGCGCCTTCTTCTTGAGCGGCGCGGCAAAGTACTTCGATGCCATTCAGTTGGGCGGCAGAGATTACTGGAGTGATGTCAGGGTTCTCCTCCCCTGCATCGATACTCAATCGTTCCACCATCGCCACGATAGAATCCACTACCTCGTCGTAGACTGAACGATGGATAAGTATTCGCGACATGGCCGAACACACCTGCCCCGCGTTGAAGAAAATGCCATCGCGAACACTGCTCAAAATCTGCTCGCGATCGGCATCGGGGAAAACCAGCGCAGCGGACTTTCCACCCAGCTCCATGACACACGGAATCGCATGTTCGGCAGCTGACCGCAGAATGCTTTGCCCGGTCGGAACGGAGCCTGTGAAAACGATCTGGTCAATTTTGGCACTGGCAGCCATGTACGCACCCACCTCCCGGCCGCGTCCGCACAATAAGTTCACGGCACCCAAAGGCAGGCCCGCGCGCTCAATGGCCTCCACCAGTACGCAAAGTCCCAATGGCGATAGCTCAGGAGACTTGATCACCACCGCGTTCCCCGCAGCCAGCGCCGGTGCCAGCGAACGCGCAGAGATCGAAACCGGGAAGTTCCACGGCACGATCTGCAACGACACGCCCACGGGGTCGTAAACGGTGAAGTCCATGTAGCCGTTACCTAACGGAATGGACGTCCCTTCGATTTTGTCGGCCATGCCGGCGTAGTACTCGAAATAACGAGCCGCCTCATCAAACTCGCCCTTGGCATCGCGCATCGTTTTGCCATTTTCTGCGCATAGAATCCGCGCGCCGTCGGCTGCTCCCGCTCGGATCTCTTCTGCGATCCTGAGCAGCCAGGCAACGCGCTGTGCCGGGCGAGCCTTCGTGAGTTCACCGCTGTCAGCGCAGCGGCGAGCGGCTTGAAGTGCGCGTTCGGCATCTATTTCGCTCGCCTGAGCGATGGTCGCCACGGGATGGTTGGTTGCAGGAGCCAAAATCGTCAACCGTTGTTTACTGTCGACCCATTGCCCATCGATGTAATTGAGCCAGTGCCTGGAATTCATCATGTTCTCCGGATCAATTCTGCTGAGCGCTGTCGAGCAGTTGCCGAGCGGTCCATTTATGGAAATAGTGGGTCGGGATGTCCATTTCCGGGGAAAACGCCCCGCCGTTGTACCCGGGCGAGCTGCGGCCTTGTTGCATGCCTTCCACCGAGGCGATGTCCTCGGCGAACACTACGCGCCACGAATCCATGACCGCTTTGCGGGCGGCGTCATATTCAGGCGCCAGCGCCTGATCGCCTACGTAGAACAGACGCAAATGTTCTACCGTTTTGCCGGGTGCAATAGGCTCCAGCATCATGGCGAAAGCGTGGTCAGCCTGGACGCCCAGCAGCACGTTGGGGAAAAACGCCACGTACTCGGCGTTGCGCATACGATCGGCAGGCCACGAGGGAAAGGTCGGCAGATGGGTGCCTGCGACATCTGACAGGTTATAGGCGTAGCTACCCTGGCCTGCGAACTGGTCAAACATGATGTTGTAGTGATCTTCCAGACGCGAATAGGTGTTCAGGCTGGGATGTACCCACGGCAAGTGATAAGCCTCACAGTAGTTCTCCACCGCCAGTTTCCAGTTGCATTTGACCTCGATGGCCAACGCGCCGCTGTTGCTTTCACGGCGCATCAAGCCCATTCCGTCAGTGCCAAGAAATGGCGCCCAACGTTCGGTCAGCGGCGCCAGCGATTGGAGCAGATCAGGGGCATCGCCAGAGAGATTGATAAAGACCATGTCCATCCAGATTTCGCTGCGCAGAGGCTTCAAACCATGCTTTTCGCATGCGAAACGTTCATCCTTGTGCTGGTTGATGCCACCTACGTGCGGAGTGCCACGCAATGCACCATTGAGGTCGTATGTCCAAGAGTGATAGGGACACCGGATGACGCCTTGCACCTCTCCTGCCGCCTGCACCAGCTTGACGCCGCGATGGCTGCAAACGTTATGGAACACCTGAACCCGTCCTTCCCGATTACGCATCATGAGTAAGGGAAGCCCCATGAAATCTACCGGTTTGACGTAGGCGTTCTTTGGCAAATCAGAGGCGAAGCCGATACAGGCCCAATTGCGGCCCATCACACGATCGCGATCCATTTCGAAATAGCGCTGATCGGTATAAAAGGGATTAGTCAGACCGTGCGCCTGTTCAATCGGGGCGAGTACGGTTTCAAGCGTTTGCACGGGGATCAGATTCGCGGTGCCCATTATTGTTATCTCCAAATCACATGTTCGAGGCCTGATGTTTCCGGCCTTGGCCCGGCGAATTCTTCTGTTTCCGAGCACTCGTTCACAAACGATTTTTGCGACGACATTAATGAGAAAAACTCATCTTCCGGTTTTCGCAGCATTGGGCTTTTTGCTCATGCTTATTTCTCATTTATTGATGAGTTTAAATAGTTTGTTGAGTCGTCGGCTCTCGCGCATTGTTGGCGGCGCCGTTGATGGCGACGCTAATCCGCTGTTCGCGGCGGCGTACTAAAACAAAAAGGGGAGCATCCCAATGCGTGCTAAAATTGGCCCGTTCAAAGGCCTCAATCCAACAGTGACTGTCGTGTCCGTGGCCATCGTGCTGGTCTTTGTGGTGCTGTGTGCAACCCTCGGTGACAGCGCTGCCCACGCGTTCAAAATCGCCTCGGACGCAATCCTGGATAACTTCAAGTGGTTTTACCTTGCGCTGGTCAGTGGTCTGCTCGGCGCTTTATTGCTCATCGCAGTCAGCCGGTACGGCACACTCAAACTGGGTCGGGAAGAAGACAAACCGGAGTTCAGCTTTCCTGCCTGGATCTCCATGCTGTTCAGTGCAGGGATGGGCATCGGGCTCATCTTCTGGTCTGTTGCCGAGCCTGTCTTGCACTATTCGGCCAACCCGTTCAGTAAGGGGCTGACCGACGATGCAGCCACCGTCGCGATGCGTCTGACCTTATTCCATTGGGGTTTGCACCCATGGGCGATCTTCACCACGATCGGCCTGGGCCTCGCATACTTTTCCTACTGCAAAGGCTTGCCGCTGGCCTTGCGATCAGTGCTGTATCCCCTCATCGGTGAGCGCATCTATGGACCCATTGGTCATGTCGTTGACATCCTGGGCGTGTGCATCACTGCCTTTGGCGTATCTCAATCACTGGGTCTTGGGGTGGTGCAAATCAACACAGGTCTGAATCAGGTGTTTCAGGTGCCGGTGAGCATCGGCCTGCAATTGGGCATCATTGCCGTGGTCAGTGTTATCGCGGCGGTGTCGCTTGTCGCTGGCGTTTCAAAAGGCATGAAACGTCTATCGATCACCAACATGTGGATCTCCTTCGGCTTGATGTTAGTGGTCCTGGCCATCGGTCCCACCCGGTACATTATGGATTTTGTGTTCGAAGCCACCGGCGATTACTTTCAGCATCTGATCGGTTTGAGCTTCTGGACAGACACCCAGGTCAACTCCTCCTGGCAGAAGAGCTGGACTGCCTTTTACTGGCCATGGTGGATGACCTGGGGGCCGTTCGTGGGGCTGTTCATCGCTCGAATCTCCAGGGGACGCACGATTCGCGAACTGATCGTCGGTGCGCTTCTTGTTCCTACCCTTGTCACCATTTTGTGGATGAGCGTGTTCGGCGGATCAGCGCTGAAAGACGAACGGGACGCCCGCACCACATACGGCCAACACGCTACCGCCCAGAAAAGTACAAATCCCCCATTCCAAGGCGGCGAAATCTTGAAAGCCACTGAGAAGGATACGACGGCCGCGATGTTTACCCTGCTTCAACGCCTTGACGGCGGCGCCGTGGGCAAAGGACTGTGCATGCTGGTTTGCCTGCTGCTAGCCGTACACTTCGTCACCGCTGCAGACGCAGGCACGCAAGTCCTGTGCATGCTCAACTCGGTGGGAAGCATCAACCCCCCCAACTGGACACGGGTGATGTGGTGTTTTCTGGAGGGAGCTATAGCCGCAGGCTTGCTGCTGGCGGGTGGGCTGGCCGCGATTCAACTGGCAAGTATCGTGATCGGGCTTCCCATCGCATTTTTCTTGCTAGTGACGGCGTATTGTCTGCTGCGCAGCCTGCGTGAAGACACGATCTGGCCGGCGCAAACCCTGGTGATGCGGGTAGCGGTCAGCGATGTTTGCCTCGTACAGCCGCCCAAGATTGAACACCGCGTACGTGCTCCCGAACGAGAACTGGCATGACGCTTCAGCCTGTTTCGGAAAACCTGCGGTACCACATGGCGCTAGACGGTTTGGTCTGGTGCCCAATGGTGATTGACGGAATATCGATAGAAGGGCTGGAATACGCCGCGCTCCATCATGGGACGCACTGGCAAGGTTACTGGATGAGGATGTCACCGGACAGTTGTTCAATACCTCATCGTCATGCTGGCGTAGAGTTATTGGTCGTATGGGAGGGAGAAATCGTTGATAGCGACGGCGCTCGGTTTCAGGCGGGGTCCAGTCTGCTGTACCCAGCAGGCTCGGAGCATTGGCTGAGCACCACCGGTGGAAGCGTGATGCTGGTCATCGAGTCGTTGCCGGCTCGTCTTGCAGGCTAATTCATCGCCGCGAGTTGCGGATCACTCACTTGAGTGAGCAACCATTGGCGAAAGCGATTAACGCTCTGCCGGTTCGGTAAACGACCATTAGGCTCCACCAGACAAAAGCGGGCGTCCGTCCGCAACACCGTGTCGACTGGCCGCACCAGCGTACCGTTCAGCAAATGATCATCCACAAGATTGGACCAGGCCAGCGCAATGCCCTGCCCTGCCAGGGCGGACTGGATCAGCATTGAGTAACTGTTGATATTGATGCGATTGCGTGGCTCGACCGGCTGCAGGCCGTTGCGTGTAAACCACTCCCGCCAACCGACCCAATCACTTTGTGGGTCTTCCAGCCAGAGCCAGGTCGCCTCGCCCAATTGATGAGGATTGCTCAATTGCGGGTTACGCGCCAGGTAGGCTGGGCTGCAGACAGGAAATATCTCCTCGGCGAACAAAGGCGTTGCCTTTGCATTGCTTGGTAGAGACCGGCAGTAGTAAAGCGCCAGATCGCAATCGAGCCGCGAGTACTCGTTAACGGAATCCGTGGCGATGATGCGCAAATCGATTTCGTCATTAAGATTTTTGAATACAGAAACACGCGGCAGCAACCAGAGCGAAGCCATCGCTGTGCTTGTCACGACGGTGACTTGCTGCGTGCCCTGCCAATGGCGAACACCCGCCGTGGCATGGGCAACTTTCTGCAGTGATTCTCGAACGAGCTCGCAGTAATCTTTTCCTGTTGTCGTCAGCACGATTTCCCGCGTCGTCCGACTGAAAAGAGGCTTGCCAAGGTAGTCTTCAAGCAAGCGTATCTGACGGCTGATCGCGCCTTGGGTGACATTCAGTTCCCGGGCGGCATGCGTAAAACTCAGATGACGGGCGGAGGCCTCAAAAGCCACAAGGCTATTGAGCGGGGGCAGAGGTTGCAGTTTCATCAGGTCATTTCATCGATTTATTGTTAGAGATGACTCGCGTTCAGACCGAGACGCGCAGACTGCCGGAGAATAGGTACATTCGGATCTTATTCCCAGCGCATTACGACGACCTGTCGCCCCGGACTTGCCGCATCTGTCGGTTTGACGCCTTCAAGCCAGGCGTGTGCCAGCTGTCTCCTTCACCATGCCCAGACCAATGAGCGTGGCACTGAGGCACAGCATCACATAGAAGGCAGGCGCATGGATGTCCCCCGTGAGGGTGATCAAGCCGGTAGCAAAAAACTGCGCAAAACCGCCAAATATCGATACTCCCAGGCAGTACACCAGTGACAAACCCGTAGCCCGGATTTCGCGGGGAAACAGCTCCGTCAGCATCACCACCGAAGGCACCGTAATCATGACCAGCAAAAACGTGGTGCTGATCGAGACCATCATCAGCGTGCTTAAAGTCGGGTAGTGAGTCATAAGCAAGAAAGCGGGATAGATCAGACAAAGCATAGGAAGACTGCCCAGCAGAACCGTGCGACGTCGGCCTATCCGATCACTCAATTTGCCTGCCCAAAGAGAAAGAAAAATCTGTACCAAAGCGCCAAGACAGGAGGCGCCAACACCGGCGTGTAGGGGCAAATGCAGCACCGCAACGGTGTAGTTGGTCATGTAGTCGAGGACGATGTAGCTGGTGGCGGTACCACCGATGGTCATCAGCACACCTGCAATCAATGCCCGGCGATGATGAGTAAATATCTGGCGCAGTGCCGGTTGCGGGGTTTCATCGGGCCTGGTCAGTACTGCCGTTTCCTGCAGATGGCGACGGATGTAAACGCCAACGGGCAATACCAGTAAGCCAACAAAAAATGGCACTCGCCAACCCCAGCTTTCCAACGAATCAGTACTCAAACCGGCACTCAAGCCGAGACTGACCAGTGACCCCATCAGAAAACTCAGACCCTGGCTGAAGAACTGCCAGCTGCCGTAGAAGCCTCGGTTATGATCCTCAGCATATTCCATCAGCATCGCTGTAGATGCGCCCACCTCTCCTCCGATAGCAAAGCCCTGTACCAGCCGAGCCGCAACAATCAAGAGCGGTGCGGCGATCCCTATTTGGGCATAGGTCGGCGTCAGCGCCAGCGCCGCCGATCCCACAGCCATCAGGCTTAATGTCAACAACATAGCGGGCTTACGACCGGCGCGGTCTGCGTAGGAGCCGATGATCAGCCCCCCGAGCGGACGCATGACGAACCCCAGTCCGAACGTCGCCAACGCCAGTAATAGCTGACCAAGCGCACTGTGAGCCGGGAAGTACTGACGACCGATCAATGTTGCGAAGAAACTGAAAACCGAGAATTCAAAAAACTCCAATGCCGATCCTACGGTGATAGCCGCTATGGCACGTACGCTGATAACGGCGCGGGTAGCACTGCCCTCGATCAACTGATGGGTCACGGTGGTAGGCATATCTATTCCTCTGCTCCGGCATATGTCTCACGGCAGGGCCGACTAATGGTTAGAGATCAAGCCAGAAAGGCTTCAACCAGACGAACCCAGTAACTGGCTCCCAGTCCGAGACATGCGTCGTTGAAATCGTACCCAGGGTTATGAACCATGCAGCCACCCTCCCCGTCTCCATTGCCGATTACCAGATAGCAACCCGGGCAATGCTCGAGCATCACGGCAAAATCTTCGCTTCCGGTCAGCGGCATGAGGTCGCTTATCAGCCCTTCGCTGCCAATCCAGTCCAGGGCAACTTGATGCGCGAATCGCGTACTCTGCTCATCATTCACCAAGGCCGGAAAGCGTTGCGTTTCGTCGACCTCAATAATTGCGGTCGCTCCAAAGCTCGCTGCCTGAGCCGTAGCTACGGCGGTAATGCGGTCAATCAAGTGGTCCCGCGTCTCAGGTCTGATGGCCCTGACACTCAGCTGCAACTGGCATTTATCCGGAAGAACGTTAGGGGCAATACCCGCGTGGAATGAGCCCACGGACACCACCGCGCAATCCAGTGGATCGACATTTCGCGCCACGATACTTTGCAGCGCCATGACAATCGCCGAGCCCGCCAACACGGTATCTATCGCCTTGTGAGGCATCGCCCCATGGCCGCCGATCCCCTGCACGGTGATCGTTACCGTGTCCGTGGAAGCCATGAACGGGCCTGAGCGAAAGCCGAACTTACCCGTGGGCAACCCTGGCATGTTGTGAAGTGCGAATACGGCGTCACACGGGAAGCGTTCAAACAGGCCATCCTCCAACATCTTTCTCGCACCACCATCTCCCTCTTCAGCAGGCTGAAAGATCAGTATCAACGTCCCGTCGAACCCTCGGCTTTGTATCAAGTGTTTCGCAGCTGCCAGCAGAATTGCGGTGTGACCGTCATGCCCACAGGCATGCATTTTCCCCTCGTGAAGGCTGGCATAGGGCAAGCCCGTCTGCTCAACGATGGGCAGTGCATCCATGTCTGCGCGAATCCCGATCACCTTCTGACCGGTACCCACTTGCAGGCGGCCCACCACACCCGTGCCTCCCATCCCTCGATGCACCTCATAGCCCCAATCCAGCAGTTTGCTTGCGATGAGATCACTGGTACCGAACTCCTCGAAGCTCAGCTCAGGGTTGGCATGAAGGTGACGGCGCAACGAAATCATTTCCTCTTCGATTGCCTGGATTCCGGATAACACGGCTGATTCAGTCATCATCTTTCCTTGTCGTTATTTACATGGGCGGGCATTCTGCGAGCCCGATCATAGGGAGCTGGTTTTCCCCCCGGCAGTCGCAAATTGGTTGGCCTGACAACCGTTGGTTGACAGTGACCATTAAGGAGAGACGCATGAAACTGCATCAACTGCAGGCATTGGTGGCGATCGCAGACTGCGGCAGCATGCGTGCCGCAGCCCGCCGGATGCAGGTGTCTCAGACCGCCGTCGCCAAGGCGGTGCGTGAGCTTGAAACGCAGGTGCACTTACCCCTTCTGGTTCGTAATGCCAGCGGAGTCACGCTTACCCAATATGGTCGATCGTTATTGCTGCACGCCAGGCAGATGCTCGGTCAGCTGGAACAGGCAGAACTGGAATTGGCGCACCTGCGCGGGCAAGCCGAAGGGCACTTGCGTCTGGGGATTTCGCCATGGATGGGAATGACGCTGCTGCCGGAAGTAACGCTATTGTTTCGACAAAAAATGCCACAGGTCAGACTCGAGATTTTCGAGGGACTGATGGCCGTGACACTGCCTAGGCTGCGTGACGGGACGATGGAGTTTGCGGTCGGGTTGGTATCAGGCCTGTTGCCCCAACCGGAATTCACAAGCAAGCAGCTTCTTTCCTACAAGATGACGGTAGTCGCTCGTCAGGGACATCCGAGACAACA
Organism: Pseudomonas rosaeacicularis; assembly: GCF_057128745.1. Classification (NCBI taxonomy): domain Bacteria; kingdom Pseudomonadati; phylum Pseudomonadota; class Gammaproteobacteria; order Pseudomonadales; family Pseudomonadaceae; genus Pseudomonas; species Pseudomonas rosaeacicularis. Next base: position 120,114 of record NZ_JBSKHT010000016.1, read on the forward strand.
CTGCCGCTCGATAGAAGATCTATTGGATCAGGACTGGGTGGTGAATTATCCCGACGCCGATCATGACGCCTTCATGACCGAACTATTCTGGCAACACAACGCGCACATCGCCGTGGAACAGGTACAACGGGCACATTCACTGCAACTGATGCTATCGCTCATGGAGCATACGAACATGCTCAGCTATTGCCCCGAGCCAATGCTGACGGTGCCCATGTTCAAAGAACGCATCGTGAAACTTGATTTGGTCCAGACATTCGCGACGGACACCATCGGCATCGTTATGCCCCGTAACGCTCAGCTGGGAAGCGCCGCGCAGTGTTTTGTCGACTGTCTGCTGCAAGTCATAAGACGCCGGTCAAGGTCGTCCAAGCCCGAAGATCGAGACTTGTTTGATACGCTTCAATTATTGACCTGAATTGACGTTGCCCAGTCAGACTTTTCGCCGCTCCTAATGCTTCTACAACAGTGCTTTGGACCCGGTCAGTACCGCTAAACGTTACTAACCAAGATGTCAGATGGCGTGGACACTCGCCATCCATTGGATCCCCCACTTGAGATAACCTTATGACCCTTGGTTTTAACGATCGGGACAACATTAAGCCAGAGTGTGAACATGCTTGAATCGGAACTGAAGGCTTTCTACACGGTTGCCCAGCTGGGTAGCGTGACGCTTGCGGCCAAAAAACTAGGCCTGAGCCAGCCCACGGTGACCAATCAGATTCGTCAGCTGGAAAGTCAGTTTGCCGTGGAGCTTTTTTACCGTGGCGGCAGGCGTTTAACCCTCAGCGAAACCGGGATTCGCTTGCTGCCGCTCATCAAACCCATGATGTCGCAAAGCTCCAACATCGAGTTTTTTCTGAACAATGCGAGTAGCAAAGCCGGGACGCTGCGCATCGGCGCCACGGCGCCGTATTACATTCTGGATTTGGTAAAGGCGTTCCGCGAACGGCATGAATCGCACATCAGCCTGGAGTTGGGTAACTCACAGCAAATGATTGATGCACTGGATGAGTACCGGGTCGATCTGGTGACGTCATCTCAGCAACTGACAGATGCACGCCTCTTCTGCCTGCGATTGGGACAGGATCCGCTGGTACTGGTCGCCCATCGCAGCCATCCTCTGGCCAACCAGAGCCGCATTTCGCTGAACGCAATCGCCACTCACTGCGTGTTGATGCGAGAACAGGGATCTCACACCCGCCAGCTCACGGAGGACATGCTGACTCACGCGCAGATAAGACTCGGAAACGTCATCGAGATCGGCAGCCGAGAAGCCATCCGTGAAGCGGTGCTTCGCAACATCGGGGTGAGCATCATTGCGCGCCATGAAGTGCCGGACAGTCAGGAGCTGCGCATCGTGACGATTCATCAAGCCGCATTACTCGACGAGTTCCTGTACTGCCTTAAGGAGCGCCGGGCTGCGCGTCTGATTGACGACTTCCTGCAAGTCGCGCACAAACGCTTTGGTTAAGCTGCGGATTTGATCAAGACGATACCCAGTGTCACAGCGATGGCCGCAATCAACCGGCGGCGGCCAAAGGGTTCTTTGAATAGAAGCGCGGCAATCACGGCTCCGATGATGACGCTGCTTTCTCTCAGTGCAGCAATTTTCGCGACGTGATCCAGCGTCATCGCCCACAGCACCAGTGCATAGGCGGCGCAATACGTCAGCCCCCCAAATACCGATAATTGCCAATTTTCCCGCAGGTGGTGGCGCAAAGCCTGACGGTGAAGCCTGGCTGCGAACAGCGGGATGGGCACACTCAAAACCAGGGTGAAATACACCAGGTAGGAAAGCACTCCCTGCGAGCTTCGTACTCCCTGGGCATCGACCACCGTGTATAGCGCGACACACACGCCCGCGGCCAACGCATTCCGCGGCGCTTGCCATTCTTCGGTCACACGTAGCAGGCTCAGGACACCCAAGGACAGAATGGCCACGCCCACGATGCCCAGCGGCGACAACCCCTCCCCCAGCCAACAGGCAGCGAACACGACGACCAGCAACGGGGGTAATCCTCGCACCAACGGATACACCTGACCGAAGTCTCCGAAGTGATACGCACGAAGCAGGAAATACCGATAAAACAGGTTGATAACTGCAGAAAGCAGGATAAGGCCCCATATCGGCGGAGCGGGTAACGCGACAAAGGGTACGGCAATCAGCGCAACGACGAAAGCGACACTGTCGACCGTTGCCATCGAGGACAATCGGTCATTACTGGACTTGACCACCGCGTTCCAGCTGGCGTGCATGAACGCAGAGATCAAGACCAGCAGTGTGGCCAAGTTAGTATCGGACATGAGGTTGCTCGCTTTAGGGAGATCATCAGCATGCCGTCGACAGAACCATCAATCCAATCGGTTATAGCGCAACTCTGCATCAGTTAAACTTATGCTTGAGCTTATACACCGCGGGTAGAAATGAGCGTCTAGAGCGTTGCATACACCCGAGAACAGCCAAAATAGCTATGGATTCATAGCCATTTTTACGAAGCAGAACACCATATGCTCGAACAATAGTTGTTTAACAACCTATTGAATCAACAGAGATTTGTATTCTTCCGGGCAAGATTTCAAGTTTGCAATTGCACCCTGCCGAGGTTTTTTCCTGATTTGTATTTGCGGGTGATTTTTCCGCGTGATACATCAAATCCAAGCGATGTAACTCACGTACGGCAACGTTAGATTGCCTGCTTTCGCCCATTGCCTACCTGCCCGTCATTTGTTCATTCCGTTGTTTTACATCGGTACCACCATTGCTTTTGGTGGCTGGCATTGCGAAGGGAAACCTCATGGCTTCTACAATCAGTCAACTATCTACCGTGCCTCTCTCGGTTCAAGGCATTGGTAAATCTTACGGCAAATTGAACGTACTCAATGATGTCTCGCTTGAGGTCGAATCAGGCGAACTGGTATGTCTACTCGGCCCTTCAGGGTGCGGAAAAACTACGCTGTTGCGCATCATCGCTGGACTGGAAAAACAAGATGCAGGCCGTTTGATGATCGGCGCCCGGGATATTACTCAGGCTCATCCTCATGAGCGTGACTACGGGATCTTGTTTCAGTCCTACGCCCTGTTTCCCAATCTCACTGTTGCGCAAAATATTGGCTACGGCCTGAGCACCCGCAACCTCCTTCACTCTCAAATTCGGGAACGTGTCGAGGAAATGCTCGACCTCGTCGCCCTCACCTCCATTGCAGGCAAGTACCCCGGCCAGTTGTCTGGTGGACAACAACAACGTGTGGGCCTTGCAAGGGCTTTGGCACCTTCCCCTTCGTTGTTACTGCTTGATGAGCCAATGTCAGCCCTCGACGCCAAGGTGCGCGAACACTTGCGCCATGAACTGCGCGCCCTGCAGAGGAAGCTCGGTATCACCACCGTAATGGTCACCCATGATCAGGACGAAGCAATGGTGATGGCCGACCGAATCGCGGTCATGAATCAAGGCCGGATAGAGCAGTTCGACACCCCGGAGAATATCTATCGTTCGCCCGCCACTCCTTTTGTTGCCAACTTCATCGGCCACGCCAACTGGCTCGAATATCAAAGCCTGAGCGACGGCCAGGCTTATCTAGGATCATTTTCACTCAAACTCGACCCAAGCCCCGCCAGCGGGCCGGGTCGACTCTTTTGTAGGCCGGAGGCATTGCGCGTTGATAACCAGGCCCAAGCCTCTAACAGCATGGCAGCACAGGTCATTGAAAAGTTATTTCTTGGCAATCGCTACAGGCTTACCGTTGAACTGGATCAACTTCGCGGACAGCACCTTGTGGCCGAGATCAGCGCTGATCTCAACACAGTAGCTTTAAACAGCGAGCGAGTCTGGCTGACGTTTCCACCCCACAGCTTGCGAGCTTTTCCGGGAGCTTCGCGATGACCAGCATGCGGCTACCCCAATCACCGCAACTGCAGCCAAAACCGCAGGAAAATTCGTCCATGGCAGCGCGGCTGGACTTGTTATTCAGCCGAGGGGTCAAGTTGTTAATGGTGACATTTTTAATGGTCGGGCTTGCCCTGCCATTGATCGCCATGCTGAGTAAAGTCACGGATGTTCCAAACGGCCTCTCCGGCGTTTGGGAGATGCTCTCGAGTTCGCGATTTTTATGGCTGTTGGGTAATAGCATCAAGGTATCACTCAGCACCGTCGCGCTAGTTGTTCCCGCCGCGTACATATTCGCTTATGCCCTGCAACGCAGCTGGATACCGTGCAAGGCACTGCTGCGCAGCATTTCGCTGCTACCGCTGATGGCACCGTCGATGCTGTCGGCCATCGCACTGATTTACTTGTTCGGAAACCAGGGGCTGCTGAAATCGTGGTTCCCGGACGGTATCTACGGCTACAGCGGGATTGTCTTGGGTCAAGCGTTCTACAACTTCCCAATGGCCTTGATGATCCTCATTTCCGCATTGGGTTTAGCCGATGCACGTCTATACGACGCTTCAGTCAGTATGGGTGCGAGTCACTGGAAAACTTTTCTGAATGTCACGTGGCCCAGCACCCGTTATGCAGTGTTTGCCGCCAGTTGCCTGGTCTTCACCCAAACCGTGACCAACTTTGGTATTCCGGTTGTGATTGGCGGGGATTACCAAGTCTTGGCGATGGAGGCTTATAAGTCCGTTGTGGGCCAACAGAAGTTCTCCGAGGGCGCGCTGATTGGCAGCATCCTGTTGGTTCCAGCCCTTATCAGTTTTGCAGTCGACGCCTGGATGCGCCGCTTGCGTGGAGGCCAGGTAAGCAGTCAGGCAGCTACCTATGTGGCACCGGAAAATCGCCTTCGGGACTCGATACTTTTATTGGCAGCGGGCGTTGTTGCCATCGCTCTACTGAGCCTGGTGGTGGTCGCGGTTGGGGCTTCGCTGATCAATTTCTGGCCGTACGACCTGTCAATCTCACTTCGTCACTACGACTTTGAAACCAACGGCGATGTTGGCTGGCTGGCATACCGCAACAGCTTGTTGCTGGCCAGTCTGACGGCACTGATAGGTACCCCGGTGATTTTCACCTGCGCCTACCTTATGGAAAAAACCCGCAACGGTTGGCTTGATAATCTATTGCGGTTGCTATGCATGTTGCCGATGGCAGTGCCAGGTTTAGTCATGGGCTTGGGGTATGTGTTTTTCTTCAATCATCCTAGTAACCCGCTAAACGGAATGTACGGCGGCATCGCGTTAATGATCGTGTGCTGCATGATGCGCTTCCTGACGCCTGCACAGATGACGGCCACAACCGCCTTGCGTCAATTGAACGACGAGATTGAATATGCCTCGCTTTCTCTGAAGGTCCCGCTGGTCAGCACTTACCGGCGTGTGACGTTGCCTATTTGCCTACCGGCGCTGCTTGAGGTATTTCGCTACCTGTTCGTCTCGTCGATGACCTCCGTGTCTGCGCTGATTTTCCTCTACAGCCCGGACACCGTGCTCGCTGCAGTCGCGGTGCTCAACCTAGATGATGCCGGCAACATCGGAGCCGCCGCTGCACTGTCTTCGCTGATTCTTTTGACCTCGGCCCTTGTGTCACTGCTGCTTTATCTGCTCTCACGCGGCCTGATCAGGCATACCCAGCACTGGCGAACCGGACACGCTTGATCCCCTGTAATTCTTGTTGCCAACCTCCCACTCGAAGAGACCTACCATGATTAAATCCTGGACTACAGCCGTTGCCGCCGTACTTGGTTTTGGCATCGCCACCACCGCCTTCGCCAGCACCGAACTGACCGTCTACACGGCCATGGAAAACGAACAGCTTGCCGGCTACAAAAAAGCCTTTGAAGCTAAAAATCCCGATATTCAGATTAAGTGGGTGCGGGACTCTACCGGAATCATCACCGCCAAGCTGCTGGCGGAAAAGTCCAACCCGCGCGCGGATGTCATCTGGGGACTCTACGCGTCCAGTGTGGCCTTATTGGGAAAAGAGGGCATGCTCGAAGCTTATGCGCCCAAGGATGTGGATAAAGTCGATCCTCGTTTTCGGGATAAGCAAGTGCCGCCCCTGTGGGTCGGCAATGGGGTAGAGGCAACCGCTGTCTGTGTGAATACGGTGGAAGCCAAGAAACAGAACCTCCCCATCCCTTCGAGCTGGGAAGACCTGACCAAGCCGATTTACCAAGGCAAAATTGTCATGCCCAACCCCGCCTCCTCCGGCACTGGCTATTCGGCCGTGAATGCCTGGATACAAATCATGGGAGAACAGAAAGCCTGGGACTTCATGGACAAGCTACACGCCAATATCGGCCAATACACCCACTCAGGCTCCAAGCCCTGTACTCAAGCTGCAATGGGCGAGTACCCGATTGGCATTTCCCTGGACTTCCGCGCCATCACCCTGAAACGCCAGGGGGCGCCGCTGGACATCGTACTGCCCACCGAGGGACTCGGACTGGACATCAACGCTGTGGCGTTGATCAAAGGCAGCCACAACCTTGAAGCGGCGAAAAAGCTTGAAGACTTCGCAGTGAGTGAACAGGCTTTCCTGCTATATCAGCCCAATGCCGCAGCGCTCGCGCGTCCGGAATTCAACAGCAAGCTGGCGGAGATGCCTGCCGCCTACTATGACCGCTTGATCTCGGTTGACTTCGACAAGGCGGGTAGCCAGCGTGCAGGCGTGCTCGAGAAATGGCGCGCTCGTTACGATGGTAAATCAGAGCCAAAGAAATAAGCCCGCGACGGTCCTTTTGCAGCGGTGACCGACGCGGTCACCGCTGTACCTCACTTTGCGTCAGCGCTGGTATCGAGCGCCATGAAGGCCGCGATCAAGCGCGATTCGCCGCGTCGCTCCAAGCACCCTATCATGTGCCGGTTGGTCAGCCCGTCGCCAACAATGGGTACCGCGATTACACGTGGGTCGTGGCTGAGTTCGACCGATGAAACAATGCCAATCCCCAGATCAGCAGCCACTGCTTCAGTCACCGCTTCACGACTGTCCAGCTCAAGCAGCACATTGGGCTGGACCCCTGCAAGTTCACACGCCTGGTTAAATGTGCGTCGGGTTATCGAACCCGGCTCGCGCAATACCATGATCTGCTGATCCAGCTGGTTTAAGTCTATCCGCTTGCCCGCCAAGCGATGGCCGGCGGGGACGAGGGCGCAGATTTGAGAGGGTGTCATTTCCTGCAGGCGCAGGCCCTTGCGCGGTTCAACTTCAGTCATGACGGCTACATCGGCATGCTCAGACAACAGCGCTGCGAGGGTTTCGTGGGCATTCCCCAAACGCAGATTGACCACGACCCCGGGGTACTGGGCACGCAAATTGGCGATCATAGGCATCACTCGATGAGGACCGTCCGCCGCGACTTCCAGGCGTCCGGTCAGGAGTTGCCGATTGGACTCCAGCAATGCCTGCGCCTCCTCCACCAGTCCAAACATCGCCCGGGTGATAGCCGCCAGTTGGCTGCCTTCCTGAGTCAGTTCTACGCGCCTGGCTGTACGCCGCAACAATGTGATCTGGTAATGCTCCTCCAGCATCTTCACGTGTCCGGTTACCGCTGGCTGACTTATGAAGAGGCGTGCAGCCGCACGGGTGAAACTCCCTTCGCGGGCAACGGCATCAAATGCGCGTAGTTGAAACAGGTTCATATCTATCAGCCTTACTTATACCTCGGATAACAACAAACAATTTGCTTGATATCCAACGTGATTGCAACCTGTGCTCCGTACCTCTAGCCCACCGCCCGAGAAATTACTATGAGTACTGCTGCGCCGATCCTATTAACCCCCGGCCCCCTTACCACTTCAACCCGTACCCGTCAGGCGATGATGATGGATTGGGGCTCGTGGGACGGCGACTTCAATGAAATGACGGCCGATCTTCGTGAGCACTTGCTCTCGATCTTGAATGGCCAGGACACCCACTACTGCGTTCCGTTACAAGGCAGCGGCACGTTTGCGGTCGAAGCTGCCATCGGCACGCTCGTACCCCGCGACGGCAAAGTGCTGGTCTTGGTAAACGGTGCGTACGGACAGAGACTGGCAAAAATTTGCAGCGTGCTGGGCCGCGCATACAGCACATTCGAAACTGCTGAAGACCAGCCAACCACTGCTGACGATGTGGACAGACTTCTTGATGAGGATAGCGATATCACTCACGTCGCCTTGATCCACTGCGAAACCAGCACAGGAATCCTCAATCCTTTGCAGGGCATCTCACAGGTCGTAGCGAGACACGGCAAGCGGCTGATAATCGATGCGATGAGTTCGTTCGGGGCGCTGCCTATCGATGCGCGTGAAGTGCAATTTGATGCGCTGGTCGCCGCTTCCGGTAAATGTCTGGAAGGCGTTCCAGGCATGGGCTTTGTTTTCGCCAACAAGCAAACACTGGATCAAGCACAAGGGAACTCGCATTCTTTGGCAATGGATCTCTACGACCAAAATAGCTACATGTCCAAAACGGGCCAATGGCGCTTTACTCCCCCGACTCATGTCGTAGCCGCCCTTCACGAAGCGCTTCTGCAATACGCAGAAGAAGGCGGCCTACCCGCTCGTCATCGCCGCTACGCGCAGAACTGCAAAACGCTGCTTGATGGCATGAGCCAGCTGGGCTTGCGCAGTTTTATCCCGGCGCAGATTCAAGCGCCAATCATCGTCACCTTCCACGCGCCAGACAGCCCGAACTACCTGTTCAAAGACTTCTACGAACGCGTCAAAGCCAAGGGCTTCATTTTGTACCCGGGCAAGTTGACGCAAGTCGAAACGTTCCGCGTCGGCTGCATTGGTTGTGTTGACAGCCACGGCATGCAGGGTGCTGTGAACGCCATTGGCCAAGCGCTGCGTGATATGCAAGCCATCTGAATCCCCAAACCATCGGAATCCAACCATGAATTACAACAACCCAAGTAAAACCCAAGCTCTGATTCTTGACTGGGCAGGCACTGTCGTCGACTTTGGATCTTTTGCGCCGACCCAGATTTTCGTCGAGGCTTTCGCGGAGTTTGACGTCGAGGTTTCTATTGAAGAGGCACGCGGGCCCATGGGCATGGGCAAGTGGGATCACATTCGAACGTTATGCGACATACCGGCGGTCAGCGAACGCTACCGAAAGGCTTTCGGCCGCGCGCCAAATGACGACGATGTCACGGCAATCTATAACCGTTTCATGCCGCTGCAGATCGAGAAAATCGCTACTCACTCAGCGCTAATCCCCGGCGCGCTATCAACAATTGATGGCATGCGCAGACAAGGTCTGAAGATCGGATCCTGCTCCGGATATCCGGCAGTAGTCATGGCAAAGGTGGTCGAACTGGCTCGACGCAACGGTTATGTGGCCGACCACGTTGTTGCGACCGACGAGGTACCCAACGGTCGCCCTCATCCCGCCCAGGCTCTGGCGAATGTGATAGCCCTGGGCATCAATGATGTCGCCGCATGCGTCAAAGTCGACGATACAGTTCCTGGAATACTCGAGGGTCGTAGTGCGGGCATGTGGACCGTGGCGCTGGTTTGTTCGGGCAATGCGCTGGGTCTTACATACGAGGAATATAAAGCGTTGGCGGCAGAGGACCTTGCCAGTGAGCGCACACGTATTCACGGCCTTTTTGAAGGTGCTCGCCCTCACTATCTGATCGATACCATCAACGACCTTCCGGCCGTTATCTCGGACATTGACCGCCGCCTGGCGGCGGGTGAGATGCCGCAAGCCTCATGACCAATCAACAGCGTTTCATTAGCTAAATAGCCCTATGTTGAGAGCCGATGGAGTGAGCATCGGCTGGCTCATGTCACGAAGGCGCAGCTTTCAGCCTTTCAAAACCTGCTACAAATCTTGTGCCCCGGCGCTTTCAAGCACACCTGCTTATCGATCACTCGCCAGCTATCTTGGGTCCCCACATAGCTTCTCTAACGACGAAGTCGACAATCCTGAACATCGGGTTGCAGTCCTCTATCCGCCACGCTCACCCATATCGGCTGCGCCGATACAAACCTCGAATCAATCGATTTGAGCATCTCTGCCAACACACGGATCATGGCTTCATAAAACAACAACAAGAGGACGCCCCATGACCGCCCATTTTCATAATCCTGTCGCTACTTACTTTGGCAGTGGCAGCCTGAGCCAGATAACCGCACTTACCGCCAATCAAAAAGTCGCGCTGGTGACCTTCCCTGAAGCGCGAGGATTGGGTTTGATCAAACGGGTCGAAGACTTGCTCGGTGAGCACTTGGTCTACGTCTTCGAAGACGTGCAGCCCAATCCCGACGTTAGCCAGTTGCGTGACGTCTACGAAGACTTCTGGAAGCGAGCCGAGCACTGCGACGTCGTGTTCGCGCTGGGCGGTGGTAGTGCCATAGACACGGCCAAAGCTCTGATCGTGGGGACCGACTCGGGTCATTTCGATGAGTTGCTGGAGCTCCTGGCGCAGGGCACACCTTTTACTCCTGCCCGATACAAATCGCTTATCGCCGCCCCCACCACCGCTGGTACAGGTAGCGAAGTAACGCCATGGGCGACAATTTGGGATTCGCAGCAGAAGAAGAAATACTCGCTGCACCTGGAATGTACATGGCCCAAAGCTGCCATTGTCGATCCCGATCTGATGCTGACAGTGCCAGCCAGCGTCACAGTGTCAACCGGACTGGACGCACTGTCCCATGCATTGGAGTCGATCTGGAATGTGAACGCCAATCCGATTTCGGACACTTTTGCCGTCTCTGCTATCGAGGAGGTGTTTCTGTGCCTGCCCGGTCTGCGGCACAACCTGAGCAGCAAGGAACTGCGGTCGCGCATGGCGCTTGCCGCACTGAAGGCGGGCATGGCGTTTTCAAACACCAAGACTGCCCTCGCCCACTCGATCTCCTATGAAATGACGCTGCGCCACGGCTTGCCTCACGGTATCGCCTGTTCATTCTCCCTGCCATACGTACTGGGATTGGCGTGGGGTCGCGATCGCGAGCGGGACCGAGTGCTTCAACGCGTCTTCGGCTCTGACCTGGCTCAAGCCCAGAGCCAACTGCAGAATTTCCTGCAAAGCCTTGAAGTGAAGACCGAGTTCTCTGACTACGGAGTCAGCGATACCGAAGCCCGAGAAATGGTCGAATTTGCTCTGCAAGGTGCGCGGGGCAAGAATTTCATTGGCGCTCACGCTGCCTGAAGTGCCCTGCACAACGACTACGCTGGAACGATGTTCCAAATCGTTCTATTTCCTGCTGCACCGTAAAGAGTGCCGACTCGCTGGCTGACGCGTGCGAGAGCGAAACAAGAAAGGAAAAAACCATGAATCGTGCCGAAAGTCTCTCTGGTCTTGCAGTACCGATGTCGCGCTTTCGTATTGCCCAATGGCGGATGTTGTTGGCCGCCATGTTTTGCTACTTGTTCTTCTACACCGGCCGGCAGACTTTCGGCTTCGCCATTCCGGGTATCCAGGCCGAATTTGGCCTGAGCAAGGAAACCCTGGGCTGGGCATCGAGCGCTATGCTCTGGTCCTACGCCATCGGCCAAGCCATCAACGGCAATCTAGCTGACAAGTTCGGCGGACGACGCATCATGACTCTCGGCGCGGTGCTGTCTTGCGGCGCCAATTGGGTCACTAGTTTTGCAGGAGGTTTCGGCAGCCTGATCCTGCCATGGGGCATAAACGGTTATTTCCAGGCGCTGGGCTGGGCACCGGGCAGTCGACTGCTCTCCAATTGGTGGAGTGCGGGTGAGCGCGGCAAGATGTACGGCTTTTACGTCTTTGCTGCGGGGTGCGCCTCTGTCCTGTCCTACGTCACCTCAGTCGTCGTGCTCGAGGTGCTTCATCTGGAATGGCGCTGGATCTTCCGCCTCCCCGTCCTGCTGATGCTGGCCGGTGGAATCATTTTTTATTTGGTCGCCCGAGAAAAGCCTCAGGACATGGGCTTCAGCCCGTTGGCTGATACTGGTGTCGCCAACGCTGACGACAAACTCCACGAAGGCCATCACGAAAACGAAGAGACCTCAGCCCAGCGCTACAAGGCCGTTCTGAAAAACGTTCGCCTCATGATTGCGGCGGTGTCCCTGGGTTTCCAGAACGCCGCCCGCTACGGACTGATTGTCTGGGTTCCGGTCCATTTTTTGGGTGCCGACTGGCAGAAAGGCCAGAGCTTTATCGATCCAAAGTGGATCACTGTAGCGCTGCCAGTGGGCATGGCCGTCGGCGCCTTGAGCAATGGCTGGGTGTCGGACAAGCTGTTTGGTTCCAAACGTTATTTGGCGATCATGCTGTACATGTGCCTGGGTGCAATGACCAGCCTTTGGATGTGGAGCCTGCCAGCCCATAGTTCAGTCGGCCTCCTCGCGCTGTTTCTGTGCGGCTTCTTCGTGTACGGCCCTGCTTCCAGCTTTTGGGCGTTGTGCCCGGACCTCGTGGGCGCCAAGCGCGCTGGCACCGCCACTGGCATCATGAATTTTTCGTCGTACTTGTTCGCGGGCCTGGCAGAGCCACTGATCGGACGCATGCTGGACAGTACAGGCAATACGTCGCTGATCTTCATTGTGGTAACGATAAGCTGTCTGTGCAGCGCCTTCGTAGCATTGTTCGTGAGACGTTAAGGCACCCCGAATACAACTATAAAAAACCGACGATTCAGGAAACGAACGCATGTATCAGTATCACAAGTGGTTACGTTCCTTTCATGCCGTGGCCAAAACCGGGAGCTTCTCGCTGGCGGCGAATTACCTGAACGTCGGACAGCCCACCATCAGCGAACAGGTCAGCGGACTTGAGAAGCGCTTTTGCGTCGAGCTTTTTCATCGCCGGGGCCGGTTCGTGGAGTTAAGTGCAGCAGGGGTGAAACTGTACGAAATCACTCAGGGGGTTTTCGGCCAGGAGGACGAAGCGCTTCAGTTGCTTCAAAGCTTCAGCCAGCGCAAACACGGGATGTTGCGGATAGGCGCCGTATCACCTCCGATTGCCATGAGCCTGACCTACTCGCTCATGCAACAGTATCCGGATATCGATCTGGAAACATCATTCACAACCGAGGCCGAGACACTGGAGCGTTTGTACAACTTCGATATCGACATCGCAATCCTAGCGCTTTCGGAGTTCGATCACCGGCTCACGACTCAGCTGTATCGCACCTACCCGATTCTTGGCGTGGTGAGGGACGACCATCCCTGGACAACTCAGGACCAGGTGAGCATCCGCGAAATCAGCTCCCAGCGGGTGGTATTGCGGGAAAAAGCGTCGCGCACACGACAACTAGTCGAGGAAGCATGCCACAAGCGCGACATTCGCCTGGACTGCGTCATGCAACTGAACAGCCGCGAAGCAATTGTGCATGCAGTTGTGCAAGGCATCGGTGTCGGATTTGTCTCTGCCGTAGAGTACGCGGATCAACCCGGCACCAAGGCCGTTTCTTTTATCGAAGATCCTCTGCACATCAACTACTTCCTGTGCTGTCTGGGGGTGCGCCGCAATAGGCCGATCATCTCGGAGTTGTTCGATTCCTGCGCCCTGCTGGAAACAATCCAACTCTAAAAGCGCGACAACAATCAAGCACCATCGGCCTTTTTCTCATTCGAAGAAGCGGGCCACCTTTATCTAAAAAACAAGGAGAATCACATGGACTATCAATCCCCGGAACGCTTGCAAGCCGTTGTACTTGACTGGGCAGGCACGGTTGTCGATTTTGGCTCCTTCGCCCCAACGCAAATTTTCGTCGAAGCATTTGCCGAATTTGGCGTGGCGGTTTCGCTGGAAGAAGCGCGTGGTCCGATGGGCATGGGCAAATGGGACCATATCCGTACTCTGTGCAATCAGCCCGAAATCGCCAAGCGCTATCAAGCAGCCTTCGGACATTCGCCTAGTAATGACGATGTAACAGCGATATATAACCGTTTTATGCCGCTGCAGATCGAGAAAATTGCCGAGCACTCGGCGCTCATCCCGGGCGCACTTGAGGTGATCGCGAATCTGCGGGACAAGGGCGTGAAAATCGGCTCTTGCTCGGGCTATCCCGCCGTCGTGATGGCCAAGGTTGTAGAGCTGGCCGCCACTAACGGCTACATTGCCGATCACGTTGTCGCCACCGATCAAGTGCCTAACGGCCGTCCTTACCCGGCGCAGGCTCTGGCTAATGTAATAGCACTTGGCATTGACGATGTTGCGGCGTGCGTGAAAGTCGACGACACCTGGCCCGGCATTCTCGAAGGTCGCAAAGCGGGCATGTGGACGGTTGCACTGACATGCTCAGGAAATGCGCTTGGACTGTCTTACGACGACTTTAAAGCCCTGCCACCTGAACAACTGTTACGTGAACGCACGCGCATCTGCGAGATGTTCGAAGGGTCGCGCCCACACTATCTGATCGATACGATCGTTGATCTCCCCAACATCATTGAAGACATCAACGCACGTCTCGCACGAGGTGAAATGCCTCAAGCCTGCTGACCTGTCAGTGCGTGACCATGAAGTGTCCGTCTCACGGACACTTTTCCAGTTGCCGTTCTGCAATGTCCGCTTAGGGTCGATTTCAGCCGGTGGCGATGGGCAGAAAACGGCCAAGAGCTGCCCCTCGTAGAAGGCAGAGGCTGGCCAGAAGCGGTCATACAGGATCGCTTACGCCATGTGCCAACGACGCGCTTACCACAGACCCTGTCAGGCGCACGTTATTGGAGGGTGTCTCGCGGGGCTTCACGCCAGGTACGAGCAACGTCGATGGTCACCTAATAAGCCGATCAATTTAGCGTTCAAGCGATGGTGCGCATGGCATCGGAAAGATCTTTCTGACATTTGATCAACGCTGCCTTAATAGTGTCGATGTACTGCTCCATTCGCCAAACAGGCCCGACCACATCAATCGCGTATTGGCCCTGTGGCGTTTGCAAGCCAACGGCTATCGCCCCGACCCCAATCGTGTGCTCGTCAAAATCAAGGGCAAATCCACTGTTCCTGATCTCTTCAAGCTGCACCAGCAACTGCTTGAACGTGAGTGTCTTGGGCGTCAGCTGTTTGAGTTCGGTGCCGAGCATGTTTGTCACTGCCTTGTCCTGCATGGCAGCGAGCAGGATCTTGCCGCCCGCCGTCGCATAGATGCTCAGAAAGTTTCCCGCCACCGGGGCGACGCGCAGGGCATTGGGTGACACGACCGAGTGCAGGATCAACAACTCGGTACCGCTCGCACCGATTAGCACGGCCGTCTCACCGGTCGCCCGCGACAGCTCTTCCAGATACGGCCGAGCCTTTTGCGTGATATCGACATGGCTATGGGACGCCAGCCGCATCAATGCCGGGCCCAGGCAGACGCCGCCAGGTCCGTGCACTTCCAGCAGCTCTTCCTGAGCCAGCGCATCCACCATCCGCCGGTGCGGGCACCCAGCAGGAACACCAGAAAGCCCAGGCCGATTTGCAAGGCTGGCAAGCTTCACGCGACCGCGATGAAGCGTCCCGCGTTGCCGTGACCAAAACCCTGGATGTGCTCAAGGCGCAGCTGGAAGTGGCCAAAGCCGAACTGTCCAAGGATCAGGCGGCGTTGAATCAGGCCGACCTGAACGTTTCCTACACCAAAATCATTGCGCCGCAGGATGGCATGGTCGGTCAGCGTTCAGTGCGCGTCGGTGCCTATGTGTCACAAGGGCAACCGCTGATGGCCGTGGTGCCGCTGCATCAGGCCTTCGTGGTCGCCAACTTCCGTGAAACCCAACTGGCGCATATGGTCCCGCACCAGGAAGTGGAGCTGCACGTCGACAGCATTCCGGATCACAGTTTCAAAGGACACATAGAAAGTGTCGCGCCAGCCACTGGCGTGTCCTTCTCCGAGATCGCTCCGGACAACGCAACGGGTAACTTCACCAAGGTCGTGCAGCGCATCCCGGTGAAAATCATCTTCGAGCAGGATCAGGCTGACCTCGATCTGCTGCGCATTGGCATGTCGGTGGTCGCTACAATCGATACCACCAAGGGGCATTGAGATGAAGCGCACTCTATTGTTCCTGGTCATGGCCAGCCTGGGGGCCTGCTCCGTCGGCCCCGACTTTCAGGCGCCGCGCCCTGATCTTCCCGCAACCTGGCAAGGCTCAGTGCAACCCGACACGACCCTGGCAGGCAAAATCGACAGCCAGTGGTGGCAGCAGTTGGGAGACGCAGAGCTGACGGCACTGGTAGGGCGCGCAGCGGAGGCCAACCTTGACGTGCGCACGGCCAGCAACAGCCTTGAGCAAAGCAGGCTGATGCGTCAGGTCACCGGCAGTGAGCAGTTGCCGGGCATCAGTGCCAATGGCGCTTATAAACGTGCGCGCAACAGTTCGGTCGGCATCCTCGATGAGTCGAACCTGGAGGGCAAGGCGCCATTCGAGCTGTGGAGCAGCGCCGTTGACACCAGTTGGGAAGTCGACCTTTGGGGCCATGTGCGCCGCAGCGTCGAGGCCGCTGACGCCGACGTCGAGCTGACCCGTGCGCAACGTGACGGTGTGTTGCTGAGCATCAGCGCTGAAACCGCATCGGACTATATTCGTTTGCGCGGCGTACAGGCCAAGCTGGCAGTCGCCCGGCAAAACCTGGAAATCGCCCGGCAGAGTTATCAGCTGACCAAGACCCGTTTTGACAATGGCGTCACCACCAACCTCGACACGGCAAACTCGGCAGCGCAAGTGGCAACCATCGAAGCGGTGCTGCCCGTGCTCGGCGCGCGGCAGGAACGCTTGATAAACGCCTTGAGTTTCTTGCTGGGCGAGGCGCCTCGGGCGCTGCATGCAGAGCTGATCGAGCCCAAAGCCATTCCCAATCCCGCGCCTGATGTTCCGCTCGGCCTGCCGTCGGAGCTGGCCCAGCGCCGCCCGGACATCCAGCAAAGCGAAGCCGCGCTGCATCGCGCCACTGCCGCAATAGGTGTGGCACAAGCCGATTTCTACCCGCGCATCAGCCTGGGCGCGAGTATCGGATCGCAAGCTTTGGACGGTTCGAATTTCGGTAACTGGAATTCCCGCGCCTGGTCCTACGGCCCGAGCTTTTACCTGCCTATTTTCCAGGGTGGCCGCTTGACCGGCACTCTGGAACTGCGCAAGCGCCAAGAGCAGGAAGCGGCGATCAAGTATCAGCGCACCGTGCTGGGGGCCTGGCATGAAGTCGATAACGCGATGACAGACTACTCGGCTGAGAAACAGCATTACACGGCGCTGGACGAAGCCGTGCGCCAGAACACCATCGCTCTGAGCACGGCGCGGGATCGCTACAGCCAGGGGGCTGTGGATTTCATCAACGTGCTGGGCGTGCAGCGCGCGCTGCTGGCGACGCAGAGTGATCTGGTAGACAGCGCCACACAAGCGGCCCTTGACCGCGTGCAACTGTATCGAGCGCTGGGCGGTGGTTGGCCCAAGGGCTGAAACCGCTAGTCACACGCGACAGCCGACCAGACCAACGAAGGCACTTGAGCAGCAAATCGTTCAAGGCCATCCAGGCTTTCAGAATTTACCGGATATTCTCGCTGTAGAAGGCGGCGTGCCCGTCTTCATCCACGGCCAGCTCGCGGGGGCCGTTGGTGTCGCAGGCGGGCTATCCGCGGACGATGGCGCGCTTGCAGAAAAGGCAGCAACTGCTTTAACGGCAGGCGCGGCTCAAAAGAAACCTCTTCCCAAGCTAGACAGATTTGGTAGATGACGCCCACGTTGCCCACTTGGTGCTACGGTGATGGCTCCCTGGCAACCCATTTAAGATATCCATATGCAAACTAATTCGATAAATGATCACGAATTACGCGTCGCGTTGGTCACGGGATCCACTTCCGGTATCGGCGCGGCCATTGCACATGCACTTAGCCGGGCAGGCTATGCGGTGGTGATCCATTCGCGAAATTCGGCGGATACCGGACGCGCTATGGTTGCCCAAATGAAGCAGGCTATTTACGTGCAAGCTGATCTTGCTTTAGAAGCTGACAGGGTCAGGCTTATTGAAGAGGCGATCGCCGCGTGGGGGCAGCTCGACGTACTGGTCAATAACGCCGGTATTAGCAAAGTCATTCCCCACGGCGACCTTGCCTCGGCCAACTCGACGGTGTGGCACGAACTTCACGAGGTTAATGTCGTGGCACCGTTCCACCTGGTCGCTTTGGCCGAGTCGGCCTTGCGCGATGCCGCCCGTTACCGTCGAGCAGGTTGCGTCGTAAACATCAGTTCGCATGCCGGTATCCGTCCTAAAGGTGCATCGATTCCCTATGCGGTGAGCAAAGCTGCGCTTAATCACATGACCCGCTTGCTTGCCTTAGAGCTAGGGCCACAAATTCGCGTAAATGCGGTGGCGCCTGGCTTGGTTGACACGCCTCTGACCGCAGAGTGGACAGATGCCCAAGAGTTGTGGCGAACTCGCGCCCCCATGCGCAGGGCCGCTAGCCCGGACGACATCGCAAAAGCTGTTGTAATGCTGGTCGAGTCGGACTACTTGACTGGCGAGATACTCCTGTCAGACGGCGGCTTGAATCTGACCTAGGAATAACGTGCTCCGTTGAAGCCGACTGAGCATCAATCGCCTGATGTCAGCTTTGGGTCGAATGCGCCTCAAGAAAACCGTGATGCTCGCCGATAGCCTCTTTAAGAATGCCAGGGATCGAAGGCGTTTGACCCTGCCAGGCGATTGATCATGCAGCTGCTCCCCTTCCAAAGCCTGCGAACGAAATTCGCGGTCGTTGTCGCGCTCGCCGTGCTGGTCATCACCTGTATCTTCGGCAGTGTCATCGGCGCGTCGGCGATTTCCAGGCAAAAAGAGCAGAGCGGGCATCAGCTGGCGGAATACGCCGCCTCAATGATTGACCGTCTCGATCGTGACATGAATAGCCGCGCCAAGGAGCTTAGCGTGCTGAGCGCACTTGAGGCACTGCGCAACCCGCAGAACGTCGCAGAAGCCCGAAGCCTGCTCAACCACCTCAACGCTCAGTTCCCGAGCTATTCATGGATCGGCCTCACCGACGCCCAAGGCACGGTGGTCGCCTCGACTGGCCGTCTGCTTGAAGGGCTTAGCATCGCGCACCGGCCCGTGTTCATGGAGGGACAGGACAAGACGTTCGTAGGCGACGTGCATGAAGCAGTGATGCTCGCAAAGCTCTTGCCCAACCCATCGGGTGAAGCCATGAAGTTCGTCGATATCAGCATGCCGGTACGGGACAAGGCCGGAAACTTCATCGGCGTACTCGGTACTCACCTGTCTTGGCAGTGGGCGGCAGAAATAGGCCGAACCATGTTCGAGCCATTGAAGAAAAGTCTTCCGGGTGTGGAGTTTTTGGTCATTAGCAAAGACGGCATTGTCTTGCTCGGCCCAAAACAATTGATCGGCAAACCGAGCGAGGCCGGCATTGACCAAAACAGCAACATCCGCTGGACGGTCAGCGAGTGGCAGGATGGCAACACGTACGTGGTGGGGGCCGCCGAAAGCATGGGTATCGATGGTTACCCTGGGCTGGGCTGGACCGTTGTGACGCGTCAGCCCGCAAAAGTCGCTTTTGCCGAGGCAAACGAACTGCGCGCTGAAATCCTGCTGTGGGGCAGTCTATTGTCCATAGCCTTCGCCGTGCTGGGATGGTTCGTGGCAGGCGTCATCACTCGACCACTCAACCAGATCGCCGAGGCGGCCGCGAACCTCTCCGAGGGCGCTGACGTCGACATTCCGCTGGTAAAAGGCAGTCTGGAAGTTGAAAAGCTGAGCATGGTCATTCGGCATCTGGTCGAGAATCTGACGCAAAAGAAGGGTCAGTTGGCGCTCATCAAGGGCGTTGCCTATCGCGACACAGTAACGGGTTTGCCCAACCGTGCTGCGTTGGAAAACTACGTCAAGAGTCTACGAGAAGAACCCGGCCAGCACCCGGCCTTCGGCGTGCTATGCCTGGACCTCGATGGTTTCAAACCCGTGAACGATCGCTTTGGTCATGCTGTTGGGGATGCGCTTCTCCATTCAGTGGGCCTGCGTCTGTCAGCCACCGTGCGCGATGGCGATATTGCAGTCCGCCACGGCGGTGACGAGTTCGTTCTGCTGCTGCTATTGAAAGCAGGAGAGTCACTGGAAAATGTGCAGAGCGCTGCGCAGCGCATCATCAAAACGATTGCAGAACCGGTCACACTCGCGGGCGCGGTGATCAGGATTGGCTGTAGCATTGGTGGCGCAGTGTGGTCCGAGGGAGATTTTGCTAACGCCCTGGCACAGGCCGATGAAGCACTGTATCGGGCCAAACGGGCCGGCAAGTCCCAGGCGCAGTTTTATCCGGCTGGCGAAATGGCAAATGCCTTGACCAGCGAGACCAGAACCGAGGCACTTTAGAACCGCGCCTAGCGAGCGGACTATGGATTAGCGCGCTCACCGGTCAGGGGAAGCCAGGGCATAACGCCCTAGCGGACAGCAGATGTCATTTTTTCTTTTTCGGAGCCTTTTCAGCCTTGTCTGATTTCTTGGCCTTTTCTGGCTTGCTATCAGCTTTTTTTGCAGACTTCTTTGGCTCAGCATCTTTTTTCTTGTCTTTCTTCTCAGAAGACTTCGAAAGGGCCGAGGCCGCAGCTGATTTTTTGGCGGGTGAGGCTTTTTTATCTTTCAAATCCTTGCTCGCCTTCGAAGCTTCACCTTTGCTTTTCTTGTCGTCTTTAGCCACGTTATCCACCTCTCGGAGTGTGCCGGCATTGGCACATGGCCCGTGGGAATGCCCACAAGCTGATCATTAGGCGAATGCTTCCAAAAGCGGTTCAATCTTTTTGATGTGTCGAGTGAGGCTTTGGGCGTTCCGATATCGTTTCCCGGCTCAAGCAATGCCAACGCGAGCAGCAAAGTCAGTTCCCGATCACGGACTCAACTTCCGCTTTGCATTGCAACAACGCCGCCTTCAGTGTTTCGAGGCTTTCATGGAACCGCAGCGCTGGTACCGCGAGGGAAATGGCGTAGTGTTCTGCCAGACCGCTGCGCACGTAGACACCAATCCCGCAAACTCCCCTGGCGTGTTCTTCCTGATCAATCGCAAAACCCTGTGCTCGAGCTAAACGTACATCCTCGATGACAGCCGCTGCGTCGACGAGGGTCAAAGGCGTTCGACGCTCCAGCGGGTCGGTCAGCAGCTGCATCAGGAACTCATCGGAACATGCACTCAGCAGCATCTTTCCATGTGCGGTGCAGTGGATGGGAAAGGCTGTGCCCACAGGCGACACCACTCGTAACTCCTGATCCGACGCATATTGATCGACTGATATGGCATGAAGGCCACGGTAAACCGAGACGTCGACTGTCTCTCTGGTGCGCCGCCCAAGGCTTTCGACATACGGCCGGGCAATCGCGACAACGTCGGTATGCGCAGAGGCCGCCAACCGAACCAAGGCAGGTCCGAGCCGCACGCCATTACTGCCCGTCAGCACCATTTGCTGTGCCTCCAGGGCTGTGACGATTCGGTGAACCGTAGTGCGCGGTAGACCGGACGCTTTGGCAATCTGGCTCAAACTCATCCCTTGACGCTGGTTCTCCAGCGTCTTCAATACTGCGGCGGCCCGCGCAATCACCTGTTTGCCGCCGCTATCAACCTCAGACACCATCATTTACCCCCAGTGTTGTTCATCGATATCCCGTTGACAGCGTGATGATATCCCAAGACCATCTGTTCCGATTAACGGATATAAAATCCACTATACGGACCAGACCTCAATGCAAAAAATCTCCCCCGCAGGTTCTCTTACTCTGCTTGCCGTGGCGTGTCTGACCATAATGGTAGGGTGCGTAATCGTGCCTGGCCTTCCCACCATCGCTCGGCAATTGGGCGTCGAGCACGCCGCCAGCTGGTTGGTCACAGTGCCATCGCTGGGGGTCATCGTATTTGGCGTTTTCGCTGCAAAGCTTATAGAGCGCCTGGGTTTGCACACGGCGCTGTGCGTTGGATTGTTCAGTTACGGATTGCTGGGCGCCGCGGGTTTCATGCTACATGGCGCAATTGCCGTGTTCGCCGACCGCCTCGCGCTTGGGGGCGCTACAGCCCTGATCATGGCGGCCGGCACGGGCCTGATCTCCGAGTTTTATGAGGGTGACGCGCGGCTGGCCATGATTGCCAGGCAAGGCATGTCCATCGAACTGGGCGGTGTGATTTTCCTTTTCATTGGCGGGGTGCTGGCAAGCGCAGGATGGCAGTGGCCGTTTGCGCTATACCTCGTCGCGTGGCTATTTCTGGGCCTGGTCCTGTGGCTCGTACCTCGGCCTGCGCGCAATCATCAGCCAGAAGCAGTCGGCGAGCAGCAAAATCGCATGTCCACTGCGCTCAAAGTCGTGTTCAGCCTGGCGTTGCTGTCGATGATGGTGTTCTTTACCGCCGTGATCATGCTCCCATTGAGGCTGCATGATCTGAACCTCAGCGAAGCCCAGGTCGGGTACTTCCTGTCGTTCACTTCGCTGGTTGCCGTGGGCGCCGCTGCCCTCATGCCCAGAGCGGTACGCAAGCTGGCCGAACAGGCAACACTGGCCACTGCTTTTGGGTTTTACGCCCTGGCACATCTGGCGTTCGCGACCGCAGACGGATTGACGCTCATGGTCGAAGGCGGTCTGTGCCTGGGGATTGGATTCGGTCTGTCCATACCGCTGGTGAATCACATGACGATCGAACAAAGCCATCCGCAGCAGCGCGGCCGCAATCTGGCCTATTTGTCAGTGGCGATCTTTGGTGGCCAGTTCCTGTCTTCGTTTATGGAGTTCATGCCCGGAAATCAGTTAAGGGTATTTGGTTGTGCTTGCATCATCGCCCTGGGGGTGGCGTTGATGCTGTTGTTCGCCCACAAAAAACGCTGGATCAGACTCGCTGCCTGATGCGTTCTTTGTCCTCCAACAGCGGAACCTGAAACAACAGCAGCGCTCATAATCAAGGACAGCGCAACAGCCAGGCAGGTAATCCGCTGAGACCCAAGAATCTGTCCGATCACGACAGATTTTTTTTGAACCCGCCTGAAACCGGTTTCAGGCGGCCTGACTTACCGCTCAATGACCGGATATCGACCCATGATGAAACGTACCGTACCTCTTTCCCTTTCCACGCTGGGCCTTGCCTTGGGGTTGGCTTTCGCCGGTTCATCCGCGTCGGGAGAAACCCTGGACCGCAGCCTTATCCCTGTGGGCTCCTTAGAACAAGTCGCGGCCTTTGAAGGGCCCGGTCCTTCCGGGATAGCCGTTTCGCAAGACGGCAGAACCTTCGTTGGGTTTCCGCGCCATGCCATTGACCATCCCGGCATGACCCTGGCCGAACTGGTGGGCGGCAAACTGGTGCCCTATCCATCAAAGGACGTCAGCGAGCCCTCCTCACTGGGTGATGCTCAGCGGTTGATCTCGGTGCACGGCATGACCCTCGATAGCCAAGGGCGCTTATGGCTCATCGACGACGGCAAGCAGGCCGGGCATGAAGGCATCCAGCCGGGCGCCGCCAAGGTGGTGGGCATCGACCTGCAGACCAACAAAATCTTCGCCTCGGTGGTGCTCAAGGACGCTCTGCTGCAAGACAGCCACATGAATGATTTGCGCATTGACCTTACCCACGGCGCCCAGGGCACTGCCTACGTCGCCGACTCTTCATTCGGCGACAAGCCCGCCATGGTGGTAGTGGACCTGGCGAGCGGCAAGCAACGCCGGGTACTCAGTGCCGATCCCTCGATCGTGGCGCAGAAGGATTTCGTCACTCAACTCGATGGCGTGCCGATGCGCTATGAAGGCAGCAAGACAGTCTTCCCCCACGGTGGCGTGGACAGCCTTGCACTGACGCCCGACGGTTCGAGGCTTTACTACTCGCCCCTGACCAGCCGTCACTTGTGGAGCTTGCCGACGGCTTCTCTCTCAGACTTCAGCCTGAAGGATGCGCAGCTTGCGGCGCAGATCAAAGACGAAGGTGAAAAGGTCATGACCGACGGGATGGACATGGACCGTCAGGGACGCATTTACCTCACTGACGCCGAGCACCATCAGATCCTTCGACGCTGGCCCGACGGACGTCTGGAGGTGGTACTGCGCGACCCTCGTCTGGTGTGGCCTGACGGCATCTTTGTCACTGAGCACTACGTTTACGTCACCCTCGGTCAGTGGGATCGCCTGGGCAAAAATTTCGACACGCGCCGTCCGCCTTATCTGTTGGTTCGCAGCCCGATCGACTCCGTGCCGCAGCTCAATGCGCAGCCTGATTGACCGAATCTACGAACTCCACATCCCGGCACTGGTCTGCGTGATAACAGCCCGCTAGCATGAGCGCCCAAATTGGCCAGGCTTCCAATTGCTGCGCCATCTGCGAATAACCGTCTACACCGATATAAAGTTGGCTTACCAACACACGCTGATTTTTTGCAGGCCCTGCCTGGGCGACTTTTGAGGGATCGTCGCCTTGGCTAACCAACGACTTTGTTCAATCTGAATATGGGAAGCGTACATGGACACACAACCTCCTCAACTCAAGAAAAAAAAGAAACGAAAACACCGCCCCAGCGTGGCGATTGGGTTATGGATCATCAAGCGGCTGGAGAAATTCATCAGTCGCCATTCTGCCGTAGGCAATGCCCCTTTTCTGGATAACGCTTTGTTCCCCTGGACGCAGACACTTGAAGCCAAGTGGCCGGTCATCGTGGAAGAATTAAGTGACTTGCTTAAAGACAGGAACAGCATTCCTAACTTCCAAGACATTTCAAAAGACCAGCGCAGCCTGACCCAGGACGATAACTGGAAGACCTTTTTTCTGCATGGCTATGGCTACAAGATGGAAGCCAACTGCCTGAAATGCCCCCAAACCAGTCAACTGGTCGAGTCGATCCCGGGCATGTTCACTGCGTTCTTCTCAATCCTCAGCCCCGGAAAGCACATCCCTCCTCACCGCGGCCCATACAACGGTTTGCTGCGAACGCACCTGGGCCTGGTGATCCCGGAGCCACGGGAAAATTGCAGGATCATGGTCGGTGATGAGATCCGCCACTGGGAGGCGGGTCAGTGCCTTATTTTCGACGACACTTACCGCCATCAGGTCTGGAATGACACAGACGGCATTCGCGTCGTGCTGTTCCTCGACGTTCAGCGGCCGCTGGATCTTCCCGGACGCGTGCTCAATCGGATCGTGCTTAAATTGATTCAATGGTCGCCCTTCATTCAGGACGCGCGTAAAAACCACCGCGCCTGGGAGCAGGGTTTGCTCAAGTAAACTTAAAGATGATTGTTTCACTTGGCGTAAGACAGCTTTGCATAACGGTAGCTGGCTAACGAAATAGTCGAGTGGTAATTTCACCCCGTCGAATCCGCCGGTTCGATGATGCACACCAAGGTCGCCATCCCGTCTGAGATAACGGGACAGCGGCCTTTTTTATTGCGCGCAATTGTGCGAGCCCCACCGTTCATCGCCGATTACTCTTCTTTATAAAATTTTCCCGTGCACCGACGCGTCACAGATGAAGAGTTGGCAAACAGGCCAACACTTTTACCTTTCAGTTATTTGTGACGAAGAGGCTAACTATATGAATAAGAAAATAGGTTACGCGTTCGCGATGGCCGGATTAACTTGCGTGTTGTCACTGCCGGTAGTGGCGGCAACCAGTGCCAGCCCAAGCGATAACTCGGGTAGCAGCATGAGCAATTCATCATCGTCCTCGGACGCAAAATCATCCGATTCCGAAAAGTCTTCCGAGCCAAGTGGCACTAACGGTGCAAATACCAACGGCACCGCACTTCCAGGCTCAGGCGGTGAAGCCGGAAGCGGCGGAAATTCCAGCCCGGGCAACAAAACACCGTCTGGCGCTGGCTCGAGCTCAAAGAGCACGGGTGGCTAACCCTCCCCGCTGAATCTCTGGTTGCGGCAATTACACCGCTGCATCGGCCTGACCAGACCCGGGCTCTGCCAGTCCCGGGTCAGGTTTCACAGCCAGCCCCGCCTCACAACAACGTCGCCCCAGGCCACTGGGATTTTTCCACCAGCTCACGAACGACATCGCGGATTACCACTCGTACCGCCAATGCTGCGGGCGAGAGTTCGTCGTCAGGCAAGCTTGCCAATAGATTGCGACGTATCAAGTCTCGGTCATGGATTTGCACCACACACAGTCCCGAATCGACCGAACGCGCCGCCGCTGCGCCGGGCTGCAAAGTCGCTGCGATGCCGTGCCTGACAACGTCCATCAACGTCGCAAGCCCATCGATCTCCATGACGACGTTCATGTGCATGCCGGCGGCTTCAAAGGCATTGGCAAGCGTAGATCTCAAGCCGTGGCTGCTGCTGGGCAGTACAAGTGCAATGTCCCTGATCTGCGCAAGGCTGAGACTGTCTCCAGGCGGAACGCCGGGGAATCCTGGCGCATGGAGCAGCGTTACCGCCTCATCGAGTAATGGGATCAACGTCCATCGCCGGGCAATATCGGCCTGGAACAGCACGGCCAAGTCCAACTGCCGGGCGTTTAGCTGGCTGGCCAGATAGCCGGACAACATCTCGACCAGATGCAACTGAATATCAGGATAACGCGCACGCATCGCTGCGATCAGCGGTAAGGCCAGCACGCTGGCAGTGGTTGGCGCCAGACCGACGCTGACATAGCCGCGCATGCGTCCCCGTTGTGCGGCTTGTATTGCGGCATCGGCCTGACGCAGGGTCAATTGCGCGTGATGCAGAAAGGCCAAACCAGCAGCGGTCGGTGTGACACCGGTGGAGGTCCGGTTGAGCAGACGCGTGGCCAACTCGTCCTCAAGCTTGCTCATCTGTTGGCTTAACGCGGAGGTGCCAACATTGAGTTCAAGCGCTGCACGACCCAGGCTGGTCATCTCGACCACTTTGACGAAATAGCGAAGTTGACGCAGTTCCACAGCGCTTCCTTGAGTGGGATCAGCGGCCAGCTTCGGCGTTAACCACCTGACTTGCAAGCCATCACACCCTACGCGCGAAAAGCGATTCGCAGTCGCCACTGACCCTTTACTAAAACTAAAGCCCCCTCACCCGAAACCGTCTTTCGCCCCGCTCTGCGTGCCATTAACGTGAGCCCACCTATCCGCTGCAATCAAGTGCGCTGCGGTGAACCGAGGAGCAATGATGATTGATGTGTTGGTGATCGGCGGCGGTAACGCGGCACTGTGCGCAGCGTTGATGGCACGCGAAGCCGGCGCCAGTGTGATGCTGCTGGAAGGCTCACCCAAGGTTTGGCGCGGCGGCAACTCGCAGCACACCCGCAACCTGCGGTGCATGCACGATGCTCCTCAGGATGTGTTGATCCAAACGTATCCGGAAGAGGAATACTGGCAGGACTTGCTCAAGGTAACGGGCGGGCTGACCGATGAAAAACTGGCGCGCATCGCCATCCGCGCTTCATCCACCTGCCGCGACTGGATGCGCTCCCACGGCGTGCACTTTCAGCCGCCGCTGTCCGGCGCACTGCACGTAGCGCGCACCAACGCGTTTTTCATGGGCGGCGGCAAAGCCTTGATCAACGCCTACTTTCGCAGCGCCGAACGTCTGGGCATACACATTCGCTACGACGCGCAGGTCACTGATATCGAGCTTGATGACGGGCGTTTCATCGCCGCACATATCGGCGAGCGCGAGGTGAATGGACAGCATCTGCCCGCAGAACGAATTCAGGCACGCGCCTGCGTCATGGCCGCCGGGGGTTTCGAGTCTAACCGGGAGTGGTTGCGCGAAGCCTGGGGCCAGAACGAGCGCGGCGAATGGCCTTCGGACAATTTTCTGATTCGCGGTACGCGTTTCAATACCGGTGTCTTGCTGCGGCGCATGCAGGACCTGAGGGCCGACATCATCGGCGACCCGACCCAGGCGCACATGGTCGCCATCGACGCCCGCGCCCCGCTGTATGACGGCGGCATCTGTACGCGCATCGATTGCGTGTCGCTGGGTGTGGTGGTCAATCGCGATGGCGTGCGGTTCTACGATGAAGGCGAGGATTTCTGGCCCAAGCGATACGCCATCTGGGGTCGGTTGGTGGCCGGTCAACCCAATCAGCAGGCGTACTCGATCATCGATCAGCAAGCGATCGGCCGCTTCATGCCGCCGGTTTTCCCCGGGACCAAAGCCGACACGCTAGCAGAACTGGCGCGTCTGCTTGATCTTCCGCCAGCCACCTTCGTGAAAACCGTCGAGGACTACAACCGGGCGTGTCAGGTGGGCACGTTTGACCACACTGCGCTTGATGACTGCCACACCGAAGGGCTGACGCCGGCCAAGACTCACTGGGCGCGGCCATTGGTCAAACCACCGTTCTACGCCTACCCGCTCAAGCCCGGCGTGACCTTCACCTATCTGGGCCTTGCGACCGACGAAACCGCTGCCGTTCATTTTCAGGGCAAGCCCAGTCCCAACCTGTTCGTGGCCGGGGAAATGATGGCTGGCAACGTACTGGGCAAGGGTTATACCGCGGGCATCGGCATGGCCATCGGCACCGCGTTTGGCCGCATTGCCGGTGTGCAGGCTGCCGCCAGCGCCGGGTTCAGTCCTTCTTTTGCCAACACGGAAACTCGACATGCAACTGTTTGATCCTCAGGCACCCAGCGCTTTGATCCCGGTCCTCAATCTGCAGGAGAGCGAAGTCGAGCGGCAGATGACCATCTGCAATGCCTGCCGCTACTGCGAAGGGTTCTGCGCGGTTTTCCCCGCCATGACCCGACGTCTGGAATTCGGTCAGGCCGACATTCATTACCTGGCTAACCTTTGCCACAACTGCGGCGCCTGCCTGTCGGCGTGCCAATACGCAGCGCCCCATGAGTTTGCGGTCAATGTGCCCAAAGCCATGGCCAAGGTACGCCTGGAGACCTACGCCGAATACGCCTGGCCGCAAGCGCTGGGCAAACTTTATCAGCGCAACGGCCTGACCCTGGCGTTGGCGTCCGGTGGCGGTCTGGCGCTGTTTCTGTGCCTGACGCTGATGATCATGGGTAACCTGTTCACGGCAATGCCCGGCGGCAATTTCTACGGGATTTTCCCACACAACACGCTGGCCCTGATGTTCGGTGCGGTGTTTGGCTTCGCGGTGCTTTCCTTAGGCATCGGAGTCAGGCGTTTCTGGCGCAGTGTCTCGCCCGCCCAATCGCCGTTGCCGCTCAAAGCCAGCGCTGCGCTTGAGGCCACCGCAAATGTCGCGCAGCTCACCTATCTGGACGGCGGGCACGGCGAAGGCTGCAACAATGCCGATGACGAATTTACGCTGTGGCGTCGTCGTTTCCACCACTTCACGTTCTACGGTTTCATGCTGTGCTTTGCCGCCACCCTGACCGCCACGCTGTACCACTTCCTGCTGGACTGGTCAGCGCCCTACCCGGTTTTCAGCCTGCCGGTGATGCTCGGCATCTTTGGGGGCATTGGCCTGTTGGTCGGCCCGGCCGGATTGCTGTGGATGAACCTGCGCCGCAATCCAGAGCAAGGCGACGAAAAGCAGAAACCCATGGACCGTGGCTTTATCGCGCTGTTGCTGCTGGTCAGCGCCAGTGGCCTGGCTTTGCTCGCCTGGCGCGAGAGCCCTGCCTTGGGCCTGCTGCTCGCCATACATCTGGGCCTGGTGATGGGGTTTTTCCTGACCATGCCCTACAGCAAGTTCGCCCATGGCATTTTCCGTAGCGCCGCATTGCTTAAATACAGCATCGAAAAACGCCAGCCCAATCCGATCAACGCTGGCAGCGACTGACCCGCGCTGCACCGTTTCCCATTCATCCCGATAACAATAAAGAGTGCTGACCACGCCATGATGAACACAACCCCCGAACACTCGCGATCACGCGCCGCAAAGTTTGGCGCGATCATAAGAGTCACCAGCGGCAACTTTCTCGAACAGTTTGACTTCTTTCTGTTCGGGTTCTACGCCACCTATATCGCCCAGACGTTCTTCCCCGCCACCAGCGAGTTCGCCTCGTTGATGATGACCTTTGCGGTCTTCGGCTCGGGCTTTCTGATGCGTCCGCTGGGAGCCATCGTGCTCGGCGCTTACATCGATAAAGTGGGCCGTCGCAAAGGGTTGATCGTCACGCTGTCGATCATGGCCTGCGGCACGGTACTCATCGCATTGGTGCCGGGTTATGCCAGCATTGGCGTGGCGGCTCCGATACTGGTGTTGCTCGGCCGCTTGCTGCAGGGCTTTTCGGCAGGCGCTGAACTGGGCGGCGTTTCGGTGTATCTGGCAGAAATCGCAACCCCGGGCCGCACCGGCTTCTACACCAGTTGGCAGTCTGCCAGCCAGCAGATCGCGATCATCCTCGCCGCTGCGCTGGGCTACGGCATAAGCACCTACATGCAGGCCAGCGAAATCGCCGCGTGGGGCTGGCGCATCCCGTTTTTCATCGGCTGCATCATCATCCCGTTTATCTTCATGATCCGCCGTTCACTGCAGGAAACCGAGGCGTTCAAGGCGCGCGCCCATCACCCCAGCACCCGCGAAGTCTTTCGCTCCATGCGCGATAACTGGCGCACGGTATTGGCCGGCGGCTTGCTGGCCTCAATGACCACCACCACCTTTTACCTGATCACGGTCTACACGCCGACCTTCGGCAGGACAGTGCTGCACCTGAGCACCACGGACAGTCTGGTGGTGACGCTGTTTGTGGGACTGACCAACTTCATCTGGCTGCCCATTGGCGGCGCGCTGTCCGATCGCATCGGTCGGCGTCCCTTGCTGCTGGGCATTTCCATGCTGTGCATCCTGACCGCCTACCCCGCCATGCACTGGCTGGCCGCAGGGGCGAGTTTCGAGCGACTGCTGATAGTGCTGCTCTACTTCTCGTTTTTCTTCGGCGTCTACAACGGCGCCATGGTGCCGGCCCTCACCGAGGTCATGCCTCAGGAAGTGCGAGTGGTAGGGTTCTCGTTGGCGTTCAGCCTGGCGACTGCCGTGTTCGGCGGTTTTACCCCGGCAATGTCGACATTCCTGGTGCAGGCCACCGGTGACAAAGCTTCTCCGGCGTACTGGCTGATGTTTGCAGCGGTGTGTGGATTTTCGGCGACCCTGGTCCTCTATCGGCAACGTCGTTCAATGTCGGCCGAGGCTTTATAAAACAGCGCTCAGGTCAGGCGTTCACGTTGCCGGCTCGCACGCGCATCCAAGTGCGAGCCGGCAGTGCGTCAGATAGCCCAACATGGCGAACGAAAAAACTATTCACCCCATTGGACTTTTATCCTCAAGAGGCCTCAAACCCATGAGATAACCTTCTTACTTCCCTTCCCCCGCTAGCTGACTTCAGCTCAGGACTGACAATGACCTTTTTTATTTTCCTTCTAGCCTGTGGTGCCGCAGCGAGCACCGGCATCATTTTCAAACCTGGTCATTGGTACAACACCCTCGTCAAACCCGGCTTCACCCCTCCTAATTGGTTGTTTCCCGTCGCCTGGTCGATTATTTATCTGCTGCTTGCCTGGGCCGGGTATCGCTTGACGGTCTTGCCCGAGAGCCAAGTCCTGCTGGCGTTATGGGCTGCGCAGATTGCCCTCAACACGCTGTGGACCCCGGTGTTTTTCGGCGCACACCGTATTCGGACCAGTATGGTCATCCTTGGGCTGCTCTGGCTGGTTGTCGCGGTCATGGTGGTGATGGCGTTGCGTCTGGACGTCGTGACAGGCTTGATCCTGCTGCCTTATTTGCTGTGGCTGTCGGTGGCCGCCGCATTGAATTTCTCGATCGTGCGCAATAATCCAGCCTCGTGAGTTCCGCTTTGCACACTGAAGATAAACCCGGCTGCGACCATCTCCCGAATCTCACGGCTCGGGAGGTCTGTCAGGTATTGCGAGAGGTTACGTTCGAACGCAGCGCCATGAACGTAGCACCTCGTTCGCCCTTGGATGAGGCCGACACCGGCGCCGTGATCGCGGACGTCGATGGCTGGCGCATCACGATTTACAGCGAATCCGATAGCCTGGCTTACTGCGCAGCGTGCGTCAGTCCGCAGGGTCGGCGGTGGTCGTTCGAACCGGGTGATCGGCGTGATACAAACCCTGTCGCTCTGCTCTCAACCTGGGAGCACACGACACTGGATCGGCTGTTGAAATCACTGTGAATTGCTTCACTGGACTTGCCCAGTGCGTTAAACGCATGCCCTCGCCACCCTGCCGCGCGCCAAGGGCCGGGCAAGGCTGAGCAATCCCAGCAATGCCATCGCGGCGCCCACCCAAAGCGGCGCCCGCAACCCATAACCTGCATCGATCGCGGTACCGCCCGCCCAACTGCCCAACGCCAGGCCTGCGGTGATCACTGACGTGTGCAACGTATTGACCAGTGCGCCGGGCTCGGCAGCCCTCATCACCCGCGCCACCATGGCCGGGTTCAGCGCCACACCGGTGAAGCCGATTGCAATGAAACAGATCAGGTTCAGCCAGCGCTGCTCGCCCGCCAGAGCAAAGCCGGCCAAGGCCAACACCAGAAGGGCCAATCCCCAACCCAGCACAGGGAGGGTGTGACGATCGGCAACGCGGCCCACGAACATGTTGCCCAACAGATTCGCTACCCCATAGAGCGCAAGCAACGGCGCAACCTGGCTCGGCGCGATGCCGACCTCATGGATCAGAATCGGGGTGCAATAACTGAACGCGGCGAAGGTCGCGCCGATGATCAGGCCGCTAGTGAGATAGGCGGCCCAGAGGCTTCGGTTCTTCACGGTGTCCCACTGCCGACGCAACGCGGGCTCATTGGCAGCCTGCCCCACAGGCAAACGCGTTGCAGCGAGCGCGGTGCAGATCAGTGCAAGCGCGACCACCAGCCAGGAGCTCGCACGCCAGCCGAAATGCTGCTCCACCCATGCGGTCATGGGCACCCCGGCCACTGGCGATAACATAAGCCCGGCCAACACCACCGAGACTGCCCTGCCCCGGCTTTGCGGTGCTACGAGCCCGGCGCAGATCGTCATGCACAAACCGATGCAGGCCGCGCTCGCCACCCCCATCAGAATTCGCGCCACCACCAGCACGGTATAGGTTGGTGCAGCAGCGGCCAGAACGGCGGCTGCCACATAAAACGCCAGCAGCCCGACCAGTGCATGTTTGTTGCGCACTCCACGGGAAAGCAGCAGCACGGTAACGGGCGGACCGCCCAGCGCCATCCCCAGTGCGTAATAGGCAATGAGATTACCCACTTGCGCCAGACTCACCGAAAACGCATCGGCCAACGCGGGCATGATCCCGGCAACCATGAATTCAGCGGTGACCAACGAAAAGATCGTCGCCCCCAGCAGGTAAACGGTAGGCGGCAGTTTGGAGCGGCTGGTCATGAGCGTCTCAGTCAGAAAAGGCCCGCCACCGTAGGCAACGTTGACCGTGTAGTCAAATAACGGTTGAGCACAGGGTCATGTCGATGGGGCGTTCGACGTTCCCGAGCGGGGTCAAGCCAAGGGCGGCACGATCTGTGCTCGCGTTACATAACGGCCCTTTCGTTTATCAACCGGCCAATGAATGATCGATGAAGGAAGCATGATGCTGATTGCCCATTTATCTGACCCCCACATCCGCCCGCATGGCGCGCTGTATCAGGGCCTTGTCGATTCAAACGCCATGTTTGAGCGCGCTGTAGAACGCCTGAATTCGCTGCGACCGCGTCCCGATGTCGTCATCATCACGGGCGATCTGGTAGATGAGGGAATGGTCGCCGAATATGAGATGGCCAGTTCGCTGCTGGCGGCAATCAGTCAACCGCTGCTGATGATTCCCGGCAACCACGATGACCGGGCACTGTTGCGCGCGACATTTACCCAGGACATGCCGGGCCAGAGCGAAGCACCGTTGCACTTCATTGCCGCAGAGCTTGGGCAGGTGCGCATCATCGGCCTGGACATCACCGTCCCGGGCGAACATCACGGCGACATGGACGAAGCCGCGTGCGACTGGCTTGAGGCCGCACTGGCCAAGGAGCCGACTCGCCCTACCCTGATCATGCTGCACCAACCGCCATTTTTGAGCGGTATCCCTTACATCGACATCTACGCGTGCCGCAACGGCCAGCGGCTGGCCCGAATCATCGAGCGGTATCCCGCTGTCGAGCGAGTCGTGTGCGGGCACATCCACCGATCAATGCAACTGCGCTTCGGTGGCACCGTGCTCTGTACCGCGCCCAGCACCACCACCGCGATTGCGTTGCGCCTGGATGCAAACGCCGAAGAGGCTTCTTACCTGGAACCGCCTGCGCTGCTGTTGCACCACTGGAAACCCGATACCGGCCTGATTACCCACTGGGTGCCGATCGGGGATTTTCCGGGGCCGATGGCTTTTGCGTGAGTGTGGGCGTTTCGCTTCCAACGGTGCAGGCGGATTGCTGAATCCCGAAGCGTGCCGTTCAGCAGACGTCTGACTTACCTTGGCGCCCCGGTTCTGGCGCCAGTGCCGCAACGGCCTCGACCTCAATCAACATCCCATCCAGCGCCAGGCGAGGCACGGGAATAAGAGTGCAAACAGGTCTCATCGAGGCGCCCCAGGCTCGATCCATTTCCGCTACCCAATGGCGCAGTTTCTCCTCGGAATGATCGACGATCAGTAACGTCAGTTTGAACACCTGATCCAGATCAGCCCCTCTGGACTGCAACCCCGTCCTTACGTTGGCAAGCGCCTGTCTGGCTTGCTGCGAGAAATCGGCAGACAGCCGTCCTTCGCGATCATCCCCGCCTTGCCCTGCGAGGAATATTAGCCGGGCACGTGGATGCAACTCGGCCACATGAGAGTAACCATTGGCGGACGGATCGTACAAACCCTGGGGATTGGACAGCTGGAAAGCCGACTCGAATGACTGAGACATGCGCGGACTCCTCGGGAAAGAATGCGCAGTCTCATACCTCTACTTAAGTGCAGGTCAAGCGTGTTTTCAAACTTACACGCCACGCCCCAGAACGCTTTGCAGAAAGCTTCGTGTGCGACCCTCCTTAGGTGTGGTGAACAATTGCGCAGGGGGCGCTGCTTCGACAATGGCGCCTTTGTCCATCACCACGACGACATCCGCCACCTCTCGGGCAAAGCCCATTTCGTGGGTGACGATAATCATCGTCATGCCTTCTGCGGCCAGGGTTTTCATGACCTGCAATACTTCGCCCACCAATTCAGGGTCCAGCGCCGAGGTTGGCTCGTCGAACAGCATCACTTTCGGGTCCATGGCCAATGCCCGGGCAATCGCTACCCGTTGCTTCTGGCCGCCGGACAAGGTGCCGGGAAACACGCCCGCTTTGTGCGCCAGCCCGACCTTTTCCAGCAACCGCATGCCTTGCTCGTTCGCCTCATGGCGGGACGTGTTGCGCAGGGCCATGGGCGCCATCGTGATGTTGTCCAGCACGCTCAGGTGCGGAAATAGATTGAACGACTGAAACACCATGCCCACTTCACTGCGCAGCGCGTCCAGCTTGGCTTCGGACATCATGCGACCGTCTTCGACAACGGTATGACCACAGGCACGCAGCGTGCCGCCTTCAGCCGTTTCCAATCCGTTCATGCAGCGCAGGAACGTGCTCTTGCCCGAGCCACTGGGGCCGATGACCACGACCACCTGACTGGCTTCTACGGTGAAGTCGATGTTGTGCAGCACCTGATTGCTGCCGAAGGATTTGCTCAGATTCTTGATGTCGATAATCACGTCAGTCATCAGACTCTCCCGTCGGCGCGCAGCATTTTCTCAGTGCGGCGCAGGATCAATGTCGTGGTCCCGGTCAGCACCAGATAGATGAACGCAATGGCCAGATACACTTCCAGCGAGCGGTAGGAGACGCTGATGATTTTCTCGCCCTCGTGC
Organism: Pseudomonas rosaeacicularis; assembly: GCF_057128745.1. Taxonomy (NCBI): domain Bacteria; kingdom Pseudomonadati; phylum Pseudomonadota; class Gammaproteobacteria; order Pseudomonadales; family Pseudomonadaceae; genus Pseudomonas; species Pseudomonas rosaeacicularis. The sequence goes on from NZ_JBSKHT010000016.1 coordinate 155,696, forward strand.
ATCACGTCAGCGATGGTCAGCAGCGACACCAGTGCCGAGTTTTTGATCAGCGCGATGAATTCGTTACCCAATGCAGGGATCATGCGCACGAAGGCTTGAGGCAACACCACTTTGCGCATCGCCATTTTGTACGGCAGGCCCAGGGAGCGAGCGGCCTCCATCTGGCCTTTTTCCACCGACTGGATCGAGCCGCGCACAATCTCCGAGACGTACGCTGCGCTGTAGATCCCCAAGCCGAAGATCCCGCACACGTATGCAGGCAACTGAATGCCGAAGTGCGGCAAGCCGAAGAACAGGATGAACAGCTGCACCAGCAACGGCGTGCCGCGCACCAGCGTCAGGTAAGTGGTGCAAAAGCCGTAAATCAACCTGTGCTTGGGATTCAGGCGGCCCAGCCCGATCAACAAGCCCAGCACGCAACCCAGTACCAGGGCGGCTGCGGTGATTTCGATGGTAATCAAGGTGCCGGAAGCAAGCGCGCGCCAACCGTCCCAGACCGGGGAGAAATCGAGGTCCATGGTGTACTCCGCTTATTCGTTGCGATGAAGAGTTACGGGCAGCACATTCGGTTTGCAGCGTCCGGCACCGTAGCGCCAGACGCTAGCAACCAGATCACTCTGCGCTGGTGCCGAACCATTTTTGCGTCAAGGCGGCGTATTCACCGTTGCTGCGCAGGGTTTGCAACGCCTTGTTCATCTGCTGTTGCAGCTCGGGTTCGCTCTTGCGCACTGCGAAACCATACAGCTCAGTGGTCAGGCCCTGATCGAGCACCCGCACTTTGGGCTGGGACTTGGCGTACTCGACGGCGGCCGGCCGACCGGTAACGGCGGCGTTGACGCGGCCAATGGTCAGCAGGTCAAACATCGCCTGGTTCTTCTCGACTTCAACGACTTCTACTGCCGGGTAGTTGTTTTTCAAGAAGTCGATGGACTTGGTGCCCACCTGTGCGGTGACTTTCTTGCCCGCCACCAGATCCGCCGGCACGTTGATGCTGGTGTCATCCTTGAGCGCCAGAACCGCCAGGCCACCCCGGTAGTAAGAGTCGGTGAAATTGACGACTTTGCTGCGCTCCTCGGTCATGTAGATCGCCGAGGCTGCGACGTCGAAGCGGTTGGATATCAGGCCGGGAATCAAGCCTTTAAAGCCGATGTCGACCCATTCCACTTTTTTGTTCATCTGCTTGCCAATCGCTTCAATCAGTTCGATGTCGAAGCCGGTGCGTTTACCGTCTTGAACAAACTCCATCGGCGGGAAAGTGGCATCGGTGCCCACACGAATCACATCATCGGCGGCCTGCGCTGAGGTGCCGATCAACGTAGCAAGAGCGAGCGCTGCAACAATAGGGCTGAACAACTTCAAAACTTTCATTACGTGTTCCTTCGGCAAGGGTAAGTCCTGAGTCGACTCAGGGCATTGATTGACCGGCAGGTTAGAAGCGATTGCATATACGGCTGGCTGCTTTTCTGGTGAGGCTGATCAACTCAGCCTCTCGTGGGCCAACGCGCAGTGACGGCGCCATCAAAGTGATGGTGCCCTCAAGTCTTTCATCTTGCGAAATCAACGGAACGCTCACGCCCCATACACCCAGGTCCACTTCACTGTCGCTGGTGGCGTAACCGCTCTTGCGGATCTCGGCGATTTCCTTTTCCAGCGCTGCACCCTCAAGCAAGGACCCTGCCTGGGTGGCGATCAAGTGTCGGCGGGTTTCTTGCGGCATGAACGCCAGCAGGCTCTTGGCCGAAGCGCCTTGCATCATCGGATGGGCGCGGCCTTTGGTGAATGAACACCTTAGAGAACTGCTGCTCTCTTGCATGGCAATGCACACCATTTGTCCATTGCTGTGGACGAGCAAGCCAACGCTTTCGCCCGTGCGTTCGACCAAGGCGGTGAGCTCGTCGCGGCTCTGGTTTATCAGGTTTGAGGTCTGGTCAAAGCCCCAGGCCAGTTGCACCCCGGTCGCGCCGGGCTCATAGAGACCGGTGGACATGTGCTCTTGCAGCAAGCCCCACTTCTTCAACGCCGCCAAGTGACGGTAAACCGTGCTGAGCGGCATACCGACCTGGGCAGCGATACGTTTGGCGCCTATGGGTTGGCCGGCCTTGGCCACACAGGCCAGAACCTGGAGAACCCGGTCGACGATGCTTTTGGTGACAGACTCATTCATGCCTGCACTATAAGAGACAATTCCCGACTTGAGATATTGATTCCCAGCCAGTGAGAAAGCCAAAGATCAACCCGCCGATTCAATGGGCAGTGCGTGCAACACGCGAGAACCGCCCCTTGCTTATTCACTGGCAGAGTTTCCGCTAAAGCGCTAATTTTCTGAACTATCAACCGTAAGCCTGTTCTAGACGCCTTCGCCTTCGGTGGGCAATTGCCGAAGGCTTACCTTTTTTGCCATTTTCGAAGAACGGGACGACGCATGTCTATCCAGCAAACACCGGGGCTAGTGCTGCCCGCGCGCGCCGCCGCCAAGATGGAAGCGGCCATGGCCGTAGGCGCCTTTGCCATCGGTACCGGCGAATTCGCGATCATGGGCCTGATGCCCGATATCGCCACCAACCTGCATTTGAGTGAACCCCAGGTCGGCCATGCGATCAGCGCCTATGCGCTGGGCGTGATGGTTGGCGCCCCCTTGCTGACCATCCTTGGCGCCAAGCTGCTGCGCAAACACATGTTGCTGCTTTTGATGGTCCTTTACGCCGTGGGCAACATCGCCACCGCTTTTACCCCAACCTTCGGCAGCCTGATAGCGTTCCGTTTCATCAGCGGCCTGCCCCACGGCGCTTATTTCGGGATTGCAGCCGTTGTCGCCTCCAGCATGGTGCCGGTCAATCAACGCGCTGGCGCCGTCGCCCGAGTGATGATGGGGCTGACGCTGGCGATGTTGCTGGGCAATCCAATCGCAACATTTCTGGGTCAATTCTGGGGCTGGCGCTCAGCGTTTGCGCTGGTGGGTTTGATCGCTCTTTGTACTCTCGCGCTGGTCTGGCGTTTCGTGCCGGACCGTAACGACGAACCGCGCAGCGATCCACGCAAGGAGCTGCGCGCCTTCACCAAACCGCAGGTATGGATGGCCTTGGCCATTGGCGCGATCGGTTTTGCCGGGATGTTTTGTGTGTTCAGCTATCTGGCGCCGACCATGCTGGAAGTGACCCGCGTGTCCCCGCAATGGATTCCGTTCGGCCTGGCCGCGTTTGGCGCGGGGGGTATTCTGGGCAATATCGCCGGCGGCAAGCTGTTTGACCGCATGCAATTTCGTGCAGTAGGCGTGCTGTTGGTGTGGTCGATGGCGGTGCTGCTGTTCTTCCCGTTCGCGGCAAGCTCACTGTGGGGCGTGCTGCTGGCCATGGGATTGGTGGGCACAATGGTCGCACTGGCCGCGCCGCTGCAGATCCGATTGATGGACATCGCCCATGAAGCACCCAGTCTTGCGGCGGCCTCCAACCATGCGGCGTTCAACCTGGCCAATGCATTGGGCCCATGGTTTGGCGGCATGGCAATCACCGCGGGGCTGGGATGGACCAGCACCGGGTACATTGGCGCATTCACGGCGCTCATCGGATTGGGGGTGTACCTGCTTGCCCGCAGAATGAAAGGCGGCGAGTAAGGCATTCGCCGGGTTATGCATTCGGTGCATGGCCCATACCGAACTGTCATAAGTTGGTTTTTTTACTACATGGTAATCTCGCCGCTTTATCATATTGGCGTTGATCGTTGTCTTCGATAATGGCCAGAATCAGGAATCGACATGCCCAAAATTTCCCACTGCACATTGCGCCGTAATTTTCGCGAATTGCTTGCTTCCAAAGCGTGTTTTGAAACTGCCTCTGTGTTCGATCCCATGTCTGCCCGCATCGCTGCGGACCTGGGGTTCGAGGTGGGTATCCTCGGCGGATCGGTAGCGTCTTTACAGGTATTGGCCGCCCCGGACTTTGCGCTCATTACCTTGAGTGAATTCGTAGAACAAGCGACCCGGATTGGCCGCGTGGCTCAACTGCCGTTCATTGCAGACGCCGACCATGGTTACGGCAACGCGCTGAACGTCATGCGTACGGTCGAAGAACTCGAGCGTGCCGGTGTCGCCGGGCTGACGATCGAAGACACCCTGCTCCCTGCGCAATTTGGTCGCAAATCAACGGACCTGATTTCCATCGAAGAAGGCATCGGCAAAGTCAAAGCAGCCCTTGAGGCGCGCGTCGATCCTGAACTGTCGATTATTGCGCGTACCAATGCTGCGGTGTTGCCGGTCAAGGACATTATCGAACGCACCCAGGCCTATGAAAAGGCAGGCGCGGACGGCATCTGCATCGTCGGCATCCAGGACTTCGACCATCTGGAGCAGATCTCCGAAAAGCTCAGCGTGCCATTAATGCTGGTGACTTACGGCAATCCAAAGCTCAGTGACAGCCAGCGTCTGGCGAATCTCGGCGTGCGGGTTGTCGTCAAGGGCCATGCGGCCTACTTCGCCGCTATTAAAGCGACTTATGACAGCCTGCGCGCCCAACGCCAGTTGACACAAAGCACTTCGAACCTGAGCGCCACCGAACTGACCCATACCTACACCCAGCCTGAAAGCTATGTGGCGTGGGCCAAGGAGTTCATGGACGTGAAAGAGTGAGCCTGCCGCCAGCCGCACTCAAGGTTCAGTCACACGAACCTTGAGCTTGCAGGTTGCTCCAGCTATAGCGCCGAACCCCGTGAACGCGATCCACCCGTGCGACGCCATGATGTGACAGACTCCAGCCCTCGCTCTCAGGAAGATAAACCATGTCGGCGCTCGATCGGTTACGCGTTCAAATGGAAGATGCCGACCCGGTGCTCAGTGCCCTGGACGAAGAGCTTGAGCGTATTGAGTTTGACCCGACACTGCCGGCCAGTGTCGATGCCGCCATTTTGAAAGTCGGTACAGTGGTCGACGCTCATCTTGCAAGTTTCAAGGCTAATCCCATCCTCGGTTCAATGGCCGAACAACTCAAGGCGCAGTACGTGGAAGGTATCCACGAACAAGTGGCTTATGCAAAAGACAGCGCCGTGCTTTAACGTCTTGGTTGAGCGCATCGAGCCTGACGAGGACGACCGCTCAGCGTGACTACCAGCGGTCGCCTCGCACAATAAATCCTCGCAAAACCCCCTGTCTCAGTCGCACTATCCGTTTGATTTTCAGCCGGCATCCCTAACGTTCGATAGAGGAGTTGATCATGACAATCAAGGTCGAGAAAGCTATGTGTGGCCAGGACTGGCTGGTAAAACTTGACGATTATCCCGTGACCTTTCGCAGCATGGTGGAGGCTGTGGCGTTCGCCGAGCAGCTGAAAGCCCGTATCGACGCACCCCATGAGCTTCCTGTTGCCTGAAAGCGCTGAGCAGATCTGAGGCGTTGTCACCTCAGATCTGTACCCCCTCGACACGGCCCCGCGCCGTCAGTACGGGCTGGCCGTAGGCCGGACGATCAGTTCGCTTACATCGACGTCATCGGGTTGCTCGACCGCGTAAGCGATTGCTCGAGCGACGGCCGTCGACGGGATTGAGATCTTGCGAAACTCGCGCATCTCGGCCCGTCCGCCCTCATCGGAAATGCTCTCCGCCAATTCCGATTCCGTGACTCCTGGCGATATGACAGTGACCCTGATGTCGCCCCCGACCTCTTGGCGTAACCCCTCCGAAATAGCGCGCACCGCATACTTGGTCGCACAGTAGACGGCCGCCGTGGGGCTGACGGCGTAGGCGCCAATCGAGGCGATATTGATGAAGTGTCCGGAATTCTGTTTCTGCATCAGCGGCAAGCCGGCCGCGATGCCGTGCAGCACGCCGCGAATGTTGACGTCGATCATCTGATCCCATTCCGCGACCTTCAACGCCTCAAGTTTGGACAAGGGCATGACCCCGGCGTTATTGATGATGACATCGACCCGGCCGTGATGACTGAGCGCCAGTTCCACAAGGCCCTGCACATCGTTAAGCCGGGTGACATCCACCGCCTGAAAGCGGGCATCTCCGCCGTCGGCGTTGATCTCCCTGCAGAGCACTTCAAGACGATCGGTGCGACGGGCACCGAGCACGACAGCAGCGCCCTTGCTGGCCAAAAGACGCGCCGTCGCCTCGCCAATGCCACTGCTGGCGCCCGTAATCACAATGACTTTTTTGGAGATATTCGACATGGTTCCAGTCCTTCACCTGAGAGCGGGTAATGCGAGCACGTTGTCTCGCTACCCGTTCAGATTAGGGAAAGCTGCTCGTCGCCCATTAGTCGAATCCTCGCGACAGATTGCCTGATCCTGCCGGGTGATCGATGCCCTCCGGGCAGAAGCAATTACGCAGCGCACCACGCACCGCTTTTGATTCTGGGCGGAGCCCGTAAGAGTCCGGCTTGCCGACGAACTGCCACGCAGCGGCAGCGACACGTGTGCATGCGGTGTAACAGTCAAGACTGCAGTCGTGACTCCACACGCCCTTTTCTTACCAAAAGGTTTGCCCGGTTGAACTCAGCGCAAGCCGAAACCCAACCTGCGCAATTCCTCCACCAAATCCTCACGGCCATGGAGATTGGTAACGCTGCCCAGACGATTGACGACTTGCTCTGACCAGTTGGCCGGTTTGTGCCCGGCTTGCTGATAGAACCCGCCGAGCAGCTCGTCGTAGCGCTCGATGGCAGGCAGTTCGTCCTGCACGGCGTAGGTTTCGTGATGCAGCACGGCGGCCTGGGGCAAACGCGGCTTTACCTGTGCCGGGCGTTCGGCGTCTGGGTAGCCCACGCACATCCCAAACACCGGATACACCTGAGCCGGCAGATTCAGCTCCTTCGCCACCCCTTCGATGTCATTGCGGATTGCACCAATGTAAACGCTCCCCAGGCCCATGGACTCCAGCGCCACCACGGCGTTCTGTGCAGCCAGTGCCGCATCGATCGTGCCCAGCAGCAGGCTTTCTATATAGGGCAGCGCTTGCAGCTCGACCCCTTCTCGCTCAGCCACCCGGCTGATTCTCGACAGATCGGCTAGCCACACCAGAAACAAAGGCGCCTGGCGAATGTAGGCCTGATTGCCCGCCAGTGCAGAAAGCCTTGCCTTGCGGCCTTCGTCCCGGACCGCAACCACGCTCCACACCTGCAGGTTCGAAGAGCTTGCCGCTGACTGCGCCGCCGCAACGAGCGCTTCCAGCGTGCCTTCTGGCAAGGGAGCATCGCTAAATGAACGCACACTTCGATGATCCAGCAGTTGATTCAGAACCGGACTCCAGTTGCCAGGCTCCTGCATGTCGATCTCCCCGTAACGGGAAGCCAGTCGTTGTTGCTTGATATCGGTCATGGGAATTCCTGAACGCGCGCGGCTAAATGAGGTGAGAACAACGTATCGAAGGGATGTGGTTGCACTCTTCTGCCGGCGATTAAAACAGAACTGCCGACCTTTTAGCGTGAACGTGTAGACGGCGTCGGGGAATTTCTCGAACATCGCCAGGGTCACACGGTATTAAGCCAGCCCTGCGTGGTTGCTGGACCTTTGTTGGTCATATCGCAACGCATAACCTCCCGAGACGATGTCCATGTTCAACGTGATCTACCATGGTTGACGATCCAGGCGCCAAGCCATCCATCGACCTGAGCCTGCTGGGGGGCAAATATTCGCCTGTGGCGCTTATCGAGCGTGAGCGCAAAGTGCTGGGCCGGATCGCCGCCGGCATGCCCCTGGCAGAAGTGCTGAACGATCTGCTGCTGGCAGTCGAGGCGCAAAGCAGTCACATGATGGCCTCTGTGCTGTTTTTGAGTGACGACGGGCAGTACATGCTGCACGGCGCAGCGCCCAGCTTGCCTGCAACGTACAACGAAGCGGTTCACGGCCTTGCGATCGGCGAAGGCATCGGGTCTTGCGGCACCGCTGCCGCGCGGGGCACCCCGGTTTACGTCAACGACATCGCGATCAGTCCCTTATGGGATGGCTACGCCCAACTTGCTCTCTCACACGGCCTTCGCGCGTGCTGGTCGATGCCGATCAAAGCCGCGGACGGGACCGTTCTGGGGACCTTTGCGGTTTACTACAGCGAGCCCCGCGCACCAACGCCGAGCGACATCGAAGCCATATCGCTCATCGCCCAGACCGCCGCGCTGGCCATTGAAAGGCACCGCTCAGACCAGCGATTGCGCCTGAGCCAGGACGAGCTTCGCGACCTCAACACAGAGCTTGAGCGCAAGGTCAATGAGCGCGCCACCGAGCGCAGCCGCACCTGGCTGCTGAGCCCTGACCTACTGTCAGTAATCAACGCCCAAGGTATGATCGAGGCGTCGAATCCGGCGTGGAGAATCGCGCTGGGCTGGTCCCCTAAAGAACTCCACACCACCGTCCTGTCCTTTGTTCACCCTGATGACCTGTCGGCCAGTGAGGCCGTGTTCACCCAAGCCGCCATGGGCCGCCCGGTCTCGCGTTTTCAAAATCGCTGCCGGCACCGTGACGGCAGCTACCGCTGGCTGGCGTGGGTGGTGGTCCTGGAAGACGGCAAGATTTATTGCAGCGCCCGAGACATCACGATGGAGAAAGAGCAGGCAACCAGCCTGGCCATTCGCACCCGTGAGCGAGATCGGGCGTGGGGGCTTTCCCAGGAACTGCTGGTTATCGCCTCCCCCAACGGCATGCTCGATGCTGTCAATGCCCGCTGGACCGAGCAACTGGGCTGGTCCGAGCGCGAGCTGATCGGGACGACTTTTTCCGATTACACCCATCCGGAAGATCTGTCGGCATCGATTACGGCGTTTGCAGGGATATTCGAGTCGCCACTGATCGTGCCCTACGAGTTTCGCTTGCGCCATAAAGATGGATCGTACAAGTGGTTCAGCTGGACCGGCTCGTTTCAGGATGGCCGGGTTTATGCAGCTGGCCGACACGTGACGTCCGAGAGGGAGCAGGCAGAAGCCTTGCGTCAGTCGCAAAAAATGGAAGCGGTCGGGCAATTGACCGGCGGCGTTGCCCACGACTTCAACAACTTGCTGACCGTCATCCGCTCCTCCACCGACCTCTTGATGCGCCCCGGCCTTACCGAAGAGCGTCGCCTACGATACGTGACGGCGATTTCCGAAACCGTTGATCGCGCCGCAAAACTGACTGGGCAACTGCTTGCGTTTGCTCGGCGGCAGGCACTTCAGCCAGAGGTGTTCAGCGTGTGTGAGAACGTGCGGGCCATCAGCGGCATGATGGACACACTCACCGGTTCACGCATTGTCACCCTGACCGACCTGTCCCAGGGCCCCTGCTACGTCAATGCCGACCCGAGTCAGTTTGATACTGCCCTGGTCAACATGGTCGCCAACGCTCGGGATGCAATGATGGGCGAAGGCGAACTCACCATTGCGGTGCGCAGTGTTGAGTCGATGCCGAGTATTCGAATGCATCCCGCCCTGGAGGGCCCGTTTGTAGCGGTGTCCATTACCGACACTGGCGCCGGCATCCCGGCTACGCAGCTGGAGCAGATTTTCGAACCCTTCTACACCACAAAAAATGTGGGTGAAGGCACGGGGCTCGGGCTCAGTCAGGTTTTCGGTTTTGCAAAACAGTCCGGCGGCGAGATCGCCGTCGCCAGCGAAATCGGCAAGGGCACCACATTCACCCTCTACCTGCCCCGTGTCACTGCAGAGGCTAAAAACTCGGCGGCTCATTCCCCTCCAGCGGCCTTGGAAGATGGACATGGCACCTGCGTGCTGGTCGTAGAAGACAACGTGGACGTGGGCACATTTGCCACGCAGGCCTTGGCCGAGCTGGGCTATGTGACGGTGTTGGCGTGCAGCCCCTTCGATGCGTTGGCCGAGTTGGAACGCGATGCCAGCCGATTTGATGTGGTGTTCTCCGATGTGGTCATGCCTGGCATGAGTGGCATTGACCTGGCCGGCCGCATCCGCGAACAGTACCCCGATCTGCCGGTTGTGCTTACGTCGGGCTACAGTCATGTGCTGGCGGAAAATGGCTCCGATGGGTTCGAGTTACTGCACAAGCCCTATTCTCTCGATCAGTTGTCTCGCATGTTGTTGAAGGTTTCCAAGCGCAAGTAACCTGGCGTGCTAACGGTTCTTCAGATTCACCAGCGCCCATTGCTCGGCGCTGGTGACTTTGATCCCCTGCTGCTGATTGAAGGTCTGCGCCTTGCCCCACGCCACGCCACGGCCCTGAGCGAAGACGGCCCGGTACTTGCGCATTGGGTCATCAGGCGAAAGCGCAAGATCCGCCTGCAACTGTTGCACGGTCCGCGCATGAGCCTTGAAGGGCTTGTGGGTGACGCGTTCGAGCAGCGCCGCCAGCTCGCCATAAGTCAGCGTATCGCCTGCGGTATACACCACCTGATTAACGATGTGCGGCTGGTGCAGCACAATGGCAGCGGTCAACTGGCCGATGTCTTCTGGCGTCGTCACCGTCACGGCCGTTTCCAGACTGCCTAATGCATTGACGCAGGCCCGCTCCAGGTCCACGACCCCGAAAGAAGGTTCGAACAGGAAGCTGGTGAACATCCCTGTGGAGATGATGATCCACCCCGTGCGTTGCTGAGCCCTTAGCCGGTCACGGACATCGAGTTGCTCATCGAACAGGTTCTGAGGGCTGCCGCGCCCGATCAGGTCGTAATCGACACCAAATTGCCACGGAACAAAACGCTTCACCCCGGCCTGCAACGCGGCATCGCACAGTTTGAGCTGAGTGCCCGGACCTGCGGCGAAGCCGACACAACTGATCACCGTGTCGAACCGTTCAAAGATTCGGGCCAGCGCCAAGACGTCCGCATTGACCAAATCAGCCGACTCGATAGCCACACCCCATTCCCGGATCTTGTCGATCTCGGCCTGTTTGCCCGGCGCTTGGGAATCGATGGTTTGCGCACGCAAAAGCACCGAAAGACTGACAGCGTGCTCGCTGGCTTGAGTGGCCAATCCCTGCAGTACAGCGAGGCCCAACTCACCGGCACCGAGCACCAGAATTCGCTGTTTGACGTTTGTGCGATCAGCTTGCATGGTCTCTCCTGGATAACGTTTTCAACTTCAGAGAGGAGATATTGTCATGCCCCTTGAGGCACAAGAAGTAGGCACACCGGTGATACCGCGCGGTCTGGATGCGCAGGAAGTAGTCCGCCGATCACAAGCCGCGTGCGCCGCTTTGAGCGAAGACGACGACGGCCTCAAGCGCGATATCCTCGGCCATTCGGGCAATCGCTGGTCCTTGGGCGTCGTGCACGCCCTGGGGGTGACGAGCCCCTTGCGACATGCCGAACTGCGCAGGCAGCTTACGGGCGTCACCCAGCGCATGCTCACTCATACGCTGCGCCAACTGGAACGTGACGGCCTGATCACCCGTCGCGATTTCAACGAGGTGCCGCCCAAAGTCGAATACGCCCTTACTGAGCTAGGCATGGGACTGCTGGTGCAAATGATCCCGCTATGGACGTGGGTCGTCGAAAACTCAGAAGCCTTCACAGCTGCGCGTAGGCGGTATGAGGAGCAGACAAACGACAGGCCATGAGTGGAGGCTGTCAGTCTTCGAGGAAAGCCAACAGCACCTCCTTACGTTTTTGATGCGATATAAAACTTACCTGCGTCGGCCTTAACGTGTTTAAGACGTAGCGGGATGAACATTAATCTCTCTCGAGAAAAACTTAATACGTGCTATCGTCAGCCTTATCCAACTTAAAGCTTACGCCGGTACGTATTATGGAAAGCTTCTTCCCCGTAACTTGCGCTGATAATCTCGGCAGAATCGGCCTTTTGGTCAAAGCGCAGCGACTGTCGATGGGCCTGCGCCAATCGGACCTGAGAAAAGCAATAGGTATCTCTGAACACACCCTTCGCAAAATCGAAAGCGGCTCGGAACGGGTCGACCTCCGATCTTTCATGCTCGTGCTCTGGCGACTGGGCCTTACAGAGCGGGTATTCACGTCGCTGGAGGGTATCGAAACCACTTCAGAAATTACCCGTCATACCGATGATGAGGCCACCTACCAGAGCATCGCATCAAAACGGGTGCGATTAGCCAAACCCAAGCCGGAGGCGTTCTGATGTCCCGGGCCTACATTTACATGGAGCACCCTGACACAGGAGCGGTGCTTACGCTTGGCCGGCTTACGCTGAATGGCAAGGTGGGTGAGTTTGTCTATGCCCCGGATCACGTGGAGCGCGGCGGCTGGGTGCCCGACCCCATCAATTACCCGTTGCGTGCCGAGGCATTTACCGGCATCGCAAAAAACCGCGGCATTCCGGGTTTTATCAACGACGCCATGCCGGACGGCTGGGGCGAGCGCCTGCTTCATCGCGCTTACGGCGAAGTGCTCGGCCCCATCGATTACTTGCTCAAGTCGCCCAACAACGACCGCATCGGCAACCTCATGGCGGGGACCGTCAGGGAGCCTGCTGAGGGTTTGGGACACGCCACAGTTCCGACGTTGAAAGGCCTGGCGAAATTCATCGAGGCCTGCGAGGCGGTATACGACAGCCAGCTCGATGAGGCATCCGTTACCACCCTCAACATTCGCCAGCAGCGATCCTCCCTCGGTGGCGCAAGGCCCAAACGCACCTTGCAAGACAACGGGATGCTGATCCTGGCCAAGCCCCGCGACCGATTCGACCAGTATGATCTGCCAGCGATTGAATTTGCCTGCATGACCTTCGCCGCATCCAAAGGCTTTAACGTCGCCAACACCGCCCTGCATGCGGAGAACCCAAGCACATTGCTGGTCGAGCGTTTTGATCGCACGCCACTTGCCGACGGCGCAAGGCGTATCCCGATGCTCAGCGCATTGACCTTGCTGGATTCAGAATGGAACGCCCAGTACCACCGTGACTGGGGGTATGCGTCAGTGGCCGATGAAATGCGCCGTCGTGGCGTTCCCGACCAGGACCTGCAAGAGCTGTTCAAGCGCATGTGCTACAACGCGTTGGTGGGCAACGGCGACGACCATCCGCGCAATCACGCGATTATCTGGATCGCCGGGCGATGGCGCCTTTCGCCGATGTATGACGTGCTGCCGATGCTTGATGAAGGACCCGCACAGACCTTGGCAATGGCAGTCGGAAAAGACGGCAATCGAATCAGCCGATCCAATCTGCTGAGCCACCACTCGCACTTTGCGCTGTCGCGCGACGAGGCAGAGAGCCTGATTGACGAAGTTGCGGGGTGGGAGCAAGAGCTGAAGGACCATTACGGGCAGTGGCTCAAGGGGCCGGAACTGAACATGGCCCATGACGCCGTCGTTTCAGTTCGCATGCGCAAGTAGTCGGTTGTTGTCACCCCCAACGATCGACTACCATGCCGCCGCCGGTCCCCAACGGGATTAATAGGGAATCCGTGATGCCCCAACGCATCAAACGGAACTGCCCCCGCAACTGTAGGTGCCGAGCCTGCTCCTCAACTGCCACTGGATTTGAATCCGGGAAGGCTGGAGCCGGCGATGACGCACCAGTCAGGAGACCTGCCGGCCACGTAATAAACACTAACCGGCGGGGTGTCCGGGAAGGACATCCTTGGGTCGCGCCTTTTTTCATACGGCAGACGGCTGCATCCATCGCAGCGTTCAAGTGTGTGTTTCCAGTCCGTACCCCTGCTCCGTGTACGGTTCAACTGGAGATTGCGACATGCCGTTGCTGCGCGCTGCCACCCTGCTCACTGCCCTGGCACTACCCGCCCTCGCCTGCGCCACCCCCACGCAGTACCCGCTGACGGTGCAGAACTGTGGCAGCACGCTGACGTTCGCCCATGCGCCTGCCCGCGCCGTGACCATTGGCCAGGCCGGCACTGAAATGCTCTACGCCATGGGCCTGGGTGACAAGGTGGTTGGCACGTCCCTGTGGTTCAACGACGTGCTGACCCAATACAAGGCGCAGAACGACAGTATCGAACGGCTCGCTGACAACGCCCCGAGTTTCGAATCGGTCACGGCCAAACGTCCTGACCTCGTCGCGGTGGAGCTGGAATGGATGGTCGGGCCCCAAGGCGCAGTGGGCACGCGCGAGCAGTTCCACGAGTTAAAAATCCCCACTTACCTGATGCCTTCCGATTGCGAAGCCAAGGACAATTCGGTCGGCGCCGACGGCACCCGGCTGGAAGCATTTCGCGTCGAGAGCATCTACAAAAGCATCAGCCAGTTGGCGGAAATCTTCGACGTCGAGGCGCGCGGTCAGCAGCTGAATGCTGAACTGCAAGCCAGTCTGGCAAGGTCCGTCGCGATGGCGCAGAACAACGCATTCAAGCACGCCAGCGCACTGGTCTGGTTCTCAAGCCCGGGCCTGGCGCTCGACCCTTACGTGGCCGGGCACAAGGGCGTCCCGGACTTCATGCTCAACACACTGGGAGTGCGCAACGTGGTCGATTCCGATGAAGAATGGCCCACCGTTGGCTGGGAAACCATCGCCAAAGCCAATCCTACTTTTCTGGTCATCGCCCGTATGGACCGCCGTCGTTTCCCGGCGGACGACTACCAGAAGAAACTGGAATTCCTGCGCAGCGACCCGGTGACACGCAATATGGACGCCGTGAAAAACAACCGCATCATCATCCTCGACGCCATGGCCATGCAGGCGAGCACCCGCACCTTCGACGGCCTGGACACACTGGCTAAAGCCATCAACAGTTACGACGCTACGAAATGACGACAGTGCTCACCCGTACGCTGTTGGCAGCAGTGATCTTGTTCGTCGCGCTGGTTGCAGGAGTCTCCATCGGCGAAACCAACATCGAGCCCGGTGTCATCTTCCAGGTGTTGGCCAATAAGCTTTGGGCTGCCGGTTACGTCCTTGATCCGATCGATGAAGGCATCGTCTGGAACTACCGCCTGACCCGCGCACTGGTGGCTGCGGCCTGCGGTATGGGACTGGCCACTTGCGGCGTGATTTTACAGTCGCTGTTGCGCAATCCCCTGGCCGACCCCTACTTGCTCGGCATCTCTGCCGGTGCCTCGACCGGTGCGGTGCTGGTGGCCTTGCTCGGCGTGGGCGCCGGCTTGATTTCTCTCTCGGTAGGCGCCTTTGCTGGCGCCCTCACGGCTTTTGCGGTGGTGGGGTTGCTGGCACGGGCCAGCGGTGCGTCGGGCGGGACGGGGCAGATCATTCTGGCGGGTATCGCCGGGTCGCAATTGTTCAATGCGCTGACGGCGTTTCTGATCACCAAGTCCGCCAGTGCCGAGCAGGCTCGGGGGATCATGTTCTGGTTGCTGGGTAATCTCAGCGGCGTGCGCTGGCCGTCCGTGTGGTTGACCGTTCCGACCGCGCTGGCCGGGCTGGTTGTTTGCCTGTGGCACCGGCGAGCACTGGACGCTTTCACCTTTGGCGCCGACTCAGCGGCGTCGCTGGGCATCCCTGTCCGGCGGGTGCAGATCTGGTTGATCAGCTGCGCGGCGCTGGTCACGGCGGTGATGGTGTCGATCGTCGGCTCCATCGGCTTTGTCGGACTGGTCATTCCCCATGCAGTTCGGCTGTTGACCGGCACTCAACATACCCGCCTGCTGCCCGCCAGTGCGCTGGCCGGCGCGGTGTTTCTGATCGCCGCCGATGTGCTTTCCCGAACCCTGATCAAGGGCCAGGTAATCCCGGTCGGAGTCATCACCGCATTGGTCGGCGCGCCGGTCTTTGCCTTGATCCTGATCGGTAGAAGGAGCCCACGATGACCTCCGCCATGCGTGTCGATAGCGAAATTGCGCTGAGCTGTTCAGGCCTGGGTTTTCGGGTTCGCGATGCCGATTTGCTTCGCAATATCGATCTGCAGGTCCGACGTGGCGAGACTCTCGGTGTGGTCGGCCCCAATGGTTCAGGCAAATCTACCCTGCTCAAACTGCTGGCCGGCTTGCGTGTTCCGAGCACAGGCGCTGTTCAGCTAAATGGCCAGCCCATCGCGGGCATGAGCCGCCGAAGCGTGGCGCAAACCCTCGCCGTGGTGGAGCAACATGCCGACACACTGGACGCGGTGAGTGTCTTCGATGCCGTAGCGCTAGGCCGAACGCCATGGTTGTCGGCGCTGAGCCCGTGGTCCGGGGACGACGATACGATCGTCGAGCAGGCGCTGGTCGATGTCGACGCCACGCACCTGAAACGTCGCAGCTGGCGCAGCTTGTCAGGAGGCGAACGGCAGCGCGTGCATATCGCCCGCGCCTTGGCCCAGCGCCCGCAAATTCTGGTACTGGACGAACCTGCGAACCATCTGGATATCCAGCATCAGTTGGCGATTCTGAAGGTCGTGCAGGCCTTGCCGGTGACGACCTTGATCGCGCTGCATGATCTGAATCAGGCATTGACCTGTGATCGATTGGCCGTGCTGGAACGGGGCCGACTGGTCGCCCTCGGCAAGCCGCTTGACGTGCTGACACCTCAGCGCCTGCTGGAGACATTCGGTGTTGCGGCGCACTACCTGACGGACCCGTTTGATGGCGCTCAGGTGCTGCGTTTTCGCTCGGTGTGAGGCGCAGCGATCCATCAGCCGGATCAGCCTGACAGTCGAATGGACTGGTTTTGCACCTGGCGCTCCAAATACACTAAGAACAATCAGCGGCAACGAACGCGACCTCTGTAGGAGCGAACTGGTTCGCGAGGCGCCCGGTCAGACACACCGCGTCAGCCCTATCGCAAACCAGTTGACTCAAACAGACATTCTGCGTCCGCCCCTCATCAACAACCGGTGCTCACCCCATGATCGAAGTCACAGAGGTCTCCATCGCGCAACTGCGTAATGCCCTTGAATCGGGCCAGACCACGGCTGTGGAGCTTGTGCAGGCGTACCTTGCGCGGATTGACGCCTACGATGGCCCAAACACCCCAACCGCGCTGAACGCCGTGGTGGTTCCCAATCCCGAAGCGCTCGCTGAGGCACAGGCTTCTGATGACCGTCGTGCCGCAGGCAAGCTTTTGGGACCGCTCGATGGCATTCCCTACACCGCCAAAGACAGCTATCTGGTGAAAGGACTGACTGCCGCGTCGGGCAGTCCTGCGTTCGCCAGCCTCATCGCCCAACGTGATGCCTTCACCATCGGCCGCCTTCGCTCCGGCGGCGCCATTTGCCTGGGCAAGACCAACATGCCGCCCATGGCCAACGGCGGCATGCAGCGCGGGGTCTATGGTCGGGCCGAGAGCCCGTACAACGCCGACTACCTCACAGCTCCCTTTGCCTCCGGGTCATCCAACGGCGCGGGCACTGCAACCGCTGCCAGCTTCGCCGCGTTCGGCATGGCCGAGGAAACCTGGTCAAGTGGTCGCGGCCCGGCGTCGAACAATGGATTGTGTGCTTACACCCCCTCGCGCGGGGTGATATCGGTGCGCGGCAATTGGCCGCTGACACCGACCATGGACGTGGTGGTGCCGTACGCCAGAACCATGGCCGATCTGCTCGAAGTGCTCGATGTGGTGGTCGCCGAAGACCCCGACACCCGCGGCGATCTCTGGCGCCTTCAGCCTTGGGTCCAGATCCCGAGCGTCGCCTCGGTACGCCCTGCTTCCTACGCCCAGTTGGCCGTCGATTCCAAGGCGTTGGTCGGCAAACGCTTTGGTGTGCCGCGTATGTACATCAACGCTGATCCTGAGGCCGGCACCGCCGAAAAACCCGGCATCGGCGGCCCCACCGGGCAACGCATCAACACCCGCGCCTCGGTGATCGATCTCTGGCAACAGGCCCGCAATGCCCTGCAAGCGGCCGGCGCCGAGGTGATCGAGGTCGATTTCCCTCTGGTCTCCAACTGCGAGGGCGACCGTCCGGGGGCGCCCACTGTGTTCACCCGTGGGCTGGTATCGAAAGAATTTCTGCACCACGAATTGTGGGATCTCTCGGCCTGGGCGTTCGATGACTTCCTGCGAGCCAATGACGACCCGGCATTGAACCAACTGGTGGATGTCGAAGGCGCGAAAATTTTCCCCCATGACCCCGGCACCCTGCCCAACCGTGAAGACGATCTGGCAGCAGGCATGGACGAATACGTGCGCATGGCCGAACGGGGCATTACGCCCTGGAACGAGATTCCCACGCTGGCAGACGGGCTGCGCGGGCTGGAACAGACGCGGCGTATTGATCTGGAAGACTGGATGGACGGCCTGGGCCTGGATGCAGTGCTGTTCCCCACCGTTGCCAACGTGGGCCCGGCCAACGCCGATGTCGATCTGCAGTCCGCCGACATCGCCTGGAGCAATGGCGTGTGGGTCGCCAACGGCAATCTCGCGATTCGGCATTTAGGCGTGCCGACCGTCACCGTGCCGATGGGTGTCATGGCAGACATCGGCATGCCCGTAGGTCTGACCTTCGCAGGCCGCGCCTACGACGACTCGAACCTGTTGCGCTATGGCGCAGCGTTTGAGTCTTGTGGCAAAAAGAGACTCGTCCCTCCTAGGACACCGCCGCTGCAAGGTGGCCCCGGCTAGAAAAACAGCTTTGCAGGAAAGCCTCGCGCCAACGAGATCAAAAGCGCTAGCTTCGATTTAAAGAGGTTACACAGATCCCGTTGGAGCGAGGCTTGCCCGCGAAGCTGGCGCCGCCGTCGAAAAGTCCTGCTTAAGCCAGATCGGTACGCTCAGGACTTTTCAATGACGCCTGCACCCCTGCCGAACTCAAGCAAAAGCTCGGCCGATAGCGACCTATATCGCTGAAAACGCGTCAGGGTTCACATTACTGCTATCTAAACTGTCCACCGGCCCTACTATGGAGGATTGCTGCGGCACTAAGTCGCAGCTGTGCTATCGAATTCGTCTGGATACAAAAACAGTCACTCACTGACTGGATACTGCTACCCCTAGAACCTGGAAGCCAAGCAGGCGCGTTTGCCGAGCGCTGATGAGTCCTCATTCCTAAAGGTATGCGATGAATCTCGACAAACCCAGCCACGAAAACGCTCCTTCCGGTGACAGCTTAGATATTGGTGTCCCGGAGGACGCCATTTGCTTCGGTCCGTTTGTCCTCATCCCCCAACAACATTTGCTGCTAAAAAACGGCGAACCTCTGCCCTTGGGCAGCCGCGCGATGCTGTTGTTGATCGCCATGGCCACCCGTCCCGGAGAACTGCTGGAGAAAACCGACCTGCTCGCGCTGGTCTGGCCCAAAGTAGTGGTCGAGGAATGCAACCTGCGTGCACAGGTTCTGACGCTGCGCCGCGCCTTGAGCGATAACGGCGAGCTGGACTGCATCGTCACCGTACCGGGTCGCGGCTATCGCTTCGTTGCCCCGATCAGTGCGCCATTGGTGCCTTCGCAACTGCCCATTCTCCCAGCCAGCGCTGAATTTCTTGGGCCTACAAGACAGGTGTTCGGCCGAGATGTGCTGTTGGAGTTTCTCGATACCCAGCTTGGCCGCCGCCGCTTCGTCACCATCACCGGGCATGCCGGCACGGGCAAAACCACCGTCGCGCTGGCCTTGGCCAATCGAATGATCGGCCAGTATCCCCAAGGCATCACGTTTGTCGACCTGGCGCCGGTCAATAGCGGTCAGCTGGTTCACGTCGTGATCGCCGCAGGCCTTGGGATCGACTGCACCACCGACGATCCGCTGCAAGTCATTGCCCAAAGCCTGGCCACCCGCCAGGCGTTGCTGATTCTGGACAACTGCGAGCATGTGCTTGAGGAAGCGGCGGCCGCCATCGAGGCGATCCTGCGCTACGCCCAACGCTGCGCCGTGCTGGTCACCAGCCGTGAACCGTTGCGTGCCGAGGGCGAATTCGTCCACGACCTGGCCCCTCTCCCATTCCCTCCAGAAACGGCGGATCTGAACGCGATACAAGCGCTGGAATTTCCTGCGATCGAGTTGTTGGTGGAGCGGATCGCGGCCCACGATCTGGGCTACGTCCTGACTGATCGCGACGTTCAGGCGGCCGCCGCCATCTGCCGCAAACTCGATGGCAATGCCTTGGCCATCGAAATCGCCGCCGCGCGAGTGCGGGCGTTCGGCATTGACCATCTGGTTGAGATGCTCGACGGCAGTTTCCGCCTGCAGATGACGGGTCGGCGCACTGCCCTGCCACGGCATCGCACTCTGAGCGCCGCGCTGGACTGGACCTACGCCATGCTGTCCGTCCATGAGCAGGCCATGCTGCGTCAGTTGTCTGTGTTCACTGGGTTGTTCACCTTGCGCGCGGTGCAGGCAGTGATTGATATCGATGATCAGGATTCGGCGCAGCTGATGGAAAGCCTGATGGACAAGTCGCTGGTGATCTCCCGCGAGCAGGGCTATGCCAAACGTTACCGCCTGCTGGAGACCACGCGGTTTTATGCCGCGCAGAAGCTCTCTCAACAAGGGGAAACCGACGCCACCGCGTTGCGTCATGCGCGCTGGATGCGTGATGAGTTGAAAGAGTCGGTGCAGGATCTGGTCAAAACACCACCGCCCATGTGGCTTGCGCGTTATGGCGCCGAAGTCGATAGCGTTCGTGCGGCGCTGGAATGGGCGTATTCCGCGAATGGCGATCGAGAGCTGGCGGTGGAACTGACGCTGGTCAGTGTTGCGCTCTGGTTGCGCCTGTCCCTGACCGGGGAATGTTATGACTGGGTCAAGCGCGGCCTGCAATCGACCTCCGACCGCACGCCGATCCAGCAGCGCCAGCGCATGTTGCTGCTGACTGCGTCGGCCAGCGTCATGGTGCTGGCCTTCGGTGGCGGCAAAAAGGTTCGAACGGCCTGGCGAAAGGTGAGCGAAGATGCCCGAGCGCTGGGTGACACCGAGCATCAACTGCGCGCCCTATGGGGGCTGTGGAACGATCACAGTTGCGGCAATCAATATCTCGCGGCGCTCGAACTGGCCGATCGGTATGTTGAATTAAGCAAACACTCGCGCCACAGCGAACGGCAGTTGCTGGGTTTGCGGATGCGCGCCAATGCGCAGTTTCACATGGGCCGCTTCGACGATGCGCGACGTTCGGTGGTGGAGGCGTTGAGTTCTCCACTGTCGGCGAACACGCATTTTATCGACCTGCATTTCGATCAACGCATTGCCGCACTTTCGCTCAAGGCGCAAATCCTGTTGTTGCAGGGCGACGTTGGCCCCGCGCTGTTGACCCTGGGGAAAAATGTCACTCAAGCCATCAGCCTCAATCATCCGGCCACGTTGTGGTACACGCTGTGTTTGAGCGCCATCCCGACGACGCTGCTGGTCGGGCATTTGCAGAAAACCCGTTCTTACCTGACCGTGCTGCAAGACAGCATGGAGGGCCACGATTTATATCTGTGGCGCCAGTTCACCCGCTGTTTCGAGCATATTTTGCTGATCCGTCAGGGTGCGGCCGAAGAAGGAGTGCCGCTGCTGGGCGAAGTGCTGGAGCAATTGCGCGAGCAAGGCGACAGCCCGCTGCACAGCCTGATTCACAGCGAATACGCTCAGGGCCTGGTGATGCTTGGGCTCGAGCACCGAGGGCTGGAAGTGATCGACGAAACCCTGCACACCGCACGCAGCCGCGAGGAGCGCTGGTTCATTCCGGAACTGCTGCGGATCAAGGCGCAGATCCTCCTCAAACACAGCAAACCGCCGTTGCCGCTGGTGCATCGGGTGCTGCAAGACGCACAGCATGAGGCCATCAGCCAAGGCGCGCATTTCTGGTCATCGCGCATCGCCGCGGATCTGGCCCGATTGCACGCGGCAGATTCACGAGCGCCTGACCTGGTGTGCTCGACCGGGATCTGAGGATGCGGTGTTCAGGTGAAACCGTTCAGGGCCGCTTCGCGCCCCATCGTCGGCAAGCCGGACGCCTACGCCCTTCGGGCAGAAGCCTTGGCAAGCCTCCGAGATCTTGTTGGAGCGAGGCTTGCCCGCGAAGCTGTCGCTCTGGTTTGTTTGACACAGCGCCAAGTTAATGCCTCAGTTTTACCTGACACTGCACGTCGTTATCTTCGCGGGCAAGCCTCGCTCCTACAGGTCTGGTCGAAGGCCAATGCAAAACCCGTGGGAGCGGACCTGTCCGCGAAGAGGTCCGTGAATTCGATACATCTCTGTCGCCCGAAACACCGCTTTCGCGAACAGGTTCGCTCCCACTTTGGATCTGAGGCGATGCCCAACCATCGGTCTGACCCAAACCCTGTAGGAGCGCGCTTGTCCGCGATTGCCGTGGGTCAGCAACAAGAAAGCAAACGCCGATTTTTAATCTTAAATCAACCGCGCAGCCACCAGCATGTCGGCCACGGCCTGGAAGGTGTTGTCCGGCACGGGGTCGCCGGGGACGGCGCGGCGGGCGATTTCTGCAGCGAGCTTGGGGTCCATGCCATGGGCGATACCCAAAGCAGCCGCTTGGGCCAGCATGGTCGGGGCGTCCTGCGGATCTGCCCGGCACACGACAATCGGCACCGGCGTCTCGCCGCGCACATAGCGCACGCCCACCACCCAACTGTCCGCGGTGCCGATCATCAATGACGCGCGCCCCAGCCCCAACTTGGTCGCCAGTGCCTGCATTTCCCGCCGCTGACGCTGGCGCTCGCTCTTGATCAGCGGGTCGCCATCGACATCCTTGCGCTCGCGCTTCTGCTCGCTGCGGGTCATTTTCATGTCCCGGCCAAACAGCCACCGCTGCATCAACACATCCACACCACCGACCAGCAAAAAAGCCGCCAGAACCGTCAGCATCAACGGCTTGAGCACCAGATAAAACGTCGATTCGATGCACCCCGATCCGCAGCGCGACGATTCCATCAACGCCTGCAACGCATGCCGTCCGACCACATAAAACGCCATCGCCAGCAACAACAGCTTGACCAGCCCCTTGAGAAACTCGACAAAACTGCGCATCGAGAAAATACGCTTGAAGCCTTCCGCCGGGTTGATGCGCTTGAAGTCCGGCTTGATCGGCTCCACCGAAAACACCACCCCGCGCATGGTCACGATGTTGGTCACAATCACCACGCCTACCGTGACCGCAACCACCGGCAAAGTAATGGTGATCACCAACTGTTCAGCGGTATCCAGCACCCTCGGCCATACCGTGTGGAACGGCTCGATGTAAATCAACGAGACCATATCCAGCAGCGCCACAACCTGCGCCTGCGCCCGAGGCAACAGGATCGAAATGCAAAGCGTACAGAACAGAATGACCATCCCCGACACCAGGTCCTGACTCTTGGCGACCTGGCCTTTCTGCCGCGCATCCCGAAGCTTCTTGTCCGTGGCTGGCTGGGATTTCTCTTCGCTGCTATCGCCCATGAGCGACCTGCGATAACGATGGCTTCATATCGAGCCCGCCAGGGTCTTGAGGAATTCCACGGTGCCACGAAACTCAGCCAATTGATCAAGCATCACCGGAATCAGAAAGCCGATGTAGATCACCATCAATACCGTGAAGAACAGGTTTTTCACCGGCAGCGACATGTCGAAAATATGCAGGCTGGGGGCCATGCGCGACAGATACGCGAGCATCAGATCGGTCACCAGCAAACAGATGATCAGCGGCGAGACCATGATCACGCCGACCCGCATGACCTGATCAAGAATCGACAGCACGGCCATCAATGCCGAGCTGGCGAACAGCGGCGTAAACGCGGTCACCGGCCATAACTGGTAGCTGTGGTAATAGCCGTCGACCATCATGATGAAGCCGCCGGACATGAAAAACAGCGCGATCAGCATCACCGTCAATAGTGTCGCCATGACACTGGATTCCCCGGACGACAGCGGGTCCACCAGTTGCGCCATGGTCGAGCCGCGCTGCAAATCGACCAACTCCCCCGCCACCTCGGCCGCCCAGAACGGGATGCCGAACAATAAGCCGATGAGCACGCCGATCAGCATCTCCTTGATCATCAAGCCGGCGAGAAAAAAGCTGCCGTGCTCGGGCAGTGCCGTGAAGGCGGAAAACACCGGCACGAACATCGGAATGGCGATGGCCACTGCCACACAGCCGCGAATCATCCCGGTCAGGCCGAGACGATTGAACGCCGGCGTAATGACCACCACACCCATGGCCCGGCTGGCCGCCAGCGCCGCAGAACTGATGACCGGGTACGCGACTTCAAGAAAGGCATTGGCGACGTTCGCGTCCATACCGGGTCAGCGCGTCCACAACGGGAAATTGTCCAGCACTTCGCTGCCAAGCTCCGCCACCTGGCTTGCCAGCAGCGGGCCGACGAACACGATCACCAGCAACACGGCCACCAGCTTCACCACTTGCGGCAAGGTCTGGTCCTGAATCTGCGTCAGCGCCTGCAACAAGCCGACGCTCAGGCCCACTATGATTGCCACACCCAATGCCGGTGCGGACAACAGCAGCACGGTCATCAGCGCCTTGTTCATCAACGAAAGAAAAACGTCCTGCCCCATGAGATCACCCGTAACTAAGAATCAGGCCATGCATCAAGCGCGACCAGCCGCTCAATGCAACGAAGAGGAATATCTTCAGCGGGATCGATATGAGCGTCGGCGAGACCATCGACATGCCCATCGCCATCAGCACGTTGGCCACCAGCAAGTCCACCACCAGAAACGGGATGTACAGCAGAAAGCCGATTTCGAACGCGCGTGTCAGCTCCGAGCTGACAAACGCCGGAACCAGCACCACAAGATCGTCGTCGCGCAGGTCGGCGCGGGCTTCCGGGGACCAGATCGTCTCGGTGGCCTGGACGAAAAACCCGCGCTCGCTTTCGTTGGCAAAACGCGCCAGATGCGCCTGTAACGGCGGCCTGAGCGCGTCGCCGAACTCCCTGAGCTGCTCGACGTTTTCGATATTCAGATCACGGCCTTCCACTTGCCGGTACATGTCGCCCATCAACGGCGTGGTCACGTACACCGACAGGATCAGCGCGATGCCGTACAGCACCAGATTGGGCGGCGTCTGTTGCACGCCCAACGCGTTGCGGATCAAAAACAGCACCACGGAAATCTTCATGAAGCCGGTCAGGGTCACCACCGCCAGCGGGATGAGCCCGATGGTGGCAACGACCAGAATGATTTCAATCAGATTGGGCTGATAGCCATTCATGCGGTGGCGAAGCTCAGCAGACGCACGCCCAGGCCGTCACCGATTTTCACCAACTGGCCCTGACCCACGCGCCGGCCGTTGACCATCAGGTCCACGCCGTCGTGCAACTGTGGCGACAGCTGCACCAGGCTGCCCGCCCCCAGCTCGCGCAACTGGGCCAGCGACAGTTCCACGCTGCCGACCTGGCACACCAGTTTGAGCGGCAATTCATCGAGCGTGGCATCCAGGTTGGCCCCGAGAGCGGTTTGGGTCATGGGAAGTTCCTTCGAAGGGTTTAGGGCGTT
The DNA here is from genome assembly GCF_057128745.1 of Pseudomonas rosaeacicularis. Taxonomy (NCBI): domain Bacteria; kingdom Pseudomonadati; phylum Pseudomonadota; class Gammaproteobacteria; order Pseudomonadales; family Pseudomonadaceae; genus Pseudomonas; species Pseudomonas rosaeacicularis. The sequence goes on from NZ_JBSKHT010000016.1 coordinate 180,847, forward strand.
CGGTTTTTCAAGCAGCTTTAGGGTGTCGCCATTGAGATCGGCGCGGGCCTGGAGGCGATCGTCCAGCACCAGTCGCACCTGCTCGGCGGGCGAGTCGTCCAGCATCAACACGTCGCCCGGCCGCAAGCTGCGCAGCTCGGCCAGACTCAAATGCGCCTGGCCACGCTCCACCGTCAGCGGCAAGCGCAAGGCCGGCAGTGAATGGGCTGCAGGCGCAGTGTGCTGATCCAGTAGTTCGGCAACCCGTTTGGCGGCTTCGCCACTCAGGTGCAGCGGGATGACCGCCGCAGGACCTTGAGCGATCTGCACCTCCAGCATCAGGCTAAGGGCGGCCCCATTCGATTGCGTCGTGCGAGTCAGCTCGCAAACCTGCAACGGCTGCCCTGTCAGTTGCTCAAGCGGCTCGATAAACGGCAGTAACGCCAGCTCCAGCAGCATCGAGCCTGCCAACCCGTTTAGGTCCTGAACCGAGTAATGGGCCAACCCCAACTGTTCAAGCGCCTGGACGGGCAGTTGCAGGACGCACATTGCGCTGCCCAACTGCACATGAACGTCAAGCAATGGCTCCGTCGGCTTTCCAATACCCGCCCACTGCACACTGATCGGCTGGCCCGCAAACTCGCCGGTCCAGGGCTGTCGATTTCGATGCAGTCGGTTATGCAGCGCAGTCCATTGCTGGTCGTGGGCGTGCAGCCAGTCCAGCTCGGTTGAAGGCCAAGGCTCGGTCTCACGACAGGTCATGCGCCGCCTCCCGGCGCAGCAGCAGGGATCTCGTCTGCATCGTCCCGGTGCTCCCCGGCGCGCCGTTCGCTGTGCAGGCGATCCTCGAGCAGCGAGTCGCACGCCTCGGCCTGACGTTGCCGGGCCAGACGCGCCGCACGGAAAACCTCGCGCTCGCGCTCCTGGGACTCCAGGGTCTGAGCCGTTTGCTCGACGGAACCCTCCAACTGCCGCTGACTGTCCGCCAGCTCATTCAAATGCTCTTGTGCCGCGTGCCAGGCGTTAATGGAGAGCCCTTCGCTGAACGTGCCGTAGATTTTTTCGGCCTTTTGCGCAATGGCTTCGCGGTGCAGACGCAACTTCTCTTTGGCGTCATCCAAAGCATGGTTCGTGTCGCGGCAGCGTTGTTGCTGCGCCGCCAACTGGCTGGACGCACGCTGTTCGCGTAACTGCCGCAAGGCTTGCAGGCTGCGTAGGTCGTCGGTCTTCATGGAGCCTCCAGAATGTTCATGCCAACACCTTGCGCATGAGGTTCAGCGTTTGCGCCGCACTGCTCGGCTCGGTGGCCGCCTGACGCAAAAAACCCTCGATAGCATCATGCCGGGCAATCGCCTCGTCGGCCAATGGGTCGCTGCCGGCTGCGTATTCACCCACGCGGATGAGCATTTCGATTTCGTTACGCCGCGCCATCAGCTCGCGAATGCGCATGGCCAGACGGCGCTGTTCGTCGGTCGATACCTGATCCATCAAGCGGCTGCGGCTGCGCAATACGTCCACGGCCGGGAAGTAATTGCGCTGGGCCAATTCAGCGCTGAGCACGATGTGCCCGTCGAGGATCGAGCGCGCTTCTTCGGCCACCGGGTCCATGGACGCGTCGCCTTCGGTCAGCACGGTGTACAGCGCCGTGATGCTGCCGACAGCGCCGGGGCCCGCCCGCTCCAGCAGCCGTGGCAAGGCTGAGAAAAAGGACGGCGGATAACCGCGTCGGGTCGGAGGTTCGCCCACTGCCAGGCCTATTTCCCGTTGCGCACGGGCAAAACGCGTCAGGCTGTCCATCAACAACAGCACATTGCGCCCCTGATCCCGGTGATATTCCGCCAAAGCCGTAGCGACGAAGGCCGCTCGCACGCGCTCTGCGGCAGGGCGATCGGAGGTTGCAACCACCGCCACGGTGCGCGCACGGGCCTGGGCATCCAGCTGCACATCCAGCAGCTCACGCACCTCGCGACCGCGCTCGCCGATCAGGCCGATGACGATCACGTCGGCATCGGTGTGGCGCACGATGCTCGCCAGCAGCGAGGACTTGCCCACGCCCGGTTCACCGAAAATCCCCATGCGTTGCCCTTGGGCCAACGTCAGCAGGCCATCGATGGAGCGCACCCCAAGAGACATCGGCTTGACGATCAGTTGCCTGGAGAACGGTGCCGGCGGTTCGGCGTGCAGCGGATAACGCTGCAAAACAGCCAGTGGCGCGATGCCGTCGCCATCGAGAAAATCGCCCATGGGGCTGATCACCCTTCCCAATTGGGCATCGCCGACACTGACGCCGAGGGTTTCTCCGGTGGCAATGATTTCCGTGCGCGTGGACATCCCTTGCATCGAACCGATGGGCGACAGAATCGCCTCATCCTGCTCAAAGCCGATGACTTCTGCTGCCAGACTGCGACCGGTGCTCGGGTCGCGTAGTTGGCACAGCTCACCGATCCGCACCCCGGCGACACTGGCACGCAACAACACCCCGCGAATGCTGCGCACGGTGCCTTTCATTGGGCGCAGTCTCGCGTCGCCCAAACGCTCAGTGAGCCTGGGGACGATGGCGTGCAGATCGACGCTCACGGTTGCAACTCATCGGCAAATGGCAGCAGCGTACGGCGCAGATTGCTCAGTTGCGCCTCCAGCCCAAGCTCCACTGAACCGACCGGGCTGCTCAGGCGCGCTTGGCCTGATTGCAACTGATCGTCGGATTCAACGGTGATGGCCGGCAAGGTATCGGCTTCGTGTTTCAGGCGCCGGCGCACCGCTTCAACTTCCAGCCGAGGTACGAACAGGGTCAACGCCTGATCCTGTCGAAACGCCGTCAATGCCTTGCGCGTGCAACGGAGTAAGCGTTCGGCGTCGTCCATGTCATCCAACACTTCGCGCACGATGCCCAGCGACAGGTTGGCCAGCGAGGCTTCAAGGCCCGACAGCCAGGCATCGACTTTCAATGAGGTCTCGACCAGCAAGGCGCTGACTTCTTCGGCGCCTTGACGGCGCGCGCTTTGGAAGCCCTCTTCCCGGGCCTGTTCCAGCCAGCGGGCGCTGTCTTCACGGATCGACTGCGCGTGCGCTTCGGCTGCCTGCACAAAGGCATAACCGTCGATCCACAGATCGGCCTGTTCGGCGCGAATGATCCGTAATGCAGGGCGGTTCGGTAACTCGCTCATCAGGCCACCTGCTCGGCAAACTGATCAAAAGTCGTGGCGGCATGGCGCACGATGTCCAAGTCCATCGCCGTCTGCGGGACACTGGCCTGCGCGTTATTCGGTTGGGGCATTGGCAGGCGCAAACGCAGCCAGTCGCGCAGCGCCGCAGGCTGAGCTTGCAGCCAGGCGGCGACGCAACTGGCACCGTCCCGGTCAATGGCTTCGACCAAATCAGCCGGTTGGCGCAACAAATCGGCCGCCCCCGCCAGCGAGCGGTGAGCAAGCGCCAGGGCGAACACGTCAGCGCCCAGCAAGCCGCGCAATTGGTTCACCACATCACTGCGGATCTCGCGGCTCAAGGTCGCTGCGTGCCAGATCGCGCCACACACTCTGGGCAGGCGCTTGAAATCCCCCGGGGACAGCAACAACACTGGCAAATCCTGCTCTGTGGGCAACGGGATCTGAGCCAACGGTTGCAGGTGAAAATGCCCCATTAACAACTGCAACAATCGGTGTTGAAAACGCGAAGTGCCGTGCAGAGCTGCATGCTGCTGATCGGTCAATGTCCGCGGCCAGCATTCACGCAGGCGTCGCGCCTCGACAAACGCGAGAGGCTGTTCGAGCAGTGCTTGCCAAGCCTGTTGTCGCGCACTGAATCCGGCCGTCATGCCGCATCCTCCAACACATAAACAGATTGCGAACGACGGCGCTGCCAATGCTGCCAGCCGAGTACGCCCGCCAGACCGAAAGTGCTGAGCAGCAAGATGCCGAACATCAAACGCGCTTGAGCCACGTTGTCTTCGAGCATCCACAGCCCCAGAAAGCTCGCCAGACGTGGTTGAGCGTTAGCGCGATTGCTGGCGACCGCAGCCTTGATTGCGGTCACCGAGACGCCGTCGTAGCTCAGGCCGGAAATGCCGTTGGCCACCAGCGTCTTGATCTGCGGGATCAGCTGATTGATGTCGGTGGCCGGGTCATAGCGCACCAGCACCGAGGCTGACGAAGGCGAGATCACCCGCTTGAGCAAGTCGTTGTCTGGCAGCACCACATGCACCCGAGCGGAAATGATGCCGTCGATTTCCGAGACGCTGTGGGACAGCTCTTCGCTCAGGGCGTAGACCATTTGCGCCCGTTCCTGAACCGGCGAAGACACCAGGCCGTTGCTCTTGAACACCTGGCCCATGTTGGAAAACGACTGCCCCGGTAAACCTGCGTCATCGAGCAATGACATGGCCTCGGAAAAGCGTTTTTCGTCCACCACCACTGTCAGTTGGCCGTTGTCCTGCACCTTGCGGGACGCCGGTACGCCATCGCGCAGCAAGACGGCGACCATGGCATTGGCCTCGCGCTCGCCGAGGTTGGTGTACAGGTCGATGTCGCAGGCCTGCAACAACCCGGCGAAGGCAACGACAATCATCAAGCGCACGGCACGACAGCGGTTGGACATGGGTTATTGACCTTTCAATAGCGTGTTGGCGGAGCCGGAAATCTGGGTGGCGCCGCGCACGACCATCTGGGTTTCGATGGAGTAATCGAACATCTTGCCCAGCGAGTGGACGATCTGATCGACCTGCTGTTCGCCGACTTTTTTCGGCGGTTGCCCGGCGCTGGCAAGGTTCTGCGGCGCGGCCGGTTTTTCTGCCCCAGCCGCGGCCGGGGTGCTGGAAGGCCCGGACGCAGCGCCCGGCGGTGATCCGTTGGTGAGTACATCGGCGCGCTCGGAGAAACTGCGCGAGCGATCGATGAACCCGTTCAGGCGTTCCATGAGTCCTTCGCCGATCTGGTGGGGGCTGGCACCGTGGGGCATGCCCTTGGCGTTGTCAGCCATGTGTTCGAACAGGTTCTGAGAGCCCTGTAAACCTCCGGGCCCTCCCGATGGCGGCAGTGCCGCCGTCGCAGGTGCTGCAAGACTTGCGGTCATGGCGTTGGCCTATTCTTCGTCGTCTTCGGACGACTGGGCTTCGTTCAACATTTCCTGCGCCTTGGGCATGATGATGAACTGCCCGCCGATGGTGACGGCCTGGGTGATCAGGGTTTCGGTGAATTCGTCGTCGCTCATCTCGGTCTTGGATTTATCCACCGCCGCATTGAACTGCGCTTCCGGGTTGGCGGTGACGCTGGTGGTGCTGTCGATAGGGCTGACTGACATCGTATTGCTCCTTACCAGGGGTTTTTTGGGTGTTGGTTTTTGCTCGTGAAATTCAATTACTCGCTTCGGTGGTGACGACGCCGCCACGAAATACCCGCACTCCGCGCTCGCGGGCGACCGGTGCTGCGACCGGGCGTTGCTGGTGATCGACGTGTTGTTGAACCATGCTCAGATAGGCCGGAGGGCCAGAGACGAACAATTCGTCGCCATCGGGGCCGGCGCGGGTGGACATCTGCTTGCCGAACACATCCAGGCTGGTCAGATAATCCTCCAGCTGCTCCAGGTTTTGCCCTTGGGCCTTGAACAGCCGGGTGCTGGTTTCCGCATCGGCAGTCATGTAAAGAATGTTGCCGTCGAAGTACCAGCTCAGGCCGTTGGAGTCGCACAGCTGGCTCAGGAAATCTCCCGCCGTTTCGCCGCGCACGCTGCTGCGCGACTTGCCGCGAACCTTGTCCGACATGACCACGATCAGGCCCAGGTTATGGCCGAACTCTTCCAGTGCGGCGCGCACGTCCTGCTCGACCAGCACGTAGGCGTAAGGCTCGGCGAACCAGTCCGGGTCGTCGCTGGACGGCGCCTCTTCGGCGTGGACGCTCAGCGAGAAAAAGCTGCTCATCAGCACCCAGAATGAGAACCGCAGCCATCGACGGTTACGCATGACACCGGCCCTCCAGAATCGATGGTTGGGATATGACCGAGTTGAGAACAGTGCGCACATAACGGTCGCTATTAGGCTTCAAGTGGATAGAATGATTTTCCCGTCGGGTGAGGCATTTCGATTGATCAGCGGCTGCACCTGATCGAACAAATGCCCAGCCGTCCTCGACCAAAGAGCCTTGTCTATGCCCAGCCGTTTTGCCTCCACGTTGATGCTGCTTGCCGGCGTGACGCTTGCCTCCTGCGCCACCCAGCCCGCCTCCGACAGCAGCTACCAGCGCTTCATGCACCTGGCGGCGGATCTGGAAACCCGAGGCGACATGAGCACCGCTGCGGGGCTGTACGAGAAGGCCACTCAACAGCCCGAGGCGCAGATCGGGGCCTGGCTCAAACTGGGTGAAACCCGATTGGCCAGCAACGATGCCCGGGGTGCTGAGCGCGCCTACCAGCAAGCGCTGGAATTGAGCCCGAACAGCGCCGCTGCGTTGCTTGGCTTGGGCACCGCGCAACTGCGTCAGGGCAAACTGGATCGCGCGGTCACAGTACTGACCCAGGCCAGCGCTCAACCCAATCAGCCGCAAGCCTTCAACCGCCTCGGTATTGCGCAGATCTTGCGCGGCGATGCCGACGCGGCGCAGGCGGCGTTCAGTAAAAGCCTGGCCCTGGCACCCAACGACCTCGACACCCGCTGCAACCTGGCCTTGGCTTATGCCTTGGGCGACAAACCGCAACTGGCGCTGGACAACATCCACACGGTCAGTGAATCGGCCCGCGCCCTGCCCCGGCACCAGCGCAACGAGCTGCTGATCACCGTGCTCGCCGGCCGCGAAAAAGACATCAAGGCCCTGAGCCTGGAAGACATCCCGGATACCGAACGCAAAAAGCTGCTCACCGAAGCCCGCCGCATCAAGGCCATCAAGGACCCGCAAGCCCAAGCCCGGGAATTGGGGCTGGTCGATACCCACTGACCTCATGACCGCAGCGGATTCAAGCTCCCTCCCACGGTTGGTCGGTTTGAATCCCAACGCCACCCCCACAGGTTGGGTTTGAGCCCGCGCGAATGTGTTGCCGCTTGCAGTTTGCAGGAGCGCGCTTGCCCGCGATGATCTGAGCCTCATTGCCCCTCCTGCTTGTCAGCCTTGGCCTGCTGTTCGGACTGACGCCTGCGCAGTTCCTCGCGGTCATAGCCGTCGATGTAGACCTGCGCGGCGCGGCCGACGGGTGCGGCCATGGTTGGGCCGGTTTCTCGGCCCTGCATGAGGTCCGAACGCTGTTCCACCATTTGCAGCAACGTGAGGTTATTGGCGCAGCCGGGTGGCAGCAGCGGTACGTATTCATCCTCATCGGTACCGAACTGGTCCTCGGGCGAAGGCTTCAGGCATTCCAACGGGATCAATTCCACACGACCGTCGGCGCGGGTCACGCCCTGATAATCCGGCGAATAAGACGCAGGCTCCAGATGAGTCTTGCACCCGGTCAGCACTGCCAGCAAAACACCGGCGAGCAACAATGGTTCAGGCAAAAACCGGTTCGGGCGCAGCGATGACAATGCACGATTCATGGTTGCTCCTTGATCAGTTCATGTAGAAGCCGAACATGCCGCCGTTGCGCGGCCCCGCAGACGCGGTGGTGGCGCCTTTGGGATTGGCATCCAGCGGCGTGGCGAGGGTTCGGGCACGTACCGGCTGCACCAGATACGGCGTGATCAGAATCACCAGTTCGGTTTCGTTGCGCTGAAAACGCTTGGAGCGGAACAGATTGCCCAGGATTGGCATGTCGCCCAGCATTGGTACTTTCTCGACGTCCTGACTGCTCTCGCGCTGAAACAGACCGGCAATCGCGAAGGTCTGGCCGCTGCCGACTTCCACTCGCGTATCGGCACGCCGTACACGGAACGAAGGCACTTGATAACCGCCCACACTGACAGTGCTCGATCCCATCAAACTGCTGACTTCGGGACGCACTTGCAGGGCGATCCGGTCGTTGGGCAATACCGTCGGGCTGAACAACAGCGACACGCCGTATTGCTTGTACTCGATGCCCACCAGATCGCTGTTGACCGGCACTGGCACCGCGACTTCGCCCCCAGCCAGAAAGCTTGCAGTCTGGCCAGTCATCGCCGTGATATTCGGCTCGGCGAGAATTTCCAGGATGCCGTTGCTTTGCAGCGCTTCAAGCATCGCGTCGATGTTCACGTTGCCCGAGGCAAGGCCGGCGCTGATCACGTTGGAAGCACCGCTCGCCGCATCAGCCGCCAGCGCGCCACCGGTCAACAAGCCAAACGAGAACGTGCCGTTGTTGAACAGAGCGTTCCAGTTGACGCCGTAGCGCAACAGCTCAGAGCGCGACACCTCGGCGAAACGCACGCGGATGTTGACCTGGGCCGAGCCCTCGTACGATGCGCCATTGATCGCGGTCTTGAATTCCTGACCTTCGGTGCTGAGCAGAGCGTTCAAATCCGTGGCTTCACCGACGCTCTTGACCTTCCCCTTGGCGACGATCCGATTGCCGGCGCCACTGATTTGCGCGGTGCTACCCGGATTCAGGTCCTTCAAAGGCCGACTTAACGCCTGAGTGCCGCTGCTGACCGCCAGACTTAACGCGGCCAATTGCTCGCCATCGGGCCCCAGAGCGATGAGGCTGGTCTGACCCGGTGCTTTACCGAACACGTAAATCACGCCGGGAGACACCACCTGCAAATCGGCAATGCCGGGTTCAGCCACCAGCACCGAATCCACAGGCGCCTTGAAATTCAAAATGCGCCCTTCACCCGAGGCCAGGTCGATGGTGCCGGTGCTGCCTTTGGCGATGTTCTGGGCGCAGGCAATCGCGGGCAGCATCAACGCTGCAAGGGCAGCCATCCACAAGCCGACAACAGCTTGCGAGCGAAACAGCGGAAAACACGTCATGAGGCGGTCGCCATGGAGGTGATCGGGACGCCGCTGGCTGTGCGGCGATTGGTAATCTCGGTCAGGCTGATGGTGCCGACGGCTTGCAGGTTGTATTCACCGGCCAGTTCGCGGAACGACAGCACGGCCAGCTCCAGCTCACCGCGCACCACCAGACGGCGCATGCCGCGTCGCAACTCCGGATGCACCAGCAGCACGGTCTGGTCTTCATCCGGCAAACGTTCACAGGCCTGACGCAATTGGGTCAGCAGCGCGCGGTTGCTCTGTTCGGGCAATGAATCACGGTTGTTTTCCTGACGGCGCAGGCCGGAGCGCAGTTGTTCTTCCAGCGCCGGTGTCAGCACGAAGGCGCTGATGACTCGGTTGCGGTCGGCAAACTGGTGGCTGATCTGGCGGGCCAGCGCAGCACGCAGTTGTTCGGCCAGGCGCGGCGCATCGGCCTCGCGCCCGCCCCACTCCACCATCGCTTCGAGCAGTGCGCGTTGATTGCGGATCGACACCCCTTCGGCAACCAGGAGGCGCAAGGCTTCGGCGATGCGCTGCAACGGCACGATGCGCAGCACTTCCTTGACCAGCTCGCCGTAAGTGCCTTCCATGCGCTCTAGAATCCCGCGGGTTTCCTGAATGCCGAGGAAATCTGCGGCGTAGCGGCGCAGCGTTCGATCAACCACGGCGCGCAGGACTTCGTCGGTCAGCATGAAACCGATGCCGGCGTCCTGCAGGCTGTCCTGATGATGACGCTCGATCCACTGCGCGGGCCGACGGCTCAACGGCGAATCAGCTTCCAGCGCCGGGATGTCCAGCAACTGCGCGTGCACCGGATCGTCCTTGAGCAGCAGGCAATCGGCGGGCAGTTCTCCTTCGCTGACCGGAACGCCCTCCAGTTCGATGACGAAACGGTTGGCGGCCATGGACGCGTCCACATAGATATCGGGCACCGGTACTTCGATGCCCAGATCGCCGCGAATCTCGTGGCACAAGGCTTCGATTTTTTGCCGTAACGGATGCTCCGGCGCCGCTTGAGCCAGGGCCGAACCCAGGCTGAGCAGCAGGCGGCTGTCCAGCGGCTTGGCAAGGGTCTGGCTGTGTTCAGCCGGTTGCGCCTCGTAGTCAGCCACCTCAGTGACCTCTTCAGCAGGCAGCACTTCGGCCACCTGACCCCGGCGATACATGACGAACGCCGACACCCCGAAGATTGCTGCCAGGCCGATGAATACCAGCGCAGGAAAGCCCGGCAGTAAGGCTACGCCCAGCAAAATCAAAGCGGTCAAACCCAGCGCCATGTGACTGGCACCCAGTTGCTGCAAGATCTCCGTGCCCAGATTGCCGTCCACATTGTCGCTGTTGACGCGGGTGACCACGGTGCCCGCCGCCACCGAAATCAACAGCGCCGGAATCTGTGCGATCAGGCCGTCGCCCACTGTCAGCAGCGAGTAGGTGTGCACGGCATCGCCGAACGACATGTCGCGCTCAAGCATGCCGATCAGCATGCCGCCCAACAGGTTGACCGAGAGAATCACCAGTCCTGCAATGGCATCGCCTTTGACGAACTTCATGGCGCCGTCCATGGCGCCGAACATCTGGCTTTCGCGCTCTAGCCGGGAACGGCGACGGCGGGCTTCAGGCTGGTCGATGTCGCCGTTGCGCAGGTCGTTATCGATGCTCATCTGCTTGCCGGGCATGGCGTCCAGGGTAAAACGCGCCGCGACTTCGGCCACGCGCTCGGCGCCTTTGGTGATCACCACGAACTGCGCCACGGTGATGATCAGGAACACCACCAGCCCCACCACCACTTGGCCGGCAATCACGAAATCACCGAAGGCCTTGACGATGTGCCCGGCATTGCCGTCCAGCAAAATCAGGCGCGTGGTGGTGATCGACAGCGACAGGCGAAACAGCGTGCTCAGCAAAATCAACGGCGGCAACGCCGAGAATTCCACCGAATGGGAAATGTAAAACGCGACGATCAGGATCAGGATGCTCAGGGAGATATTCAGGCCGATCAGCGCGTCCACCAGCCAGGTCGGTAGCGGGATGATCATCATCACGATGGCCATCAGCATGAACGCGACAATGATCACATCACTGCGCTTTGCAGCCACCCGGGCCAGGGCGTTGAGGCGGTTCATGATCTGGATCATTGCGCGGCTCTCCGGGCGGTCAGGTAATGTTTGAAGCACTGCCGCGCTTCGTCTTTGCGAGCGGCGCCCCACAATGCGCGGCTGCGTAGCAGCAACACGCCTGGGGACTCGCCCTCTGCGTCGACCAACCGATCCAGTGCGCTCAAGGCTCGGTCCGGCTGTCCGCTGTCGGTGAAGGCCATCGCCAGATTGCGCAGCAGCATCGGGTCGCGAGGCGACAGCTGCACGGCAATCAGCAACATCACCAGCCCTCGTTGCGACTGGCCGCCCCGGCGATAAAGGTCGCCCATGCCCTTAAGCAGTTCTACGGCGTCCTGGTCTTCACGGCTTTGGATTTCCCGGGGCATCAGGCCTGCACCTCGGCGCGCTGCTGTTCGAGGGTGCGACGCATGTCGATTTCTTCGGTGATCAAGTCGTGGGCCAGCGCTTTTATTTCTGGCTCGGCGTCCAGATCGGGCAGCACGTTGTTCAGCACGTATTCCAGTATTTCCAGCGAGCGCGTGCTGCCAAACAACTCGGCGCTGATGCCACTGGCCGTCGAAGATTGCTCGACATCCCCACGCAACGAGCGACGGGCGAGCACTTCACGTTTGCTCAGTACCGCTTCAAACCGCGCACCCTGGCGCAGGTTGGCCGGCTGGACAGCATCGACCGCAGCGGTTTCCTCTGGCGTGGCTGGCAATAAGGGGCGCGGGTCGATTCTCATAGGGTGAAGGTGAACCTCTCTTCGCCCCGGGCGAGGATCACCTGGTTGTTCTCGATGCTCTGCAGCATCCAGTCATCGGCCAGCGCAGCGCCTGGGTACAAGCGCTTGCCGCTTTCATTGACCACGTAGGGGTTGGGGCCGAACCAGACTGCCTGGAAGCGCACGCGAGGTTTGGCGATTTCAGCGCGAGGCACGACATTGGGATGCAACACCACTTGCTGACCGAAGCGGGCGTCATAGGCTTGTTGCACGCCCATCCATTGGCCTTTTTTCGTCGGATCGTAGCTGCCTTGCACGCCAAGCTGACCATCGATTTCGCTGACCTTGATCTGATTCAGGTTGGCGGCTGCCAGTTGCTGCTCAAGCCAGCGCCTGGCTTGCTCGGCGCTTGCGATTTGAATGGTTTTGGCCGAATCCGGTGCGCTCACGTCGTCGCGATTGACGACGCCTGCGGGTGATGCCGGTTGACCGCGAAAGGCGAAGGCGCCGACGCAGAGAAACATCAGCAACAGCGCGATGATCCATTGTGTTTTTTGTCGCGAGAGCTGTCGCCAGAGCGGCACGGCGCGCTCGGCAGACGCCTGCGGTTCGGCCGGATCGCTCAATGTCAGGCGCGCCTGGCCGAGACGAATCTCCAACGGGAAGCGGGCACGATGACCGCTGCCCATGGGGATCTTGATTTCACGGGCATGACGACCGACGACAGTCACGTCGCCGCCGAGGGCCTCGACCGCCACCTGGCCGCTGGAAAAACGCAGGGCCAGGTGGCGCTCGGCAATGCCGGGGTCGCTGAGCAACAAATCAGCGTGCTCGGCACTGCCGATGATGTAGGTGGTTTTGTCCAGGGAAAGGCTAACTCCCTGATGCAGGCCTTGGGTGATGCAGAGCAACGGGATGCTGTTGCCTGGAGCCGATGTACCCGGCACCGAGGTCAGGGAAATCAGGGCTGTCATATCGAGTTACCCGAGTGGTGTGCGCAGGCAAAGGCGAGTTAGACGCCGAAGGGTTTCAGGTGAAAGGTGCGGCGTGAAAGGCCAGATATGCGAGCAGTCTTGCGACTGCCCGCACAACGACGTCAGTTCTGCGGACGTTGCTTGGTCGCGTCGAGCTCAGCCTTTTTGGCTGTGGTCAGTTCGGTGATCTTTGCCGACTTCTCGATAGCCATGTTGAATGTGGCTTCCATTTTAGCGATCGCTGCATCTGCGCCGCCGCCTGAGCTTGCTGGAGGGACTTCAGCCATTTTGAATCTCCTTACTTGGGGATGGGGGATGTCTTCAGCCGCGAAGCGGCGCACTCATACTTCATGCATCACAGTAAGCTCGGTTTATTACAAACTAATTTCGGCCTACGTTAAGCACGAAACAATAGTACGCAGAGCCAACTAATCGGCGCTGTGAAAACTTGTGAAATACAGAAAGACAAGTAACCACTCGCTGCCCGAATCACCGCGACATCATTTCGCCTCCATCCGTAAACGCTGCACCAAAACAACTTATTCATCTTTATTTTTATGCAATTTGAACTTTATTTTTATTAGCTGTCCGGTGCCGACATAATTCCAACGATCAGATGATCGACAACCTCCCTAATCCGTCATCTGGCTTGGAACCCTCTAACTCAAAGGCCTGCAGGTTGTGAAACGTTGTGAAAACGGCCTCTGAACACGCCAGTCGCCGTAACACTCTGGTAATGTTCCAGCCTGACCCGTCGCGCAGTTTGTTCCTGAGAAGTGGTTAGCACTCAACCTGAAGTGGCAATAACGCGGGTTTCAAACCCCTGGACTCCACTTACTTCCTGGCCGCTTCGTGGAACTAATGTGCGTATCGCGTCACACTTCTCACCTGCGACCGCACAAATGAAATGATCAATGAAAAACAATAATCCAGCTGTATTCATTGGCCCATCACAGTGTGGAGCATTACCAGAATTTTCCGTTGCAGCTGTATTAAGGAAATACCTGTATCCAGCCCCTCCGGGGTCATCACTTGAGATTCTTCGGCCCGCCTCCGCGCACTCGGTCGAACGGTTAAAACAGGAGTTCAATCCCATGTCGACCCGTCCTTTGAGCAGCACGCCTGATCCAAAACCTTTGACCCGCGGTGCGGTTGCGCCAAAGACACTGTTCACCAGTGTTCTGAAGAGCAGCGTGAAAAATGCCGATCAATACCGCCCTGCCAATCCTGATGAAAAGGCGCCGGAACTGAAGGATTACAGCTCCATCGAAGAGCCGGGAACAGTGGCCGCCGACACGGTGCGGTACGTGACTCAAAGTGGCGAACAGGTACTGGTCAGCAAATCCTCGAATCCGAAGATGTACAAGCAAGTGGTCGATGACCGCCCTGCCCTCCAGGCCATCAAGGAAAGCGTTGCCGAGGGTTACGAATTGGCGGCCAAGGATGCCGCCACTCCCGAGACACTGGGCGAGTACCAGTTCATCGGCCCGCCCGATGAAAAGGGTCCGGGCTTGATCCGCTACGTGACCCAGGACGGTAAGAAAGTGATCCTGGCCGAGCAGGACAATCCCGAGCTGTTCAAGCAAGTCTCAGCGGACTTCAAGGCCTTGTCCGGCATCAACGCCAGTGAAGCGGCCGGCTATCAGCGAGTCGGCGCCGATCAGGAACCACCCAAATTCGGCGAATACCAGATCATCGGTCCTGCCGAAGAAGTCGGCCCTGGCGTCGTCCGCTATGTCACCCAGGATGGGAACAAATATGTGGTTTCCCAGCGCGATAACCCTGAGTTGTTCAAGGCGGTTAACGATGCTTACGCAGGCCTGGTCGGCATGCGTGAAAGTGAAGCTGGCGGTTATCGTCGCGCCACCGACAACGAGGTGTGGCCGCCTGCTACAGGGACCACGGTCGGGGCGAAAGACGAGGTCGGCCCGGACCTGATTCGTTACGACAACGGCACTGAGAAAGTCATCGTCGCCCGTGACGACAACCCGAAGCTGTTCGATTACCTCACCTCACTGCGCGAAGTTATAGACGATCCGGCCAAGTCCGCTGACATCAATACCGCCGTCTCCGGTGGCGCGACATTGGCCGACCAAAGCACACCGATCCCCGAACTCAACGACTACAAGAACTTCGCCTGGACCGTCGGCCAGGAAGGCGAAACCCTGACCTATGAAAAACAGGACGGCAGCAAAGTGGTGGTCTCCAAAGACCTGACGCCTGAGTTGTTCAAAAGCGCCAGCACCGCCAATGAAACCTGGAGCCAGATCCACACCTCGGAGGCCGAGGGCTACAAGCTCGCCGGCCCCAATGACTTTCTCAAGAACACCGACATCACCTTCGGCTCCCCCGACGAGCTGGGTAACGGCCTGATTCGCTACGAGACCAGCGAAGGCAAGGTCATCGTCTCCAAGGAGTTGAGCCCGCAGCTCTACGACGACGTCGTCGCCAAGTGGGAAGCCTGGACCAAGACCGAGGTCGACAACACCCGTAGCGGTTCTAACTTGCCGCCCAAGGATGAGCTGGATGTGCTCAACCTGAACACTGGCGTGAAGGCCGACCCCGATGACGACAAATCCCCGGAACTGACGGTCAGCGAACTGGCCACCAAAGAGCTGCTCGACAGCTACCGCAAGGGCGTCAAGGACGGCTCGATTCCCAAGGACGACAATCGCGCCAAGCTTGTCCGCGCACTGGAGGCCCAGGCGGCGTACCAGAACGGTCGCGGGCTGACCGGGTACGAAGAAGACCAGGGCGCATTCGGCGGCACCTGGCGCGTATTCGATGACAAGCAGACCGAACTGTCGTCGGCAGACATGCACGACATCATCGATGGCGGCGCCTTGCAGGAGCAGATCAGCACCCTGTTTTCCGACCCCACTGTCACCGCCGATTACAAGGCGCAGATGGACAGCGCCATCGGTCACATTCCGAACAAGGACGAGATCAAACAGAAGCTGCTGGACCTGACCAACAACCCGGATTACGTCACCTACCTCAAGGACCTGCAGAAACAAGGCAAGGCCCATGAGGCGCAACAGGACTTGAGCGACACCCTTACCTCATTGTCGCTGTTCGACCCGGATGCCGCGACCAAAGCTGCGCAAAACATCCAGGCCGACGGCCTGACCAGCGACCTCAACGACCTGATCAGCGACCCGAGCAAGATCTCCGAGGAAAACACTGAGCTTGCCACCAAGGACATGTTCGGCCTGCTCAAAAGCGTGCTCAAGGGCGAGCTGCTCGACCTGCCTCGCCGTACGCAGGAAACCATCGAAAAATTCCTCGAAGAAGGCATGCAGGGCAAGGAGAAATCCTCGGCAGTCAGCAAGGCCATGCAAGAGCTGGGTGAGGTCTACAAAACCAACGGCAGCATTTCCGAAGCCGACATCAAGACCGCCCTTTCCAAGCCCTACGTACCAATCGCCGAGCGCGGCAAGCTGGGTGAAGTGTTCAGCGCCCTGAACACCAAGGGCATTCTCGGCTCGATGGGCGCCGGGGTTTCGCTGTTCTCAGGGATTTACCAGCTGGCCGGCAATGGCGGCAAGCTCGCCGAAACGCCGCTGCAACGCTTGGCCATCGCCAAGGACTTCCTCAGCTTTGCCGGTGCGGGCAGCCACTTCATCAAGCTCGGTGACGCCGTTGCAGACTTGGTCGGCAAAGGCGGCATGGTCGATTTCCTCGGCCTGGATAAAACCCTGCCCGAGATCTGGGGCAAGGAAGGCGTTCAATCGCCACTGGTTGAAGTGCGCGATCCCAAGCTGTCCGAAGCGATGAAAAACAAGATCAGCAGTGCGCTGGACATCACCCCCGATATCTCGGACATCCTGGGCGACGGCAAAGGGACGTTCGCCGATGCCGCCAAAGTGCAAGGCGGCATCACAGCACGGCTGGACGACGCGGTCACTGGCGCAGGCGCCGCCAAGCTCGGCGCAGGCAAAGCCGGCAAGATCGCAGGCTCTGTGATCAAGGTGCTGGGGCCTGCGACCGACGTGGTGGGCGGATTTGCCGACATCGTGCTGGGCGCTTTCACCATCAAGAGCGGCATCGAAACCGGCGACCCGCTGGCCAAGGCCGCCGGTGGATTGCAGATCGCCGCCGGCGCATTCGGCGCGTCGGCCGGAGTGCTGGGTGGCGCCGCGTTGATTGGGGCCGGCTCGGCAGCGGCGTTGACCGGTCCTTTCTTTCTGGTGGGCGTGGTGCTGGCGGTCATCGGCGGGATCATCGGCTTCTTCGTCGATCACAACAAAAAACAGAAGGCCAGCGAGAAGGAAAACGACTGGTATCGTGATCTCGCCGCCGACGGGCTGTTGCAAGACAACTGGGCCAACAAGGTCGAGTACCTGCACTACTCGATCCATGAATACAAAGAGCGCGAAGCCCCTGCGGACGACAGCCTGTTCCGTTTCCAGAGCGCCGAATGGGAACACTTCAACGAAACCCCGCAGAAAGACGGCTCTTCCAGCAATCGACTGGATGACGAACTGCACGTTGAATACGGAGAAGATAAACGCTAGCCGCAACCTTTTGAGCGCAGTTTTACACCCCTTGGCGGCTGGTTTCGCCAGGGGCTTTTGCCGTTATCATGGATAGCTATCTGATTGATTTAAATGGGAATTATTGCGTAGGCGTGTCATGCGCTGTTCACACATGGCGGTTTAACTTGGAGCACACTTTTTCATCCAAGGAGCCCTGCCATGTCTCTCACGATCACCGACCTGCCCAAGCTGCTCGCTGATGCCGTCAGCAACACCGCGCAAGGCCTTTGGGGCGACTCAGTCGAGCGCGCCAAAGCCAAAGAGGCAGGGATCGAATGGCAACGCCCCGAGGGCGATGATCGCTCGGCGCAACAGATCATCGACGACAGCCCGCTGCTCAAGAATCTCGGCAACCAGAGTGATGTGAAAGACATGCTCAGGGATCGCGTCGGCAATTTCGAGACCGACCCTGATGCGGCGTACCGCGCGACGCAGGTGCTCGAACACATCGAGCAACTGGACGAAAGCGGCAACCGCGTCGCGGGCAAGTATGTAAATAACGGCAAGGTGGACGGCTTTACCAGTCACAGCGAAGCCCGGCACGGCACCGAAGCGGGTCGTCTGCAGGATTTCGGCAAATACGGTTTCGACAATCTGCAGGGCGAACTCAAGCACATTGAAGCAGTGGGCGACGACCCGCTGTTGCGCGACAAGGCTCAGGCAGTGGGTATCGCGTGGGAGCGGCCGAGTGGTGACGAGCGATCGGCGCAGGACATTATCGACGCCAATCCCCTGCTCAAGAATCTGGGGAACCAGAGTGGCGTCAAAGACATGCTCAAAGAGCAAGTCGGGGATTTCGAGAATGATCCGGACGCCGCCTTTCGCGCCAGTCAGGTACTTGATCGTATCGTGGGTTATGACGCAGAAGGCAAGGCGCTCAGCGGTAACGATGTGGCGAATACCAGCGTCGACGGTTTCACCAAAAGCGGTGAAGCCAAGCACGGCACCGAGGCGGGCCGCTTACAGGACTTCGGCAAATACGGCTTTGATTCCTTGCCCAAGGCGCAGGCCAGCGAAGACATCGCCAGCTACAAGGATTTCCTCAAGGCCAAGCCCGATGCGGATGCAGGTTCTAAAGAGATAGCGCAGTACGCAGCGGTACTCGAGCAGCATTACGATGCGATCCGTGGCAAGACCGGCGCCGACGGCGCGCTGACAGAACAGAACATCAAGGACTACATCAGCGCCACCCCGCAGCTCAGTGGCGTTGAAAAAGAAGGCCTGGAGTTCTGGTCGCAACCGGGCGCGTTCAAGATGCTCGACACGGCCAGTAACCCGCTGGCCAACAACGCCGACGGCAAGGTAAACCAAAGCGACATCCAGAGCTGGCTGAAGAATACGGCGCCCGCCGATGCCACGGCCCTTACCGGGCTGTTGTCGAGCGTGATCTCGGGCAACGTGACCTCCAACGTCGACACCAGCAAACTGGGTGCGGATGTGTTCGAGCACCCTGAAAACTACACCGCCGAGCAAAAAGCTGCTGTCCTGCTGGATCTGCAAAACGCGCAGAAACTGGTGGTCGACGGAGCCACTGCCGGGATGTGGGGCGACGACTACGGCAAAGTGGCGATTGCCAACGGTTCCGGCGCCGTCTGGGAGCCGGAAAAGGTCTTGAAAGACATCACCGATCACATCGCCATCCTGCAGAACGACAAGCCCACGGCGGACTTCCTCAAGAGCAGCGGCGATGACGCGACCAAGGCGCTGTTCGAGTCCAGCCCGGGCCTCAAGGACGCCGTCAGCAAAACCTACGAGGACCAGATCAAGTCGGGCAAAGCGCTGGAACAGGCGTGGGATGCAGCCACCAAGGACGGCAAGACAAACCAGCCAGAAGCGCTGACCAATTTCTACGCCACGGCGCAAACCCTGCAAACCCTGCTCGGCATCGACAACGCCGCCGAGATTCAGAGCGCGGTGGGCAAGTCCTCCCACAGTGAAGAATTCAAGACCTACTACAAGGACTCGCTGGCTTCGGGCGAACGTCTGCGCGAGTTGCTCAAGACCGAAACGCCAGAGGCCGCCGCTGGTGCGTACAGCATGGAAGTGGCGCTCTACAACGCGACGCTGGACCCTGAGTTCACCGGGGCGCTGGACAAGCAGCTCAACGACAACTTCTCCAGCATCGTTCAGGAGAACGCTTTCAAAGGCGCCACCTTCGACGACCTGAAGGCCGCTTACGGCAAGGACGGTGGCGCAGAACTTGATGAAGACAAGGTGCGCAAACAGATCGAGCAAGTGCGTCAGGAATCGCCCGAACTGTTGATGAACGCCGACGGCACCATGGCCACCACCGATCAGATCCTGGCCGGTGTGCGCGGCAACTGGGATGCGTTCCGTCAGGGCATCAAAACCCTGGACGCCATGGCCAAACTCGACGCGTTCGATCCCAATGGCATCGGCTCTTATAGCGACGGCAAGGCTGCGTACAGCAGTGGCACGCTGCACGCCGTAAGCGGGATTTTCCTGGCCGGGGTGACCATTGCGCGCGGCGCACAAAGCGGCGGCAATCTGACTGACCGCAACATCGTTGACATCACCACCGGCTCGATCCAGACCGCCACCGTCCTCACCGAAGGCGGCACCAAGGCTTACAAGGAGTATCTGGACGACGCCATCAAAACCAGCGAACAAACGCTCGACGATATGAGGACCGGCAAGTTGCCCGGCGACTTGCTTGATCAGGTCAAGGACAACGTCAAGGACGATAAGAACGCGAAGATCATTGCCACCAAATTCGAAGACGCTGCCAAAGGTATTGGCGGCCTCGCGGGCATTGCTGCAGGCGCCTACGGTATTTTCGACGGTGTACAGGCGATTCGTCGCGGCGACAAGCTGACCGGCGGGTTCGGGATAACGGCCGGTTCATTGGGCGTACTGGCCGGCGCCGCCTCCACCGTCGAGGGCAGTCTGGGGCTGGTAGGTGCAAATCTGCCGCGCTTCATTCCGTTCATGGCCGGTGCTGCGGGCGTTCTCGGCGTATTGGGCGCGGGCGTGGCTGTGCTCGGCGCGATCATTCCGGGCCTGGTGAAAGAAGGTCAGCAGCAGGCCAAGGTCGACGACTTCGCCCAAGTGCTCGGCGGCTCCATCGAGCGCTATGGCATCGACGGCGTCAAGGACGGCACCATCAGCGACATCCCGACCAAGGACTGGCCGGGCGGTGAAGACTCGACGATCGCCTCCTGATCGGAGTCGCGGCCTGACAGAGGCAGTGCAACGGGGGCGGATCACGCCCCTGAGATCAAGTACAAAACCCGTGGGAGCGGACCTGTCCGCGAAGGGGGCATTACTGCCGACGCACTTCTGGTGCCTGACGCTCAGTCTTCGCGGACAGGTCCGCTCCCACCGGTTTCATACCCCATCATGTGATGATTCATTGAAGGGTCGCTTTTGATTCTGGCCGCAGCAGGCCGCGATGTGTTTAGGTTTTCGATTCTGGCCGAAGGCCGTGGTGCGTTTTGGTTTTTGATGCCGAATGCGGCCGTGATGTGTTTTGGATTTTGATTCTGGCCGAAGGCCGTAGGAGTCTGGCTTGCCGACGATTGGTTGCGCAGCAGTCATCAAACCACGCGACCGGGGTCTGTCTGCCCAAACCGAATACTCAGGTTTTACTGCCGCTGCGCAGCAGATCGCGTGCAAGCAACTCTCCTACGCCTTCGGCAGAAGCAGGCCGTGGTGTGTTTTGGTTTTTGATGCTGACCACAGGCCGTGGTGCGTTTTGGTTTTTGATGCCGAACGCCGCCGCGATGTGTTCAGGTTTTCGATTCTGGCCGAAGGCCGTAGGAGTCTGGCTTGCCGACGATTGGCTGCGCAGCAGTCATCAAACCTTGCGACCGAGGTCTGTCTGCCCAAACCGAATACACAGGTTTTACTGCCGCTGCGCAGCAGATCGCGTGCAAGCAACGCTCCTACGCCTTCGGCAGAAGCAGGCCGCGATGTGTTTAGGTTTTCGATTCTGGCCGAAGGCAGTAATGCGTTCAGATTTTCGATTCTGGCCGAAGGCCGTAGGAGTCTGGCTTGCCGACGATTGGCTGCGCAGCAGTCATCAAACCATGCGACCGAGGTCTGTCTGCCCAAACTGAATACACACGTTTTACTGCCGCTGCGCAGCAGATCGCGTGCAAGCAACGCTCCTACGCCCTTCGGGCAGAAGCGGATCGTCTTGGGCTACGCACGTCGATAAATTCACGAAAACACCCCCCTCGCCCTTTCGATCCCTATCAAGTGAAGGCACAATCCGCCTCCTTTTTCGGCGGGCATTGCTGGAGGCCTCGACATGATCAAAACGCCGTACTACCTCATCGACAAGCAAAAGCTTTTGCGCAACATGGAAAAGATCGCCTACATGCGCGAGCACTCCGGTGCAAAAGCCCTGCTGGCGCTCAAGTGTTTTGCCACCTGGTCGGTGTTCGACCTGATGCAGCAGTACATGGACGGCACCACGTCCTCGTCGCTTTATGAGCTGAAGCTGGGTCGCGAAAAGTTCGTCGGTGAAACCCACGCCTACAGCGTGGCCTGGGCCGACGACGAAATCGAGGACATGCTCGCCAACTGCGACAAGATCATTTTCAACTCCATCGGCCAGTTGCAGCGCTATTCCGAAGCCTGCGCCGGCACCGTGCGCGGCTTGCGGGTCAATCCGCAGGTCAGCAGTTCGGATTATCTGCTGGCCGATCCGGCGCGTCCGTTCAGCCGTCTGGGCGAGTGGGACCCGGAAAAGATCGAGCAGGTGCTGGGTGATATTTCCGGCTTCATGTTCCACAACAACTGCGAGAACGGCGACTTTGCCCTGTTCGACCAGATGCTGGGGACCATCGAAAAGCGCTTTGGCCATCTGCTGCACAAGGTCGAGTGGGTCAGCCTCGGTGGCGGCATTCACTTCACCGGTGACGACTATCCGCTGGACGCGTTTTGCGCGCGCTTGAAAGCCTTTTCGCAGAAATACGGCGTGCAGGTGTATCTGGAGCCCGGCGAAGCAGCGATCACCCAGAGCGCCTCGCTGGAAGTCACCGTGCTCGACACGCTGTACAACGGCAAGCACCTGGCCGTGGTCGACAGCTCCATCGA